>CAYJOS010000019.1:0-23748 GCA_964371875.1 uncultured Oscillospiraceae bacterium | reverse complement strand
ATTGTGCTCCAAACGTGCTCTGGAATCATCCATTTGTTTGTGAAAACTGTGTTTCTGTGGAAACGGTTTTCAGTAGACATTACAAGTTCAACTGTGTAGTCATCAACTTTTGTGACTGATTCGATTTTTCCTTCAACGCCTTCTCTGTCCCAGTCGCCAGTTCTGTCGATGTCGGGTTTGTCTTTTGAATATTCGAAGGAGAATACAACGTCGTCTGCGTTAAAGTCTTCGCCGTCGCTCCATTTAACGCCTTGGCGAACTTTGATAGTCATAGTTTTGTTGTCTTCGTGTGAAATGATATCTTCAGCAAGCCACATGATTTCTTCACCGCTTTTGTAGTTATCAAAAATCATAAGTGGTTCGTACATAAAGCCTTGTACATATTGATAAACGCTAGTTGTCATTGGGTTAAAGTTTTCAACCCAACCGTCAGTTTGGTCGAAAAGTACAGTTAGCGCCGCAGTTTCTGCTCCGGCTGAGTCGCCACCTGAGGGTGCGTCATCGGCATCGTTGCCACCGCCTGCACATCCTGCTAGCATTGATAATGTCAAGCTTGTTCCGAGTAAAAGAGATAGGGTTCTTTTCCAAGTAGATTTTTTCATTTTTTGTTCCTCCATTAAATTTATTTGAATTAATTTTCAACTTCGTTAAGGTTTCGAACTGATTTTCCGTGTAAAAGCTCGCCTCTGATATCGACAATTTTCGGGATATAGCTTTTGGGTTTTTCTATTGCTTCGAGCAGAAGGTTAACTGCTTCTGTGCCGATTTTTGTTGTGTCTTGCTTCCAAGTCATGAGTTTTGGTCTTACAACTTGTGATAATAACATTCCGTCAAATCCTGCTACGCTTATGTCTTGCGGATAGTCAATTCCAAGGTTTTCAAAAGCGTTTATACCACCGATGAAAGCAAAGTCATCTTGATAGAAAATGAAACTTGGCGGTTCTTTTAATTTTAGTAATTCATAAGTAATTTCTTCGGCTGATTTTGTGTCATGGAAGATACCTTCTCTGATATAATCATCGTTGACTTCAATTCCGAGTTGTTCACAAGTTTTATAAAAACTTGCAAGCCTTGTTTTTGTAACCGATGTGATTTCACCGTGAATAAAGGCGATTTTTCTGTGCCCCATTTCGTGGGCATATGTTACCATTTCACGCATTGCATTTTCATTATCAGAATAAACCGCACCGCAGTCGTCATATTTATAGTCCAGCGAAACAACAGGAACGCCGCTTTGCACGAGTTCAAGTATTTGAGGGTCTTTAAAATCATGTGTTGCAATCAAAACTCCGTCGCAACCGTGAAAACGAACATATTCGGAATATGTGAGTATTTCATCGCCGAATTTGTCGCTAATGAAAGTTACTGTATAGCCTTTTTCTCTCGCTCTATTTATAAAGCTGTTTAAGATTGAAGCGAAAAATTCATGGGTTAGACCACTGTGTGTTCCGTCTTCAAGCAAAATGCCGAGGTTATATGAGCGGTTGGTTTTTAGCCTTACGGCAGCGGGGTTTTTAATATATCCTAAATCTTTAGCGGTCTTTTTGACCTTATCAATTGTGTGTTGACTTATGTCTTTTGAATCACGAAGTGCTTTGCTGACGGCTGTTGCCGATACGCCGCATTCTTTTGCTATCTCTTTTATTGTGACCATTTTAAGACCTCCTTTGTTTTACTTTAACGTTAAAGTAAAGTTGAAAAAAATATTTTAAATGCAAGTTTTGCAATTAAAATCCTCTTTTTTAAGCTTTGTTAATCAAAAAAATGAAATTCAAAGTTATGTTTTTGTAAAACACTTTATCGTTGTAGTAAAAACATAACACGTTATCTTTTATATGTCAATAGCTCTTTATACTTTTCTACATCTATTGCAAATTCTCATACAAGTTTATGTGCAATTTTAACATATAAATTATCCATGCATATTCTATTTAGACTTTATTTATAGTTTAACGTTAAAGTTTAGATTAATTTATTAATGCTTTACATTCGATTGCAAGTGTGTTATTATAACTTAAAAATTAAAAGACGAGGTGATTATAATGTTTTTCAAAAAAACAAAAACACAAGAGCTCCCAATTGCATGTCCTTATATCGGTAAATTAATCAAATTGGCGGATGTTCAGGACACGGCGTTTTCATCAAAGGCTATCGGCGACGGGATTGCTGTCGAACTGACCGACGGCGCAGTTGCAGCACCTGTTGGTGGAACTATCGAAGTAAGATCTGCCGCAAAACATGTATACTGCATAAAAGACGAAGACGGCATTGAGTATTTTCTACACGTCGGCATAGACACCTCAACTCTTAACGGCGAGGGTTTTGAGTCTTTTGTTGAACTTGGAGATGTGGTCAAACAAGGTGACATGCTTTGTAAAGTCGATTTAGACTTTCTAAAAAGCAAAAATATCAGCAATGTTTCTATATTCTTAATTACGAATAAAGAAATTACTGATATTTTAGAAGTCGAAACAGTCGAGCACAAAACTATGGATATTTTTAAAATTAAAGCTTAGTTAGATTTCGGAAGAAAAACACAAATTTCCGCGCCACCTTGATCTAAGTTTTTAACTTGGATTTTTCCGCCGTGTTTTTTGACGATTTCATACACAATCAAAAGTCCAATTCCACTGCCATCGACGCTTTCTCCTGTTGATGTCAGGAATAATTTGTCGAGTTTATTTTTATCGAAACCGCAACCATTATCCATAATTATTATTGCAATATTATCAATTTCATCTGCGATATTAACCATCACATAATCCTTTGTGTGCTTCAATGCGTTAGATAAAATGTTGATTAATGCACGAATAATTTTCTCATTATCACAAGAAATTATAAGCTCATCATGTGGGGTGTATAGCAAATCTATGTCATTTAAGATTGCTATAGACTCCACTTTTTCTATAGAAGCCGTGACAAGGTCGACAATATTATGTTTTTCAAAAGTAAAATTTTCGACATTACTATCAATTTTGCTCAGGAATATTAAATTATCTAAAATATTTCGTATTCTGTCGCATTCTTCCTGTATGATTTTTAGTGCAGATTCGTTATTTTTATAATAGCCATTTTCGATATTTTGAGCATAGCCACTTATTGCGGTAAGTGGTGTTTTTAGTTCGTGTGATAGGTTTCTGAAAAGTGCAGTTTGTGATTTTTCGTGGGCAATAATACTCTCGACCATGCTTTGAATACTGTGCGAAAGACTCTCGATTTCATCGCCTGTGTTAACCGCAAAACTTTCGGAATAATCCTGATTTGCGTATTTTTCAGAACGATTTGTGAGCATTTTTAAAGGCTTTGTTATGCGTACAGACTGCCATGAAATTAGCAAAAAGGCTAAGACAATCAGCAACACAAAAGTAATGCCAAAAGAGATTATATTTGAAGTTGTCAGCGTATTTATTGTTTCCATCGCAAGCAAAGAAACGATAATGCTCTTACTTTCTTCGTTTGTGTGCTCGGTTAAAAGTACTAGATAATTTTCGTTTTCAATTGATACAATTTCAGCTTCATCTAATGTAAGTTCTGAAATTTCACTTTCGGCTTGTTCGTCGAGTTTAATGCGGTTTATAAGGTTTGCATTTTTTTCTGGAAAAATTAATTCACCACTATTTTCGTCAATTTGACAAAAAATATGAATACTCACATTGTCATTTTTACTTGGAAAAATAAATGTATCTTGCTTGTAAACAGCGGGGATAGGCCTGTCGTTATTCTGGATATTTTCGTTTCTAATGTTGCCGATGATATTGTGCGTATTGGTCGTCCGCTCGGCGATTGTACTGCTTTCGGCGAAAATTTGTTGCTCGGCTTGTTCTCTCGCCTGAGTATTTAGGTTATACACAGAAACCAAATAAAAGCAAAGAAGTGCAGTGATTAGGATTAATAAATTTGTAATTACCAGTCTTTTTGTGATTTTACTTTTCATCTTCTCCTCCGATTTTATAACCAAAACCCCACACGGTTTTTATCTCACAAAGAGAACCTGCCAAAAGCATTTTTTTGCGTAAACGCTTAATCAATTGGTCGACCTGTCTAGCATCGCCGTCAAAGTCATACTGCCATACATTTCTAATAATGCTCTCTCTGGAAAACGCCTTGTTAGTGTTTTTTAAGAGGAGTTCAAGCAAATCAAACTCTTTTATAGTAACGTCAAATAGTGCTTCGCCTATAAATGCAGAGCGACTTTCCAAATCAAGCGTCAAATCCAAATGGCTTATTGTTTCATTGCCTGTAGGTGAAGATGATAAAAGCTCCATTCGTTTAAGGGCGTTTTTAATTTTAACTGTCAATTCTCTTAAATTTATGGGCTTTCCTATGTAGTCATCTCCACCTAATTCAAGGCCTAAAATTCTGTCGACGTCGTCGTTATTTGCAGAAATCATTATCAAAGGTATCATGCTTTCTTTTCTGATTTCTTTACACAAATCATAGCCGTTCATCTTGGGCATCATAATGTCTGTTATAATCAAATCACAAGGATTTTTTTGAAACTCAGAAAGAAGACTACTACCATCTAAAAAAGCTTGCGCTTCAAATCCATTGCTACTCAAATGAGTGACAAGAATGTCGCAAATATTTTGGTCGTCCTCAGCAATATATATTTTTTTCATAAACTCACCTCATGATTATTATAACATATGTGTACAAAAAATAGTATTATAAGTAGCTATTGTAAAATAGTTATGTTTTCAATTTCATTATCTTTGTTAAAAGTAAGCTCGACAAAACCGTCAACTGTTACGTCTGATAAAGCTAATTCTGAACCATCTTTTGTTACAGTTGTTTCTTCTATAATAGTATATACGAAAATTTCACCTTCGGCGTTTTCGGGCATACCCTCAGGACGTTCACCTTCAGCGTTTTCGGGCATACCCTCAGGACGTTCACCTTCAGCATTTTCAGGCATTCCGCCCATGCCTCCGCCACCAGCTAAAGCACCGTTCATTTCTTGAATTGTAACAGCTTTTTCGCTAATTTCTATAACTCTGCCCACAATGACATTTTCTTCGATAGGTGCTACGGTTTCTTCTGCAACTTGATCAGGTGTGATGGTTACGATATCTATTTCATCGTCTGAGCAAGCGGTTAAGACTACCATCAAAAGTGCAAGTGGAATAATTAGTTTTTTCATAAATTTACCTCTCATTTTTAAATTTTACAGCATAATAAATCGAAGTTATATAGCACTTCGATTTATTATTTAAATATTATTATTCGCTAACTGCTGAGTTTTCAGCGTTTTTTTCGCCACGTTTAGGCATGTTCATACCCTCGGGTTTTTCACCATCAAATTCGGGTATTTCGCCGTCAAATTCAGCCTTTTTACCACCGAAATTCGGTGTGTTTTGCTCGATAAATTCCTCTACTGTAAGCCCTGCTTCAGTAGCTTTTTCTAAAAGCAAAGCTTCTCTTTCGGCTTCTTTTTCGGCTTTTATTTGCTCTTTATATTCTTCAACTGTCAAGCCAAGTTCGGTCGCTTTTTCTTCCATTTCAGCTTGTTTTTCTTCAAAATTTACTGCACCCTCAGGTCTTTCACCGTCGAATTCAGGTGCTCCTTCAGGTCTTTCGCCGTTTGCGAATGGGGTTTTAGCTCTCTCTGTTTTTGCGTTTTTGCCATCAAATTCAACTTCCATTTGTGCAAGATATTCTTCAACAGAAAGCCCAGCTTCGCTTGCTTTTTCTTCGATATTAAATGGGGCTTTTCTTGTCACCTCGCTGTCCTCTGTTGCCTCTGTTGTTGCTGCTGAAGCTGTGACTGCACCTAGGCTTAATACCATAGCTCCTAACAAAATTCCTACTTTTAGTTTTTTCATAATAATTATCCTTTCTTTGCCTGTTGTCAGGCTTTCAATTTTTCAAAGGTTATGTTTTCCTTTGTTGTGCTTAGTATAGCAAAAAGATGTGTTATACAAAGGTAATAATTGTGTCAATATTGTGTCAGTCGAGTAGGAAAGAAAAATATTTATAAAAAAGCAAAGTTGGTATTGACAAGAGGGGAGAAGTGTTATATTATAACGAAAAACGATAACGAATTTCGTTACAATGGAAAAATTAACACTGCGTTCATTATTAGCCAACGGAATGGAGATTTAAATGGAAGACAAGGTTTTACGAAAATTATTTCTAGGGTTTATACAAATCCACATTTTACACCACGCAAAAGAAGAACCGATTTTTGGTTCATTCATGATTGAAGAGCTGAAATCCCATGGCTACGATATTAGCCCAGGGACACTTTATCCAATTTTTCACAGTTTGGAAAAGTCTGGGCATCTGATAGTTGAAAGTAAAAACCACGAGGGAAAAGTTCGAAAATACTACTCAATCACTGAAAAAGGCGAACAAATTTTAGCTGAAGCGCAGAAAAAAATCCGAGAACTGACAGGTGAACTATGAGCATGGAACTACGCAAAGACATTTTAAAAGACTTTCAAATTAAGAAATTTTGTGCATATGGTTTTCTTAAAAATCTGAAATTTTTTGAACCATACCTTATAATATATTTGATGAGTAATAATATAAATCTCTTTCAAATCGGAGTTTTGATTGCGATTAGAGAAATAATCGTGAATGTTTTTGAAATTCCATCAGGCTTTATAGCCGACTATTTCGGAAGAAAAAAAGAGATGTATTTCTGTTTTGGGTTTTATATCGTTTCATTTGTCATATTCTTTTTAACCGAAACTTTCACACATGCAGCGTTCGGAATGGTGTTCTTTGGCTTGGGTGAAGCTTTTAGGTCGGGGACACATAAGGCGATGATTTATACCTATTTAGACTCGAAAAATTGGCAAAGCGAAAAAGCTTTTGTATACGGCAGAACCCGTTCGTTTTCGCTGATTGGCAGTGCGATTAGCAGTTTGCTTGGCATAGTTTTAATACTCAGTGTACCATCTGACAGTTATATCTTTTTGTTTTCGGTTGTGCCTTATATTTTGGACTTGTTTTTGATTATGAGTTATCCAAAATTCCTAGACACATCTGACAAAAAACACGGCACTTCTTTTAAAGAAATGGCGAAAGGTGTTGTCGACAGTTTTCGCATAAACAAAAAACTTAGAAACATATTAATAGAAGAGGGCATAGCAGAGGCTGGCTTTTCTTACACGAAAGATTTGATACAGCCAATTTTGGAAATTATCATAATTGGTAGTGGAATTTCGCTCATTGCTTCGCTATCTGCCGACGATAATTTAAAGATTGTTTTGGGCTTGGTATATGCTATGCTCAACCTTTTTGGCTCGTATTTTTCCAAAAAAGCATACCTATTAAAAGCAAAAAGGACAAGCCTTGCGTGCCTGACCTTGATACATATAGCTTATGCTGTTTCCTGCGGAGTGCTTGCGATTTTTTCGGGACAATACTTGGTTGTTTGCGTGATTTATGTTTTTATTTATGTTTTGCACAGTGTTAGAAAGCCGATTTTTGTCGATGAAATTGACAACAATATTGACAAATCAAACAGAGCTACAGTTATCAGCGCTTCGGCACAATTGAAGTCCTTGTTTTTGATGATTTTTGCTCCTGTGCTTGGATTTGTTGCGGATAATGTCGGAATTGGGCTTGTGATGCTTATTTTATGCGTGGTGTTTACAGCAACTTTTCCATTACTAAAAGAAAAAACCATAAAGAAATGCTCTATAAAAAGTGTTCAATAAAGGGCTTTAAGTGGTAAAATTACACTCAAAAATTTAAATAAATTTGGACAAACTAACAGCTTTGTAGGCGAAATTAACAAAAAAGCTTGACTAAAACTGAAAAATGTGCTAATATATATCGACTGGCAAGAGTGCCAAAAAATTCAATAAATTTTAGGAGAAAAGAAAAATGAACAAAATCAAAGTATCAAGCCTACTACTTGCTCTTATGCTTGTATTCGCACTAGTTGGTTGCGGTGGTAGCGAAGAAGTTTCTATCGAAGGCTCTTGGGAACTTTCAGGATTTGTAGACGCTGACGGAAATGAATACACAGTTGCTGACTTTGCTGAGTCAATGGGAGCTACTGCTGACACTCTAGAAATCACTTATGATTTCACAGCTGAAGGCGACATGACAATGACAATGGCTGGCATGGAATTTGCTGGTACATACGAGTTTGACGGCGCTTCAGTTTCTATGACATTTGAAGGTCAAACAAGCGAAAGCGAATACGATGCTGACGCTGATGCTATTGTAACAACTGATCCTGCTACAGGCATGACAAGCATCATCACAAGACAATAATCATAAAGATTGATTTTATAGTGTAGTAACGAAAGTTGCTACACTATTTTTATGCCATAACTTCATCTCAAATATTGAATTTTTTGTCTATCGAATGTATAATATTAAAATTGCAAATTAGTTTTTGAAATTAAACTAAAATTCTTGTAACCTTTTAGTCTTAAATCCTACTATATAGTTGAAATCAAAAATTTGGAGGAATTAAAATGAAAACACTACTATCAATCTTTCTCATCGGTATTTTAGCCACCGCAGGAGTAAACACCCAAGCCCCACCGGCAATTCCCGATGACAACTCTGTTGCGATTTTCAGAGGTGTAATCGAAGAAATGGACGAAGCTAACGCCATAGTTGTTCCAAACGACGACCAAGATCATGTGCTATCTTCAGGTGATAAAGTTATGGTAAATTTATCTGTTTCGGATAGTGAATTTGAAATTGGCGATGAAGTCGTGGTTTACTACACAGGCGAATTAATGGAGTCATACCCCTTGCAGATAGATACAGTTGATGTGGAACTATCAAGTGAATTTGATGCAGAAACAGCAGGTGAAAATGTGTTAAACGACACTGATATAGAAGTAAATGAGCTGTTGCCAACTGCAAAAATTGCTATAAATATTGAGGGCTTTGTAACTGAAATTAATGGAAATAAAATCACTCTTGATAACGGAAAAACAGTAATCATCACAGAGGAAACAGCGTTTGAAACACAAAATGTCGGCGAAACTGTTCCCATTAACGACGAAATTTTAGTTGGAAACTTTATTCAAGGCTTCACGCTTGACGACGAAACTTTGGACGAAGTTACAGCTCTTGTGATAAATTCAAATGGTGTTCTGGAGTGGTAACGGAGGTTTTTTGTGGAGGATATTGAAATATTAGAGCTTTTTGAAAGCAGAAATGAAACAGCGATTTTAGAAACCTCAAGGAAATATGGCTCATATCTACAAAAAATTTGCATGAATATTTTAGGCATAAAAGAGGATAGTGAGGAGTGTG
Organism: uncultured Oscillospiraceae bacterium; assembly: GCA_964371875.1. Lineage (GTDB taxonomy): Bacteria > Bacillota > Clostridia > Oscillospirales > Oscillospiraceae > Heteroscillospira. The sequence continues at coordinate 14,514 of CAYJOS010000019.1, read as the reverse complement.
TTAATGACACGTATAACACTGCGTGGAATAAAATTCCTCCAGAAAAACCCAAGAAATTCTTGCCTTTTCTCGGAAAAATTGCAAAAAATACAGCTTTAAATCGATATGATTACTTAACTGCCGATAAGCGAAATACTCATTTCGACAGTGTGCTTTCTGAACTTTCTGACATAGGCGGTGATGATGTTTTTGACAGTGTTTCGGAGAAAGAATTATCGAAAAGTATTAGTGATTTTTTGAGAAATAGTGATGAAAAAACAAGGGATATTTTTATTCGTAGATATTGGTACAATGATAAAATTGATGATATTGCTAAAATTTTTGGACTTAGTGTGAGCAACACAAAGGTGATACTTTCAAGAACTCGTGCCAAACTAAAATCTCATCTTGAAAAGGAGGGGTATGATTTATGAGGAAAATCTATAATGCGATTAGTAATTTGGATGACGATTTAATCGAAAATGCTGCGGAAATAACGTATAAAAAGCCTATAGTTTTTAAAAAATATATTTCCATTGCGGCGTGTTTTGTGATAATTATTGGAATTTTTTCGATTTTTAATAATGATAAATCTCCACAAATTGACTTAACCGAGAGAATTATTATCGAAGAAATTTCTGAAGCTCCGGAAATGTTTGGACCTATAATGGCAGATGTTGCGGTAAATATTGAGGGAGTTATTACAGAAATCGGCGAAGATGGGTTGAGTTTTAAACTTGATAATGGGAAATGGGTCTACATTACTGATGACACAATAATTGGTCAAACTTGTACAAGTGTTGAACAAAAGGAAAGTCTATTTATAGAGCCAACTTTTAGGGTTGGAAATGCTATTGCTGGGTTTACTGAAGATGAAAATGCTGAAAGAATAGAAGCTTATGCTATCTATTCTAACTGGAATTGGGAAAGTCCTATAAAATAGTTGAGTAGGGGATTTGGTTAGCCTCGAGGGGGGTCACTTTGGCGAAAAGAACAAGAGAACGAGAGAGTTTTCGTTGCGACGAAAAGGATGCGCGCTCCGCTGGGGTGACTTTTTCACGTGAAAAAGTCACCAAAAAAACGTCGGAGTCTCGTCTCCGAACACGAGTGACGAAAGCGGGTGCGGAATATACAATAATAATCAGCTGGCATAATTTTCACCAGTTACCATCGCACCAAAAGAGAGCATAGTCACGGCTGTCGCCTGATTTCTTCCCGTTGGCTACTCACTAGCAAGCCTTTATAGTAGGAGGGTCTATTTAGATCTGTAAAATGCGAACTCTGAAAAACGCTTCGTATCTAGCAGACTTAAATAGACACTCCTACTCGTAGATTTGCAAGCTTCTGCTTTGTAAGTTTTGTATAAAATAGTCAATTATATTTTTACATCGTTTTTTATAAAATCATATTGACAATAAATTTTTTGTGAGATATAATTCTCATTGTATTTTATTTAATTGTAAAATCGTAATTTGAAAAGTAAATATTACAGATGGCTGTAAGGAAGTGCTAATACGCACGGGTCAAAAGGGCGAGTTCTTTTTGGCATAGTTGTCTAATTTTTTGCTGATTGAACGACGCCCAAACTAAACGGGCGTCTTTTTTTGTTTGGTTTGTAATGAGAGTTCAATGGATACAATTAAATAGATTAATATTATTTAAGGAGAATTCTCATGAGCACATTTAACGCAGTATTAGCACGAAATCCAATCGCAGAACTAAAATCAGCTTCTGCACAAACTTCAGCCTTTTCTCACTACAACAACCTATCAGCACAATTGCCAGTAGACCCCAAAACAGGCAAATTGGTTTCTGATTGTTTTTGTGAGCAAGTAGCACAATGTTTTGAAAATATCAAGGCAATTGTCGAAGGCGTTGACCACAATATGAATGATGTTGTTAGACTTACAACTTTTGTAACCGACATCGCAATGCTTGACACTGTTGACAAAATTTTCAAAACTTACTTCCCAACATATCTACCTGCAAGAACAAATGTTGCTGTTTCAGCACTTCCGATGAATGCAAAAGTTCAAATCGAGGCATTGATTTCAAATGGTGTAGGAACTATTCCTAACGCTCCTCAAGCAGGTGACTTGATAAAACTTGTAAATTGTACACACAATGCACCGATTGATCCATTGTCAACACAAACTGTTTCTTTCTCTCATTATAATAACTTATCTGCTCAACTTCCAATTGACCCAAAAACAGGTAGACTTGTTGTTGGTGGAATTAAAGAGCAAACTGCTCAATGTCTTAAAAATATCAAAGCAATTCTTGAAAGTATTGATGTTCCTGTTGACGACATTGTGCGCAACACAATTTTTGTAAAAAACCTTGCAGATATAGACGCTGTAAACGAAGTTTACACAAGATTTTTCCCTGACTCTGCGATTGCTAGAACTGTTGGTTACATGCCTGCAAGAACAGTTGTTGAAGTTGCAGACTTGCCTATGGGCGCACTTGTACAAGTCGAAGCAGTTGTTTCTCATGGTGATGGTACACCTCCTCAACTTATAGAAGACAGACACGGAATAGTCATCTATGCAAGAAACACAGAAAATGCACCTATGTGCAAAATGTCAACTCAAACTGTCGCTTTTTCACATTATAATCACATTTCTGCACAACTTCCAGTTGATCTTAAAAGTGGAAAACTTGTCGAAGGTGGAGTGAAAGAGCAAGCAATTGCGTGCTTTACACATATTAAAAATATAGTTGAGAGCATAAACCACAATTTAGACGAAGTTGTAAAAGTCAATATTTGCACTACTGATATTAGCGCAGTTGATATATTAAATGAAGTTGTATCAATTTGCTTACCAAAGGGAAATACAGCGCTGAGAATTGTCGGTGTTTCAAATTTACCTTGCGGTGCATCAGTTCAAATTGACGCTGTTGTAGGCAACGAAGAGGGAACTCCTCCTCAAAGATAGTAACAAAATTGGGGATATGCAGCCAGATAAATTCCGCCTGCATATCTCCTTTATCTAAAATTACAATGCAAACACGTACGCAATCTGCAAATTTGCTCAAAAAAGCATTTGTCAATGCGTATGAAAATACGGCAGTATTTGGTAATGCAAATGTAAACTGTCGACAATAAACAAGCAAAAATAGGATGGGGAGTGTTGTTATGAATAATGATAGTCAAGTAATCCACATTCCTGACCATGTTTGGGAAAAAATCGAACCTTTTACAATAGGCAACAGGGGATGTCGAGGAGGAAATGCCGAAGACACAAGAATTTTCATCGAGGGTGTGTTTTGGGTTTTACGCACGAAAGAGCCTTGGCGCAAGCTTCCAAACGAATACGGCAACTGGAACACAGTACATAGAAGATTTATTCGGTGGCGAACCGTGGGCGTGTGGGAGAAGATATTAGAAGTGTTGATAGATTACAAAGAGTTCGACTGGCTATTCCTTGGTGTGCAAAGAAAAATGACCTGTGATGCACCGTGGATGAGGATGGTATGTCGTTCAGAAACCTTGCTAAAAATGGCACAAAACTACAGAAAAAATAGTTGAATTTTTATTGTCGACTATATTTGTTATTCTTGCACAAAAAGTTAATATTTTGACAATATCTCACAAAAAAATGTGCTTGCCAAGTAAAAAAATATGAGTTATAGTTGATTTGCAAATTTGTAAACTAAATATTGAGAGGTGCTTCATGGCAAGTAAATCAACCGCGTCTGTATTCGAACTACAAGGTATTCCACCTACAAAACAGGTAATTCCTCTAGGGCTTCAACACGTTGTAGCTGCTATTGTCGGAATTATCACCCCGGCGATTTTAGTTGCGGGAGTTACAGGACTTTCGCCTTCTGACACGACTTTGCTTATCCAAGTTTCTCTAATTGTTACTGCAATTGCAACCCTTGTCCAAACCTACACTCTAGGCGGAAAACTTGGCTCTGGTCTTCCTGTTATCATGGGAATAAGCTTTGCTTATGTTCCAACATTGCTCGCAATCGGAGGGCAGTTTAATCTTCCAACCATTCTTGGCGCTGAAATCGTCGGCGGCGTTGTCGCCATACTTTTCGGGCTTTTCGTAAAACAAATCCGTGTGCTTTTTCCACCGCTTGTAACAGGCACGGTTATTTTCACAATCGGTCTATCGCTTTATCCAACAGCTGTTCGTTATATGGCTGGTGGCTCTGCCGCAGGTGAGCAATTCGGTTCAATTGAAAACTGGGCAGTGTCCATAGTGACACTTCTGGTGGTTATTGTCCTTGGTAATTTCACGAAAGGAACTTTGAAGCTTGGTTCAATTTTGTTCGGAATGATTGCCGGATATGTTGTCGCTTTGACAATGGGGATGGTAGATTTTTCAAGCGTAGCAAACTCAGGATGGTTTTTACTTCCAAAACCACTGCATTTTGGATTGGAATTTAATCTTTCTGCATGTATTTCACTGGCTATAGTTTATATCATTAACGGCGTTCAAACTATAGGCGACTTATCAGCGACAACTGTCGGCGGACTTGGAAGAATGCCGACGGACAAAGAATTGTCAGGCGGAATTATGGCTCAAGGTGTTGTGAGTTTGGGTGCGGCAATTTTCGGAGGACTGCCTACTGCGAGCTTTAGCCAAAATGTCGGAATTGTAACTGTCAACAAAGTTGTAAACCGTTTTGTTTTTGCTTTTGCAGCTTTCGTGCTTTTGGGCGCAGGGTTAATTCCAAAATTCGCAGCAATTTTGACAACTATTCCTCAAGCCGTAATCGGTGGCGCAACTGTTTCTGTTTTTGCGACAATCACAATGACAGGTGTTAGAATGATTACATCCGAAACTTTTACACAAAGAAGCTCAACAGTAGTCGGACTTGCAGTTGCATTGGGAATTGGTGTTTCTCAGGTGACTGGGTCTTTGCAAGGTCCTGGAGTTCCTACTTGGATACATACAGTTTTTGGAACTTCTCCTGTTGTTATCGCAGCAATCGTTGCAGTTATTCTAAATTTGGTTTTACCAAAAAATACCACTTCGCAAGTTGAAAACAGTGAGAGATGATTTGATATTTTTAGTGAATTTAGCAATGTTGTACAAAAATTAATTGTATTTTTATATCAAAAAAGATGGCAAATTAACTTGACAATGAAAAGTTATTGGGTTATAATTTGCGTGAGTTACAAAAAAATTGTCTCCTTCGTAACAAAGACTGAAAATTTAACATAACAGACGACTGCAAGGGAGTGCTTCAACGCACGGGTCAAAAGAGCTTGTTCTTTTGAGGTAGAAGTCAGTGCCAATATAAAGAACGATGCTCGTACACTAACGGGCGTCGTTCTTTTTTCAGTCGAAAAGTTAAAAAATTATCAACAATCAGACTTAAAATCTTTAAATTTTAGGGGGAATTAATTATGCTACTTATCGGAAACGGAAAACTCATCACACGCGACAGAAACCAAACATATTTTGAAAATGGCGCTGTCGTTTGTGATGGCGAAATCATCAAAGAAATAGGAAAGTTTGACGAATTAAAGGCAAAATACCCCGAAGCAGAATTTGTCGATGCCAAAGGAAATGTCATCATGCCAGGGCTTATCAATGCTCATGCGCATATCTACTCAGGGCTTGCTAGAGGTCTTGCAATTCCAGATTACAATCCAACAAATTTCTACGAAGTTCTTGATGGAATGTGGTGGAAAATTGATAGAAAATTGACATTAGACGGCACAAAAGCTTCTGCTTATGCGACAATTTTGGACAGCATTAGAAACGGCGTTACGACAATTTTCGACCACCATGCTTCTTTCGGCGAAATCACAGGTTCACTTTTCGCAATCAAAGACGCATGTAAGGAAGTCGGAATTCGTGCAAACCTTTGCTATGAAGTTTCTGACCGTGACGGCGAAGAAAAAAGCGAGCAAGGCGTTCAAGAAAATGCAGATTTCGCTAAATTCTGCAAAGACGAAAACGACGACATGATCAAAGCAATGTTCGGTGGACATGCACTTTTTACAATTTCTGACAAAACTTTTGAGAGCATGGTCAAAGCGAATAACGGTATGACCGGTTATCATATCCATGTCTCCGAAGGTCTGAACGATGTGTATGACAGTATGAAAAATTATGGAACTCGCTCAATAAATCGCCTGCTTTATAACGGAATTTTGGGCGAAAAGACAGTTTTGGGTCACTGTATTCACGTTTCACCTGCTGAAATGGATATTTTGGCAGAAACAAGAACCATGGTTGTCAACAACCCTCAATCAAATATGGGCAACGCAGTCGGCTGTGCTCCAGTGCTTGAATTTGTAAAAAAAGGAATTCCTGTTGCTCTCGGAACTGACGGCTATACACACGACATGCTTGAAAGCCTTAAAACTTTCCTCCCAATGCAAAGGCACAATGCGTGTATGCCAAATGTTGGATGGTGCGAAACTACGGATGCACTTTTCAAAGTTAACAAACAGCTTTGCTCGAAATATTTCAGCAAACCTTTGGGCGTTTTGGAAGAGGGAGCTTTGGCGGACGTAATCATCATGGATTACAAACCTTTCACACCATTTTCACATGACAACATCGACGGTCACATGCTTTTCGGCATGATGGGTAAAAACTGCCGTAGCACAATCATCAACGGAAAAGTTGTGTATAAAGACCGTGAATTTGTCGGAATTGACGAAGAAAAAATCAACGCTTGGACATTTGAACAAAGTAAAAAACTTTGGTCAAGCCTTGGTGTTTAATTGAAAGGAGCTTAATTATGGGCGAATTAATGAGAACAATTCCCTTTCCGAATTTAATGGAAAGAGTTTTAGAGGAATATAAAAAAGATAAAGCAATTTTTGGTGTAAGAAAATTTTTAAAAGTCGAAGGCGACAAAAAAATGAAAATTTTCGACGAATTTATAGAAACACCTTACGGTCCTGCTGCTGGTCCACACACACAGCTAGCGCAAAACTTTATTGCCGCTTATGTGTCTGGTTCTAGATTTTTCGAGTGCAAAACCGTTCAAATTATGGACGGTGACGAGCTCTCAAAATGCGTTGCTCGACCATGTATTTCGGCGGTTGACGAGTGCTATAACTGCGAATGGTCAACTGAACTTTTCGTTCCTCAAGCTTTGGAGGAATATATAAAAGCGTGGTTTGCATGTAAGATTTTAGCGAAAGAATTAGGTCTCGGAAATCCTGACGGCTTTGTTTTCAACATGAGTGTCGGCTACGATTTAGAGGGAATTAAATCCGAAAAAGTCAATAATTACCTAGAGGGCATGAAAGACGCAAGCAAAACAGAAGCTTGGAAAACTTGTGTTGACTGGACGCTTGCAAATCTGGATAAATTTGAAAATATTGATGCAGAATATGTCAAAAATATCACTCCAAAAATCAGTAAATCGGTCACAGAATCAACCCTACACGGTTGCCCTCCAGCCGAAATCGAGAGAATTGCCTCCTATTTATTGACAGAAAAAGGACTGCACACATATATAAAATGTAATCCCACACTTTTGGGCTACGATTTTGCCAGAGAAACTCTAAACGGCTTGGGCTATGACTACATCAGTTTTGATGACCACCATTTTAAGGCAGATTTGCAGTGGGCTGACGCAATCCCAATGCTAAATCGCTTGCAAAAAACTGCTGACGAACTTGGTTTGTCTTTCGGTGTGAAAATCACAAATACATGTCCAGTTGACGTAAAAGCAGGCGAACTTCCAAGCGAAGAAATGTACATGTCGGGACGTTCGCTTTTCCCACTCAGCGCCTCGCTTGCGCTAAAACTCAGCCGTGAATTTAATGGAAAACTGCGAATTTCATACTCAGGCGGAGCTGACGTTTTCACAATTTCAGAAATGGTAAATGCTGGGATTTATCCAGTAACTATGGCAACAACTGCACTAAAATCGGGCGGATATGAGAGATTTACGCAAATTGGCGAGATTTTTAATTCCCAAAATATTGCAGAGTGGGCTTGTGTAGATGTTGAAAAATATGAAAAATTTGTTAAAAAAGCACTAAATGGAGAATATTTCCGCAAGGCAATTAAACCGCTTCCAAATAGAAAAAACGGCAACGCCGTTCCATTATTCGACTGCTTCACAGCTCCTTGCCGTGGCGGTTGCCCAATTGAGCAAGACATTCCAGGCTATATGGCACTTGTAGAAAATGGAAAATTTGATGAAGCTTTGGAGCTAATCACACACAGAAACGCACTTCCATTCATCACAGGAACGATTTGTTCTCACAGATGTCAGGACAAGTGCATGAGAAATCATTACGAAGATACAGTCAAAATCCGTTCGGTTAAGCTTCAAGCCGCCGAAAATGGATATGCTAAAAAAATGGAAAAAATCCAAGCCCCAACGCCTATTTCTGGGAAAAAAGTTGCAATTGTAGGTGGTGGTGCTGCTGGATTATCTGCTGCATATTTTCTCAGTCGTGCAGGAGTTCCTGTTACGGTTTTTGAGAAGCGCGAAACTATGGGTGGTATCGTGAAACACGTTATTCCTGAGTTTAGAATTAGCAGTGAATCAATAGACAAAGATGTCGAACTTTGTAAGGCTTATGGAGCTGAATTTGTAAATGGAATTACCATAAATTCTGTGAAAGAATTGACAGATAAAGGATTTACACACGTAATTCTAGCAACAGGTGCTTGGTGCGAAGGTGCAAGTCCTCTAGAAAAAGGCGAGAGTTTAAACGTCATAAAATTCCTTGAATCGGCAAAAAAAGACCCAAAAAGTCTGAAATTAGGCAAAGAAGTTGTCATAATCGGCGGCGGTAACACTGCAATGGATGCCGCTAGGGCTGCGAAACGTGTCGATGGAGTGGAAAAAGTTTCCATAGTTTACAGACGCACAAAAAGATACATGCCAGCCGATGAGGAAGAGCTCCAAATGGCGATTGAGGACGGTGTCGAATTCAAAGAATTGCTAGCACCTGTGAGCTTCGGAAATGGTATTTTAACTTGCAAAAAAATGGAGCTTGGCGCACCTGATGCTTCGGGTCGTCGTAGTCCAGTCGAAACAGGGGAGTGCATAAAAATTCATGCTACTTGCATAATTAGTGCAATCGGAGAAGCAGTTGACAGTAAGCTTTATAGTGAAAACAAACTGGAAATTGACAAGCGTGGAAAAGCGGTTGTAAATCCTGAAACTCGTGAAAGTAGCATTGCAAATGTTTTCGTAATCGGCGATGGCTACAAAGGTCCTGCGACTGTTGTTGAGGCGATTGCTGATGCGACTGCGGCGGCGAATGCAATTATTGAAATTGATTTTAATAAGCACGTCGATGAAAATATTAGAGGAAGTTACAATGAAGCTCTTGACAAAAAAGGTACACTTTGCACAGATTGCAATTCCTGCGACAAGGCTGAAAACTGCCTAGCGTGTTCAACAGTTTGCGAAACTTGCACCCAAGTTTGCCCCAATAGAGCGAACGTTGCAATCAGCGTGAAAGGTATGCGCCAAAGGCAAATTATTCACGTCGATGGCATGTGCAACGAGTGCGGAAACTGCGCAACTTTCTGCCCTTATGACAGCTCGCCCTACCTTGAAAAATTCACATTATTCTGCAATGAACACGACTTCAAGGATAGTAAAAATGATGGATTTGTAAGGCTTAATGACAAGGAAACTTTAATTCGTTTGGGTGGAAATGAGTTCACTTCCGAGGTGGCAACCGACACAAAAATATACCCACAAATGAGGGAAGTGATCTTGGCGGTTTATGAAAATTATTCGTATTTAATGTACAATAATTAGGAGAAAAGTTTGAAAATAAATTTTCGAACTTTAAGATTATTAAAACCGTTTTTCTCGTCCACTTAAGGTGGACAACCGAAAAACATGGCACAATATGACCATTTTTATGGCTATTTTGTGCCTTTCGTAGAAGGAATGGTCATATTTATGTATAATTTTACGGTTAATGGCAAAAAAATCGAAACCGAAAAAGATGAAAAATTAATAGTTTTTTTGCGTGACACGCTTCGTCTGACCTCTGTGAAAAACGGTTGTTCGGAGGGCGCTTGCGGAACTTGCATGGTCATAATTGACGGCAAGGCGGTCAAGGCTTGCGTGCAAAAAACTTCCAAAATGCAGGACAAAAATATAATCACCGTCGAGGGTTTGAGCGAGCGAGAGCAGGCTGTTTACAGCTATGCTTTCGCCCACTCGGGTGCTGTACAGTGCGGTTTTTGTATCCCTGGGATGGTAATTTCTGCAAAATCTTTGCTAGATATTAACAATAATCCGACGGAAGCCGAGGTGCGAAAAGCCCTCAGAGGAAATATTTGCCGTTGTACAGGGTACAAGAAAATTGTCGATGCAATTTTACTTTCGGCTAAAATTTTTAGAGAAAATTTAGAGCTTCCTGAGAGCATATCAACTGGAAAAATTGGCGAGAGATTTCACCGTACTGATGCAGTTGCCAAAGCCATGGGCAAGGCGATTTATTGCGATGATTTATACTTTGACGGCATGGTTTACGGCGGAGCTTTTCGCTCGGAACACCCGAGGACAATCGTCAAATCCATAGACACATCAGAGGCTGAAAAATTGGACGGAATTGTAGCAATTATGACTGCAAAAGATGTGCGTGGAAGCCTAAAAGTCGGGCATTTGAAGAAAGACCAATGGGTGCTTGTACCTGTTAACGGTGAGGTTAGTTTTAGGGGTGATGCACTTGCTTTAATCGCAGGTGAAACTACCGAAATTGTAGAAAAAGCCAAGGGTTTAATCAAAGTTGAATATGAAGTTTTAGAGCCAATTTTGACCTTAGAACAAGCCATGGACGAAAATTCTCCACTGCTTCAAGGTGCTCCTACCTTATTAACTCACCAGCATTTAGTGCGTGGAAATGTGGAAATTGCACTGGAAAATTCAGCACATATTGTGACACAAAAATACAGCACTCCGCCCACAGAACATGCTTTTTTAGAGCCCGAAACAGCAGTTGCAATTCCTGACGAAAACGGACTTGTAATCTACTCTGCCGACCAAGGGATTTATGCAACTTTGCACGAATGCGCAGAGGCTACAGGTTTGAAAAATGAACAAATCCGAGTGATTGCGAAGTCGGTCGGCGGCGGTTTTGGCGGAAAAGAGGACATGAGCGTTCAGCACCATGCGGCACTTTTAGCACTACACACAAATAGACCTGTGAAGATGTCTATGAGCAGAAAAGAGTCGATTTTATGTCATCCAAAACGTCATGGTTTTGAGATGGAAGTCACCACAGGTTGCGACGAAAATGGTTATTTAACCGCTATGAAAGCCACGCTTTTGACTGACACAGGAGCTTTTGCTTCACTCGGTGGGCCTGTTTTGCAGAGGGCATGTACCCATGCGGCTGGGCCATACAATTACCAGAATATAGATATAGATGGCAAGGCGTTTTATACAAATAATCCCCCAAATGGGGCGTTTCGAGGATTTGGAGTTACACAAAGTTGTTTTGCGGCTGAATGTAATTTAAACTTACTTGCCGAAAAAGTCGGTATTTCTCCCTTTGAAATCCGTTACAGAAACGCAATTCGACCAGGTCAAATTTTGCCCAACGGACAAATCGCCGACGAGGGCACAGCGCTAGCCGAAACCCTCGACGCCGTTCGACCATACTACGAAAAAAATCCAAAAGCAGGCATTGCTTGTGCGATGAAAAACGCTGGTTTGGGAGTTGGAGTTCCAGACACTGGGCGTTGTGATTTATTTATCAAAGACGAAAAAATTCATATTCGTTGCTCGGCGGCTTGTATTGGTCAAGGCGTTGGAACTGTACTAATTCAAATAGTAAGTGAAACGCTAAAAATTTCAGAAAAACAGCTAATTTGGGACGAGCCTGACAGCTCAATTTCCCCTGACTGCGGTATGACAACAGCTTCAAGGCAGACGGTTTTCGCTGGTGAAGCGGCAAGAGTTGCGGCTAAAAAACTGGAAATTGAACTGGAAAAATTCAGCCTTAAAGAACTTGAAAATCATACCTTTAAAGGCGAATACACCGCTGTTACCGACAAACTCGGAAGCGATAAGGAAAATCCTGTAAGCCACATAGCATATGGCTATGCAACTCACATGATTGAACTATCAGACGACGGCAAAGTTTCAAGAATTATTGCCGCTCATGATGTCGGAAAAGCCATAAATCCTGTTCAATGCGAGGGTCAAATCGAGGGCGGAGTGGTCATGAGCATGGGCTATTCTTTAACCGAAGATTTTCCGCTTGAAAACGGTGTTCCGACACGAAAATTTGGCACTTTGGGTCTGCTGAAATCCGACCAAATTCCCGAAATAATGTCAATTATCATTGAGAAAAATGATGCTGAACTTGCATATGGCGCAAAAGGAATAGGCGAAATTTGTTCTATCCCAACACCGCCTGCAATTCAAAACGCTTACTACAATTTTGATGGAAATTTTAGAACAAAATTACCACTCGAAAATACAGTTTACAGTAAAAAGAAAGGCTAAATTTTTAATGCAAAGAGAAGAAATTAAATGGGTGTTAAACAAAATGCCCCCTAGCGAGGACAAGCAATTATCCATTATGTCCGTGGAAAATGTCGAAAGAGCAAAAAATTTCCACGAAAGTTTTCCACAATATTCCGTAACTCCCATGGCTTGCCTTGATGGCATGGCAAATTACCTGAATTTGGGCGGACTTTATGTGAAAGACGAGTCTTATAGATTTGGACTGAACGCATTCAAAGTTTTGGGTGGTTCTTTTGCGATGGCACGCTATATTGCGGGCGAAATGAAAAAAGATGTTGCCGAAATTACCTACGAATATTTGACAAGTTCGGAGTTTAGAAAAGAATTCGGTCAAGCAACTTTCTTCACTGCGACCGACGGAAACCACGGTCGTGGTGTTGCTTGGGCGGCGAACAAATTAGGTCAAAAATCTGTTGTTCACATGCCAATCGGAAGCACAAAACCACGTTTCGACAACATTGCAAAAGAGGGCGCAACCGTCACAATTGAGGAAGTGAACTACGACGAATGCGTCAGAATGGCGGCGGCTGGTGCGGCTGCGACCAAAAACGGTGTAGTCGTTCAAGACACCGCCTGGGAAGGTTATGAAGAAATTCCGGCATGGATTATGCAAGGTTACGGAACTATGGCGAGCGAAGTTTGCGAACAACTGAGAGAATGTGGCGCAAACAGACCCACCCATGTTTTTGTGCAAGCTGGAGTTGGTTCACTTGCAGGTGCGGTTATCGGATTTTTGGCAAATTATTTCAAAGATTGCCCACCAAAATTCATCGTTATGGAAGCTCGTGCGGCGGATTGCTTATACCAAGGCGCTTTGGCTGCGGATGGTGAGCCTCGTATCGTTGACGGCGATTTGCAAACTATCATGGCAGGGCTTGCTTGCGGAGAACCAAACGTCCTATCATGGGATATATTGCGTAACCACTGCGACGCTTTTGTCTCTTGCCCTGACTGGGTGAGCGCAAGAGGAATGAGAATGCTTGGAGTGCCTGTTAAGGGTGACCCTGTTGTCATTTCGGGCGAGTCGGGAGCGGTCGGAATGGGACTGATTGCGGCACTTTGCGAAAATGATGAGTATAAAGAATTGCGTGAAAGTTTGGAGCTAAACAGATATTCAAAAGTACTTATGTTCTCAACAGAGGGCAACACAGACCCGCTAAAATTCCGCAAAGTTTTGTGGGATGGAGAGCACCCAACAGTTTAATTACTATCAATCAATTTAAATATATTAGGAGGATTTATCAAAATGGATTTAAACCAAATTAAGCAAGTGGCAGAAAACTATCGTGCTGATATGAGCGCATTTCTAAGAGCTATGATTTCTCATCCAAGCGAAAGCTGTGAGGAAAAAGAAGTTGTCATGTGTATCAAGGCGGAAATGGAAAAACTGAACTTTGACAAGGTCGAAATTGACGGTCTTGGAAATGTTATCGGTTGGATGGGCGACGGCGAAAAAATCATCGCTATCGACTCTCACATCGACACAGTTGGCGTTGGAAACATCGAAAACTGGACTCACGACCCTTACACAGGCTACGAAGATGACGTCGTAATTTACGGTCGTGGCGGTTCTGACCAAGAGGGCGGAATGGCGTCTGCTGTTTACGGTGCTAAAATTATGAAAGACCTAAATTTAATTCCAAACGGCTATAAAATCATGGTTGTAGGCACAGTTCAAGAGGAAGATTGCGACGGAATGTGCTGGCAATATATTTACAATAAAAGCAAAATTGTGCCTGAATTTGTAATTTCAACTGAACCAACTGACGGCGGAATTTACCGTGGTCATCGTGGTAGAATGGAAATCCGTGTTGACGTTAAAGGTGTTTCTTGCCATGGTTCTGCTCCTGAACGTGGTGACAATGCTATCTATAAAATGTCCGATATTCTTCAAGAAGTTCGTGCTTTGAACGAAAATCCAGCAGATGACAGCGTTGAAATTAAAGGTTTAGTCAAAATGCTTGACCCAAAATTCAACCCTGAACACTATGAAGATGCACAGTTCCTAGGACGTGGAACATGCACAACTTCACAAATTTTCTTCACATCACCAAGCCGTTGTGCGGTTGCTGACTCTTGCTCAATTTC
>CAYJOS010000018.1:0-23826 GCA_964371875.1 uncultured Oscillospiraceae bacterium | reverse complement strand
TTGTTGATAAAATTAATAGACGTCCTCGCAAATGCTTAGGTTGGAAATCTCCCTATGAAGTTTTTTATAATGTTGTGTTGCACTTGACTTGACAATTCAAGTGTTAAAAAAGTTACCCCAGCGGAGCGCGTTTCCCTTCCCCCCCCGAGGGGCGTATCCTTTTCGTCGCAACGAAAATTCTCCATTCTCTCGTCCTTTTCGCCTAATTATAAACAAAAAAACTCCACCCAAATCGAGCGGAGTTTTTTCAATATTTATAAGGATTAGCCCTTTAGAATTGCAAGCGCTTCATCTCTATAGCATTCCATTAGGTATGGAATTTTTGTAACATCAGCACATTCACGAGTTAATGACATAATCTCATTTCTTGTAATTGTGTCGATATTAAACTTACGAGCACCAGCCATAATTTGTTGCAAACCAACTTTAATTTTGTCTGAATAGCTGTAAATACCAATAGCTCCAAGTGGAACATTTTTGATTTCGTCAGCACCGACCATGTCTTTAACATTTTCGTAGTTAACAAAAATTTCTTCCGCTGTGTGACCAAATTCGGAAACAGTTTTTGGAAGTGAATTTTCTTGCATCCATGTGTCGATATTTTTACCAACCATGCCTGGAATCATGAGCGCACGACCCATGCAAACCGCTTTTGTATATGGTGCGCCAAGTGCAAGAGCTTTGAAAACGCCGTCTTCAGATGAGAAACCACCTGCAAATGCGATGTCAGGAACTCTTTCGCCTTGAGCCGCAAGAATTGAAGCGTATTCATATGCTGCACTATGTAGGTAAATTGTTGGAATACCCCATTCTTGCATCATACGCCATGGGCTCATGCCTGTACCGCCTGGTGCGCCGTCGATTGTTAGAAGGTCGATTTTAGCTTTTGAGCTGTATTTAATCGCCATTGCAAGCTCACGAAGGCTGTATGCACCTGTTTTTAGTGTGATACGTTTGTAACCCATTTTACGCAAACGTTCAACTTCCATCATGAAGCCTTCTTCAGTGACAAAGCCCAAACGGCTATGACGCTCGAACTCATCAATCGCACCAGCTTTAAATGCAGCTTGGTTGATTGGATCTGATGGGTCGGGAGTTACGATATAACCACGTTTTTGAAGCTCTAACGCACGGTCTAGTGATTTAACTTTAATCTCGCCGCCTATGCATTTAGCGCCTTGACCCCATTTAAGTTCGATAGTTTCAATTTTGTGTTTATTGATAATATACTCAGCAACACCAAGTTTTGTATCTTCAACGTTCATTTGGATAAGAATTTCGCCATATCCTCTGTGGTATTTTTTGTATGCCTCGATACGTCTGTCCATATCAGGAGCTTTTGTGACCATTCCGTTAGCATCACGCTCAAGAAGTGGGTCGATACCACATACGTTTTCACCGCAAACGATAGTAACACCTGAAAGTGCCGCACCCATTGCGAAATGTTCCCAGTTTTTTCTAGCGATTTCGGTTGAACCTAGAGCGCCTGTGAAAATTGGAACTTCCATTTTAACTTTTTTGTCCCAGCCGTATTCTGTAACTGTGCTTACGTTTGGAAAACGTGCTGTTTCAGGAGATGGGATAACGCCTTCAGGCATTCCGACTGCGCCGATGGCATAGCCTTGAATGTTTAGGTGAGAATAGTCAACAGGATAGTTTTTGTCAGCACCTGCTGTAACGTCACCGAATGGACCTGGATAAATCAATTCTCTGCCACGAAATGTAGCCTTAAATACTTCGCAGTTGCCTTTACAACCGTCAACACAACGTGAACATAGCCCACTGCAAGGAACTATGCTTTTTGAACGGTTAAATGTTCTTGTTGCGTCATTTCCGTTTGGTATACTTAAATTCAATTTATTTTCCTCCCATTTTATATGTTGTTTAAATTTTACCAGTTTTAACTTAATTTGTAAATATATTTGTTTGATTTAAAGCTAAAATCTCAAAACTTCATCACATTAACTAGATAAATAAAACTGTCATGCAACTTTTTTGTTAACATGACAGTTTTTATCCTTATTTATCTTCCCAATCGTCCATATTTTGACGTGTAAGCTCGGGAATGACTCTCACAGTTGGTTTTATGAAAATAGAGAGCATTTTAGCAGCGTAGAGAACACTGTTAATCTCTTTCTCGTTCCAAACTCTGGTTTTTGTACAATCATCCAGTCCGATGAACAGTTTTACATAGTCATCTTCTTTGATTTGTGCGTGCAAAAATGATTTAATACCTTGGTCATTCATTAAGTCGAAAGCGCCATCAGCGACAAGTTCACGCAGGTCATTGCTATAGAAAAGACCCTTTTCGTCGGACCTGACAAAAAAGTCGTGCAAGACTTCTTTCGTCAAATTTTGCAAATTTTGAATTTCGGGATTTATACCCTCTTTGCACCATTCATAGGTGTTATGATAAGTTTTTCCCTTGTCAAAAGTTTCGAATATATAACATCTGTCAGAATTTGTTCGCTTGCCCAAAAACTGCATAACCGCACCTAATGAAGTATTTGATTCACGGCTTTCATACATGAGGTTAAATACAGTTGAAACAAGTTCAGAATCGAAATATGAGTTTGCAATTCTGTCTGCATTTTCTAGTGTTGTGCGGTTTTTCATTGTGCCGTCAAGTAATTCTTCGGTATAAAATGTGTAGCAATCTTTACCACGTAGCTTTGATTGATAAAGTGCTTTATCCGAAGCTTTGTAAAGTTCTTCGTAATTTTTTCCGTCTTTAGGATAACAGGCTATGCCTATACTTCCCGAAATTTTATAGTCATTATGCTCACCTGAATAGGTGTTTTTAAATGCTGAGGCGATTTTATTCGCCCTATCAATAATTATATCTTCTGAAAAGACATCTTTAAGGAAAACTATAAATTCATCTCCGCCAATTCGCCCGATGACATCAGCGTTTCTAAAGCATGAACGCAAATTATTTGCAACTTCAGACAAGACAATGTCGCCAAAATGGTGACCTAAATTGTCATTAATCGCCTTAAAATTGTCTATATCTATAATAAATAGTACATGCGAAGAATGTTTGTTGTTTGTAATAGCATCGCTTATCAGTGTTTCTGATGTGATTTTATTATAACAACCTGTGAGCAAATCAGTTTGTGAGCGAATTTCGAGGTGTTTTTGCTCGTTGATATCGAAGGCTTTTCCGACAACAAAAACAGGTTTATTGTTATTATCAAAAACTGCATTACATGTCATTCTGAAATAATGTGGAATACCATCTTCAGAAAGCAAACGTAGGTCAACAGGTCTGAAATTTCCTTTTTTGATGTTCTCGGTAAAATCAATAAATCTACTGAGGTCTTCATTATATACAATTTTTCGCTCAATTAATTTATCGGGAAACAACTCTTTTTCAGTACTCAGCCCAAAAGCTTTGCTCCCTTTGCCGAAATACTGAACCATAGAGGTTCGTGTATCCAAAACGAAAAACCACTCATCAGACATATCTGTTACCATATTGAACAGTCTTTTCTGCGAAATTTCGCTAAAGCTGACATGCTGTTCCCATGAATTTTCTTCACTTCCTGCGAGCTCAGAACGCAAATCACGGACAAATCCTGCAAGAATTACTTCGTCAACTCCGTCGATATAGAGCTTGTAGATTTTAACCTCAGAGGGGATTTCGTCCCCGTTCAAGTCGCAGTGAAGCCAGTTGAATTTTACATAGCCTGTTGAAAGTGCTTTTTCAAGGCAAATTTTCATAAGACTATCGCTCAATTCCCCATTTGGCTGGTGCTTTGGAGATAAAAGCTGGAAACTTTCGACAATTTTCGCCCTGCAATCCGCCCCAAACAATTCGACAGCGTATTGGTTGCAATTTAGACAGTTTAAGTTTTCGTCAAACACAAATGCGCAAAAAGGCGCAGCATCAAGAACAGCCTTTAATACCTGTGCGAATTCGCTGTTCATTTGACACGACTTGATAATTTCTATAAAGCTATTTTCGTATGACGTTTCACCGGTTGGTGTTTGTGAATTATAATCCATATTTTGGCTGCCTCTCGTACTGGAATTGTTGTAATTACATTGCCGTAAAAATTATGCTTTTACAGCTTAAGTTATCGGATAATTGGAAGCAAACTCCATTTTGTTCGACAATTGGATATAATATGTCGTTTGGCATTATGCTTCTAAAAACTGCTTCTGAGCCGTCGCTTAAAATCATAGTTTTTCCTATGAACATTGTCGGCATTTTTTGAACTAAAATTGATGTTATGGTTTTGTCCACGCCTTTGATTTCGTCATCAGCGAATGCTTTTAAAACAGCAAGTGGACTCATCGCTTTTCTATAACTTCTCTCAGAAATCATAGCGTTATAAATGTCGGAAATTGCGGTAATTTTTGCAAATCCAGGAATTTCCTTGTCGGTTTTTCCTTCAGGATAGCCAGAGCCGTCAGTTCTTTCGTGGTGATATTTTGCGGCTTCTAAAATTCTGAAGTCAAAGTCTTTATCATTTTGCAAGAGGTCATATGTAATGTTTGAGTGCAATTTAACAACATTCATCTCTTGCATTGTTAGTTTTCTGGGTGCATAAATAATCTCTTTGGGGATTTTTGCCATGCCCAAATCGTGGGAAATACCAGCAAGTACTAAGGTTGAAATATCATCAACACCTAAATTTAGCCATTTTCCGATTAATCCATTCAGCAAACCAACATTAACGCAATGTCTTTGCAAATATTCATCAACAGGTGCAGACGCACTGAGGCACTGAAGAACATGCCCAACGTCACGGCTTAAAACTTGCTGGGTTGTGTTTGCTTGGATTTCTTGCAACTCAGAACGATTAACAGAAGTCAGGGTTTTTGCATTTAAAAGCATGTTTGCAACAGCTTTTTTAATGTCGGAATAACCTGTCTCGTCCTCAAAGGCGATTTGTCTGATATTCGAAAGCTCAACATGCGGAGCTTTGTTAAGCGTTTCTCGGACAAGTTTTGCAAGCTCTTCGTCTTCGACATCCGATTTTACCTCTTCGGCTACGGGAACTTTCTCGTGAACGAGCATATCATAAGTTGCTTCGTCAACGTGAACATTTCCTTGGTGTGTATTAAATCGGCGTAAACGGTTCAGTTTAACTTCGTCTAAAACGTCATCTTTTCTCAAAAGAACAAGTTTTTTGTCATGACTAAAAACGTCGGCAGGGCATTTCATACCGACTTTTAAAAGGTCAACCGAAACGGAAATAAGTTCGCTGTTTTTTTCTTCACTCATATCAATCATCTCGCTTTTTCAAATTACATTTTCTATACTTTATACAAAAACTCGCAACCATATTCTGCATAAGCTGCTGAAAGGTCGCTTTTTCTTGCAATGACACACATCAGTGTGGTTCTCTCGTTTCCCATGTCTAGGGTCAAACGGAATTGAGAGCCTTTTTCAAAGCAGCTGGGGGAGGTTTTAATCAAGCAACCACCTATGCTGATGTTTGAAATAAGTACAGGTTGAACTTTGTTTAATTCGATAATTTGGTTGTCGAATTTTAAAGCTTCAACTTCGCCGTAAACCGCAACATCAAAGCGTTTTTGAGCTCTCTCACCCGAAAGTTCCTCGCCATATAGAGAAATTTCGATAGTGTTAGGGCTAACGCTGTTAGATTTTCTCACTGTGCCCTTATATGTCATAACAGCACCTTGTGACCTTAATACGACGGTGACATTTGACATCGAACGCAGTTCTTTGTTGTTATAATCACGAACTCTGATTGAATGGGTGCGTTTAGTATGCTCAACGATTTGAGCTGATAAAATTTCAACCCCTGAGTCGGGCTTTCTAATGGACGCCACAAGTCCTGTTAAATTTAAATCTTGTCCGAGGTTTTGATCAACTGCATCCATGCTTTCCGTTCCTCCACTGTGTATATTTGCGTTATTTAACATCTTTCATATGTTATGTAGTAATATTTTATACTGTTTTCTTCAAAAATTTCACTTTTTTCTGTGATTTCAAAATTTCTAGATAGTTCTAAATTTTCAAAAAACACATCAGAATATGGTTTTTCATCTATAAAAGTGAGGTGAATTTTCGTCATAAACCTGAGCATTTCGGCATAAATCGACGCTCCGCCGATTATAAAAACCCTCTCATCTTCACCACATAAAGCCAAAGCCTCCTCGGGACTGTGCGCAATTTCAGCACCGTCAATTTGAAGATTTTGCCTTGTGATTACAATGTTTCTCCTGTTTGGAAGTGGTTTTCCTTTCGGAAAATCGGCTAGGGTTTTTCTGCCATATATTAGGGTATGATTTCCTGTGATTTCACGAAAATGTGCCCTGTCAGCCTTCAAAACAACAGGCTGAGTTCCGTTTGCGCCTATCCCCCAGTCGGAATAGACGGCGACAATTGCTTCCATATCTTACCTCTATATCGCTATGGGAATTTTGTGTGTAAATGGGTGGGGGTTATAGTCTGTGAGTTTTACGCTGTCAGGTGTGAATTTATAAAAATCATCAATAGAACTGTCAAGCTCGAATTTTGGCGCTTCACGCTCTTCATTTTTAATCATTTCTTCGATAATCGGAACATGTCTGTCGTAAATATGGCAGTCGGCGATGACGTGCATAAGTGTGCCGACTTTAAGCCCTGCAACTTGAGCCATCATGTGGGTCAAAACAGAATATTGGCAAACATTCCAGTTATTCGCCGCAAGCATATCCTGACTGCGTTGGTTCAAAATTGTGTTCAAAGTGTCGCCTGTGACATTGAATGTCATAGAATACGCACATGGGTATAATGCCATTTCGGACAAATCTTCAAAATTGAAAATATTTGTCAAAATTCTGCGTGAAGCAGGGTTATTTTTCAAATTATATATAACTCTATCAACTTGGTCGAACATACCCTCGGGATATTTGTGCTTCAGTCCGAGCTGATAACCATAAGCCTTGCCTATAGTGCCTTTTTCGTCTGCCCATTCGTCCCAAACTTTGGAATTTAGCTCAGCAGTGTCGTTACTTTTCTTCTGCCAAATCCAAAGAAGCTCGTCCGTTGCGGATTTTAGTGGAGTTCTGCGTAGGGTTTGAATTGGAAATTCTTTAGATAAATCATAGCGGTTTACCACTCCAAAAAGCTTGACAGTGTGAGCGGGAGTTCCGTCTTCCCATTTGGGGCGAACGGTTTCGTTTGTGTCCCAGTATCCGTTTTGAAGGATATCTTTGCAGTTTTGAATAAAGATTTTATCAGCTACGCTCATGAAATTCCCTCCGAAAAATATAGTTATGTTCATTATAGCATAGATTTTTCCATTTGTACACTTGTTTTTAATTTATATTATAGTATAATAAGGGAAGATATATTAGGGAGGATTGACTATGCCAACTTCATGGAAACGCAGTCCTGAAGAACTGCACAAAACATACATAGCAAACACCGAGGCTTTCTACAAAGTCGCAGGCAGAGAGCTTGCCGCACCGCTTGATGAATTTATATCAGGTTGTGCTTTGGAATTATGGAAAAAATCAGCTGCTGTTACCGCTGTTCACGTCGATACAATCAACGAACTTTACTCAAAAGGAAGACCCAAACCAACGTGGCTTCTCTGGGGTTTAACTCAGGCAGTTTGTAATAGCCATGAATTTTTGCCACCGCTTTTTTTCTGGTCGTTAACCGAAACTGATGCCAAAAAAGGCACAACTAACTCACGAATATTTATTCGTATGATGACGAATATTTTGCTATATTTAGCCGCTGCTGACGACGATGTTAGCATAGCCGAGGCTGAATATATCACCTTGTGTGCGGATAATTTGTCTGCAATTTGCGACTCAGCAGGAGTGAAAAAAGGCAAGGCTGGCATACGTGCAACAGACTATATTACCAGCGGAGAGCCAAGTTTTATAGAAAAACATGCCCAAACTTCCTCGCCATCACCCACGGCAAAAGGGGAAGAACAAGCCGAAATTGCTGAAATTGAAAAACCAAATTTGGACGAATTATTGGCAGAACTTGACAGTCTAATTGGCTTAGATTTGGTAAAAAAAGAGGTAAAAAGCCTAATAAACCTCGTAAGAGTGCGAAAAATGCGTCAAGAAGCAGGGCTTCCAACTCCTGACATGAGCTTGCATTTAGTCTTCACAGGAAACCCTGGGACAGGTAAAACCACCGTTGCAAGGTTGCTCGGCGGAATTTATCACGCTATAGGAGTTTTGAAAACTGGACAGCTCATAGAAGTCGACCGTTCGGGGCTTGTTGCAGGTTTTGTCGGACAAACTGCGATTAAAACCACCGAGATTATAAATTCGGCACTGGGTGGAATTTTATTCATCGATGAAGCCTATGCACTAACTGGTGGCGACAACGATTTTGGAAGCGAAGCCATAGACACAATCCTAAAAGCGATGGAAGACAAGCGTGACAATTTGGTCGTAATTGTCGCTGGATATCCTCAGCCGATGGAGGAGTTTTTAAGCTCAAACCCAGGGCTTGAATCACGCTTTAATAAGTACATTGAATTTACAGATTATAAGGGCGAGGAACTGTCGTCAATTTTCGACATTCGCCTTGAAAAAGGTGGCTACACCTTAGCCGAAGATGCAAAAGAATATGCCCAAAAATACTTCAACGACATGTACGAAAACCGTGACGAAAACTTCGGAAATGGGCGTGATGTACGTAACTTTTTTGAGGACTGCATAATGCGTCAGGCGAACCGAATTGCCGAGATGGAAACCCCGACAAAAGACGACTTGATGAGTCTTGTTTTGGCAGATTTGGAGGTAAAATTTGATGCAGAATAAGACAAAAATTGAAGATATTGAGCTGTTTTTATTGGACATGGACGGCACTTTATTTCTAGGCGATGAGCTGTTTGAAGGTGCGGTTGACTTTGTGAATAAAATCACTGCAACAGGCAGAAAATTCTACTATTTAACAAATAATTCCTCTAAAAATCGTGATGATTATATAGAAAAACTGTCTAAAATGGGCTTTCCTTGTGACGAAAACAACATTTTCACTACCTCTATGGCAACAGGGAGATACCTCAGAAAAAACCACAAAGACGAGAAAGTTTATGCTGTTGGCACAAAAAAGTTCATCAAGGAAATGGAAAATTACGGCATAAATTTAAGCACAGACGAA
Organism: uncultured Oscillospiraceae bacterium; assembly: GCA_964371875.1. Lineage (GTDB taxonomy): Bacteria > Bacillota > Clostridia > Oscillospirales > Oscillospiraceae > Heteroscillospira. Next base: position 14,729 of record CAYJOS010000018.1, on the reverse strand, counting down.
CCAACTGTTGTCGCTGTCGCTTTTGACACGGAACTTGACTACGAAAAGCTAAATCTTGCCACAAGATTTCTCAGAAAAGGCGCAACTTTCATTGCCGCAAACCCCGACACAGTCTGCCCTCTGCCACGTGGCGAGGTTTTGCCCGATTGTGGGGCGATTTGTGCCCTGCTCACCGCCGCAACAGGCAAAAAACCACATTATATTGGCAAGCCAAACAGGGATATGGTTGACATAATATCTGAAATGACAGGCATAAATAACTCAAAAATCGCAATGGTGGGCGACAGGCTCTATACAGACGTGGCGCTTGCAAACGGTGCAGAAGCGGTTTCGATTTGCGTTTTATCGGGCGAATGCACAACAGAAGATATAGAGGTAAGTGAAATGAAACCCCACTATATATTCGACTCAGTTCGAGAATTAGCGCTAGAGTTATAAAGATTGGTTTACATAACATGGTTAACATAATTTAAGGGTGTTTTTAGGTTTTGCACAAAAACACCCTCGCTTTATGATGATTATAGACAAAAATGAAGTCTACATAATATAGGAGTGCAAAAAAATGACATTTAGATTGGCAAAAGCCGAGGACTTACCCGAACTTAAGGAGATGTACCGCAATATTATTTTAAATATGTATAAGATAAATCTTTGCATTTGGAATGAGGTCTACCCTTACGAAGTTTTGGTTGAGGATTTTGAGGCTGAAAAGCTCTATGTCCTCGTCGATGACGGCGGTGAGCTTGTTTCCGCAATGGCAATTAATGGCACAAACGACGGCGAAAATTTTGTCGAATGGGAAAACAAAAACGCAAAAGCGGTTTATTTGGACAGGCTTGGAGTAAATCCAAATTTTGCAAATAAAGGCATAGGAACTATTATGGTCAATCATGCGATAGAAGTTGCAAAGAGTAAAAACGCCGAATTTTTAAGACTTTTTATAGTAGATACCAACAAACCCGCTGAGCATTTATACCTAAAAAATGACTTTAAAATTGTAAGTGGAGCTTATATTGGTTGTGTAGATGGAGAAACTAAATTGACCGAACTGGGTTTTGAATTGAAAATAAAAATTTAAAAACCCATTGATTTGTAAAGCGGTTATGTGATATAGTCAATTAGGTTGAAAACGATAATATTTTGAAAACCAAGAGCTATATAGTTAAAAAAGGGGTGTATCTCTATTGCAATTTGGAGCACGAATTTCAATTTTATATAGAAACAGACAGCAACACATCAAAAAAAGACTGGTAGGAACGGACATAACTATCAGCGACTATCCAGTGGTCATTGTTCTTTATTTAGAGCCGGGGGCGACTTGCAATCAAATATATGATGAATATTTCATTCCCAAAAGTGCAGTTTCAAAAAGCACTGCAAAACTGCAAAAACTTGGATTTGCAACCTGTGAACCCGACGAAACCCACAAGCAAAAATCTAAATACTTCTTAACAGAAAAAGGTTTAAAGCTTGCCGATGAATTGCTTGCAATCACCGAAGAGTGGGAAGCACAGGTTACCAAAGGTTTCACCGAAGAAGAGTTTGAGCAGGTGGTAGAAGTGACCAAAAAAATGCGTGGAAATATTAGCCACACGGAATGAAAAGGTGGAATTTGACATCTTTTGATTATTTTTTATAGAAACTGTATAAAAATTAACGGTTAAGATTGTCATTAATAACTATTTATTTTTTAACGGTTTGATGATATTATATATTCATCTACATTTATACATTATGAGGAGTACAAAGCTATGAGCAAAATGGTAGAAATCCGTTGGCACGGTCGTGGTGGACAAGGAGCAAAAACAGCTTCTCTTCTACTTGCTGATGCTGCATTCAACACAGGAAAATATGTACAAGGTTTCCCCGAGTACGGCCCAGAGCGTATGGGTGCGCCAATCACAGCGTACAACCGTATCAGCGATGAGCGTTGCACAGTTCACAGCAACATCTATGACCCTGACTATGTTGTTGTTGTCGACAGCACACTTCTAGTAGCGGTTGACGTTACAAAAGGCCTTAAAGAAGATGGCGCTATTGTCATCAACACACCAAAGTCACCTGACGAAGTTCGTGAAAAACTAAACGGCTATAAAGGCAAAGTTTACACAATCGACGCAGGTAAAATTGCTGAAGAAACAATAGGCAGAAACATTCCAAACACTCCAATGCTTGCAGCTATTGTTAAAGTGAGCGGAATTGTCGAAGAAGAAGCTTTCATTAAAGACATGGAAGAAAGCTTTAAACACAAATTCTCAACAAAACCACAAGTTATCGCAGGAAATATGGAAGCGTTAAGACGTTCAATGGTGGAGGTTCGCTAATGAAAAATTACGTAAAAGCATGTGACACAACAGAAACAATCACATATCAAGATATCACACCAGGTGGTGCGGTTTATGAACCAATGACATCTGAGCTTGTCAACACAGGCGACTGGAGAGTTAACATCCCAACTTTCATCGCAGAAAAATGCAAACATTGTATGCTATGTATCCCTGTTTGCCCTGACAGCTCAATTCCAGTTGTCGGCAAAGAGCGCCTAGATTTTGACTTTAAACACTGCAAAGGTTGCGGTATTTGCTATAAAGTTTGCCCATTTGATGCTATCGAATTCGGCAAAGAAGATAAATAAGGAGGAGGAAAGAAATGAATATTCGTGAAAGACTTTCAGGTAACGAAGCTGTTGCCATTGCACTAAAACAAATCAACCCCGATGTCATGGGAGCGTTTCCAATCACTCCTTCAACAGAAATTCCACAATACTTTGCTCAATACGTAGCAAACGGTGAAGTTAACACAGAATTTGTCGCAGTTGAATCAGAACACAGCGCAATGAGCGCATGTATGGGTGCTCAAGCTGCTGGTGGACGTGCAGTTTCTGCAACATCATCATGTGGTCTTGCCCTAATGTGGGAAATGCTTTTCGTTGTTGCTTCTGCTAGACTTCCTGTAACTCTAGCTTGCATCAACCGTGCGCTAACTGGTCCTATCAACATCAACAACGACCACTCTGACTCTATGGGTGCGAGAGATAGCGGTTGGATTCAAATTTATGCTGAAACAAACCAAGAAGCTTATGACAACATGTGCATGGCTATGAGAATTGGTGAGCACGAGAGCGTTCAACTTCCTGTTATGTGCTGCCAAGATGGTTTTATCACATCACATGCGATTGAAAACATCGAGCTACTTGACGACGAAACTGTTAAAAACTTTGCAGGTACATATGAGCCTGAAAACTACCTATTAAATAAAGAACGCCCAATGTCAGTTGGCCCATACGATACAGCGGCTTACTACATGGAGCACAAAAAACAACAAGCTGAAGCTATGAAAAACGCTAAAGACGTTATCCTTGCTGTTTCTAAAGAATTTGCTGGAATTTCCGGCAGAGATTACGGTCTATTTGAAGAATACATGATGGAAGATGCTGAAATGGCTCTTGTTATCATCGGTTCTTCAGCTGGCACAGCTAAAGAAACTGTTAACCGTCTAAGAGCTGAAGGCAAAAAAGTTGGCCTAATCAAAGTTCGTGTTTTCCGTCCTTTCCCAATCGACGAAATTGCAAAAGCACTTTCACACGTTAAAGTTGTTGCAGTTATGGACAAATGCGAAGGCATGTCAGCAGCTGGTGGTCCTCTATTCCAAGAAGTTAGAACTGCTTGCTATGACCTTGAAACAAAACCAGAAATCATCAACTATGTTTATGGTTTGGGTGGACGTGACGTCCGTGTTGAAAATATTGCTGAAGTATATGAAGCACTTGAAGAAATCAAAACAACAGGCAACAGAGGCGAAATTTACCGTCACCTCAGCGTAAGAGAAGGTTAAGGGGGATTAGGCAATGGCTTATAATTTAAAACAAGAAGTACAAAAACCCGAGCGTTTAGCCGGCGGACACAGAATGTGTGCAGGTTGCGGTGGCCCTATTGCTGTTAGAGCAGTATTGCGTGCGCTTGAAGAAGACGATAAAGCAGTTGTTTCATGTGCAACAGGTTGCCTTGAAGTTTCAACTTTCCTATATCCTTTCACAGCTTGGAAAGATAGCTTCATTCACGCAGCTTTTGAAAACTCAGCAGCTACACTAAGTGGTGCTGAAGCAGCTTATAAAGCTCTTCAAAGACGTGGAAAAGTTGACGAAACACACAAATTCATCGCTTTCGGCGGTGACGGTGGTACATATGATATCGGTTTCCAATCACTTTCAGGTGCTATGGAACGTGGACACGATATGGTTTACGTTTGCTACGACAACGAAGCATACATGAACACAGGTATCCAACGTTCATCAGGAACACCAATGTTTGCTGATGCAACAACATCACCAGCTGGTTCTGTTATTCCTGGTAAACCACAACACAAAAAAGACCTTACAGAAATCATGGTCAGCCATGGCATTCCTTATGTTGCTCAAACAACATTCATCGGAAACATGAAAGACATTCATGAAAAATCAAAAGCTGCTATCTACACACCAGGTGCAGCATTCCTAAACGTTATGGCTCCATGCCCACGTGGTTGGAGATATTCAGAAGAAATGATGATGGACATCACAAAGCTTGCTGTTGACAGCTGTGTATGGCCTCTGTATGAAGTTATCGAAGGCGAGTATAAACTATCTTACGAGCCAAAGAACAAAATTTCTGTTGAAGAATATCTAAAACCTCAAGGCAGATTTAAGCACATGTTCGCTAAAGGCAACGAGTGGATGATTGAAGAAGTCCAAAAACAAGTTGACCTTAAATGGGAAAGACTGCTTAAAAAATGTAAGTAATTAAAAAAATGAGGCTTTCTCTGCAAGGTAAGTATTGCAATAAGCCTCACTTTTTTGGTATAATTTGATTGTTAAAAATTTATTCAACTTGAATGGAGCAAAAGAAATGAAAATTTTGGTCATCAACGCAGGTAGTTCTTCATTAAAATACCAACTCATGGATATGGACGGCGAAAAAGTTCTTGCAAAAGGTCTTTGCGAGCGTATTGGAATTGACGGTGTTTTAAATTACACACCATCAGTCGGCGACAAACCCGAATTTAAGGCTGAAGTTGCTATGCCAACTCACGCTGAAGCACTAACAGCTGTTATCGAAAAGCTTACAAGTGCTGAATATGGTGTTATTTCGTCAATGACAGAAATCGACGCTGTTGGACATCGTGTTGCACACGGTGGCGAAAAATTCACAAAATCTACACTACTCACAGACGAAGCAATGGAAACTATCCGTGAATGTGTTCCTCTTGCGCCACTGCACAGCCCAGCGAATATCATGGGTATTGAGGCTTGCGCAAAGGCAATTCCGAATGTTCCTCAAGTTGGTGTTTTCGACACAGCATTCCACCAAACTATGCCAGCAAAAGCGTATACTTATGCAATTCCTTATGAATATTATGAAAACGACAAAGTTCGCCGTTATGGCTTCCACGGCACAAGCCACCTTTATGTAGCAGGCAGAGCCGCTGAAATGATGGGCAAAGATGCTAAAGATTTGAAGCTGATTTCTTGCCATATGGGTAATGGAACATCATTTTGTGCAATAAATGGCGGAATTAGCGTCGATACAACTATGGGCTTCACTCCTGTTGCAGGTATGCCTATGGGAACTCGTGTTGGTGATTTAGACAGTGGTATCCTACAATTCCTAATGAATAAACATGGATATAGCATTGACGAAATGCTTAACATTCTAAACAAAAAATCTGGCGTTTTGGGCGTATCAGGCGTTTCAAGCGACTTCCGTGACCTTGGCGAAGCAAACGAAAAAGGCAACGAAAGAGCTGGACTTGCTCTTGACATTTTTGCATACCAAGCGGCGAAAACTATAGGCGCTTACGCTTCGGCTATGGCTGGCGTTGACGGCATTATTTTCACAGCTGGTATTGGCGAAAATGCAATTGACATGCGTGCGAGCATTTGCGAATATCTTGGATACCTTGGTTGCAAGCTAGACAAAGACGCAAACAATGTCAGAGGAAAAGAAACTTTCATTTCAACTGCTGATAGCACAGTAAAAGCAATGGTTATTCCAACAAACGAAGAACTAGTTATCGCAAGAGATACACTTTCAATTGTAAAATAATCATACAAAATGGCTTAAATATAATAAGAAAATCCGCTCAAATTTTGAGCGGATTTTTGTCTGTATAAAAACCTCTTTTCGGGGGAGCTCGAGGGGGTATCCCTCCTCGAATTGGATAAACCGATGTCATTTTCAATGTGCGAATGCACGAAAATGAGCCGTAAGGCATAATTTTTCTCGAAAAATTATCATCGGCAGTTTGTTCGAAAAGTCCTAAAGGACTTTTTCGAACAAACTGAAATCCGCTCAAATTTTGAGCGGATTTTTGATTATTCAGCCTCTTTGTGAGCAACAGGAACTACAATTTCATCTTCACCCTCAGTGTTAAGGCGTGAGTCACGGATTAGTTTACGTGGGCATTTTGCAACGCATTTTCCGCAACTTGTGCATTTACTGTAATCAATGTACGCTAGGTTATTTTTAACAACAATAGCATCAGTTTCACAAACTTTTTCACATAGTTTACAGCCAAGGCAACCGATTTCGCAGAATTTACGAAGCGCCGCACCCTTTTGAGCAGAGCTACATGCGACAGTAATATCCGCAGAATATGGAACTTTTACAATTACATTTTTAGGACAAGACTTTAAGCATTTCATGCAACCAACACATTTTTCAGGGTCGATTTCAGCAAGTCCATCGACAACTGTAATAGCGTCAAATCCACATGCGTTAACACATGTTCCAAATCCTATGCAACCCTCAGGGCATTCGTTAGGACCTTGTCCACCGCCTAAACGCATAGCAGCGATACAGTCGTTGATGCCTGAATATTCAAACTTTTTAGTGATTTTTCCTGTGTAACCCGAGCAACGAACAAGGGCAACGCATTTTTCAGAACCACCAACATCAAGACCCATAATTTTTCCGATTTGTGCGGCACATTCAGGTCCACCAGGGGCACAACCATCAGGCTCTGCTTGTCCTGCGACAACTGCACCTGCAAACGCTCCGCAACCTGCAAATCCACAACCACCGCAGTTTGCACCGGGCAGTGCTTCCATGATTTGCTCTTGTCTTTCGTCAACTTCAACCGCAAAAACTTTAGAGGCAATTGCAAGCATTAGTCCGAAGATAGCACCCAGAACACCGAGCACTAATAGAGGAAGTAATATTTCATTCATCTTGCACCCTCCCTATTAAAATACTTTTAGGCCTGTGAAGCCCATAAAAGCAAGAGCGATAAGTCCACCAGACATCAGCGCCAAAGGATAGCCTTTGAAGCATTTAGGACAATCATCTGTAACATCTGTACGCTCACGAACACTAGCAAAAAGTACGATAGCAAGTAGGAAACCAGCTCCGCCCATGATGCCGTAAGTAACGCTTTCGATGAAGTTATAATCACGTTGTGTGTTGATTAAAACAGCACCCAAAACAGCACAGTTTGTTGTAATTAGAGGTAGGTAAATTCCAAGCGCTTCATACATTGATGGCATCGCTTTTTGCAAGAACATTTCAACGAATTGAACCAAAGAAGCGATAACAAGAATGTATGCAACAGTTTGCATATACTCGATTTCAAATTCAACAAGAATTAAGTTAACACCATAAGAAACCGCCGAAGCAACTGCCATAACGAAGATAACGGCGAAGCCCATACCCATAGCAGTGTCGATTTTTTTGGAAACACCCATAAATGGGCAAATTCCGAGGAATTGTGCAAAAATTAAGTTTTCAACCAAGATTGCACCGAGGGAAATTGAAAATAAATCTACAAAACTCATTATTTAACACCCTCCTTCTTTTTGTTTTTGTGTTTAGTCATGAAATATTGTTGCAGAGCGATTAAAACACCCATAGTAACAAATCCGCCGAAGGGAAGAATCATCATAAGTGAACCAAATTCAGCAGGGATGATTTGAATTCCCGCTCCGCCCATTTGGAAAGATCCATCAGGAGCGAAAAGTCCACCGCCGAATGTGCCTGCACCCAAAAGTTCACGGATAACGCACATTGCAACAAGAGCTAAAGTGTAGCCTATGCCTTGGAAAATTCCGTCTAAAGCAGAAGCGAAAACACCATTTTTTGAAGCAAATGACTCAGCACGACCCAAAATGATGCAGTTAACAACGATTAGCGGAATGAAAACACCGAGCGAGTCGGAAAGCGCAGGGACGAAAGCTTTAAGCAGTAAGTCAACCATGGTAACAAATCCGGCGATGATAACGATATACGCCGCAATACGGATTTTTGAAGGGATGACTTTTCTTAATAGTGAAATAACAATGTTTGAACAGGTCATAATTACAAGAACAGAAATTCCCATGCCCAAGCCATTGAACAAGCTGGTTGTGATAGCCAAAACGGAGCACATACCAAGAAGTTGAATGGTAACAGGGTTTTGTGTAATAAGACCTTCGACAAATTGACGTTTAATATTCATAAATTTCTACCTCCTAACCGACTGTAGCGACAGCCGCAACAGCAGAGTTTGCAGCATTTGCAATCGCTCTTGATGTGACAGTTGCGCCGGCTAGTGATTGAACAGTTCCGCCGTCTTTGTCAACAGCGGCATCGCCTGTTGTTCCAATAATAGCAGCCTTCAAAGCGTCGCCTTGAATGTCGCCCTCTTTGGCAACTTTGTCACCAAGTCCTGGGGTTTCTTTGTGGGCGATGACTGAAATTCCTGTGACAGCTCCTGCTGAGTCAACGCCGACAACTAGGGAAATATCGCCTTGTGAACCGCCAACTGTTAGCTCAACAACATGTCCGAGGTCATCTGCTTTGTGAATACCTGTGATTTGAGTATCGTCACCTGTGTATTCAACAGCTTCATAGCTACCAGCCTCTAAAACAGCGTTCATAGCGTTAGCAGTTTTTTCGGCTTGAATTTTTGCAATAGGGTCAGCAGTGATAGAGTTTACAAGTCCTAAAAGTACAGCGACAACTGCGCAAATTAGGCAAAGCATAAACACTAAAACGGGCATACTTGCATTTTTCATTTTGCGACAGCCTCCTTATTCTTTTTTGCGGCTTTTGCAGCTTTTGCTTCCTCAGCGGAAACACCAAATCTGCGTTGTTGAGTTGCACTATCAATCATCCAAACCAAGATGTTCATGATTAGGATAGCATAGGAAACACCCTCAACATATGAGCCGAAATAGCGGATAAATACAGTGATTAAACCGCAACCGATACCATAAATAAGTTGTCCTTTTGCTGTTGTGGGGCTTGTTGCATAGTCTGTTGCCATGAAAATAGCACCAAGCATAAGTCCACCACCGCAGACATTGTAAAGCATCCATTGAAGTCTGTCATTTCCGCCTTCTGGGAAAGCAAAAGTGATGACTGCAACTGTTAATATGTATGCTGCTGGAATTCTGATAGTAATAACTTTTCTGAAAACTAGGTAAGCACCACCAAGTAGAAGTGCCGCAGCGGAAATTTCACCAAGTGAACCACCGATAGTTCCAAGGAAAGTTCCCATGACGCTAATGCCTTCTGGAAGTTTTTCAGAGTGTAGAAATGCCATTGGAGTTGCTTCTGTGACAACGTCAACACCGTAAACATAGTTAGGTGCGACCCAAGTTGTCATGATTACAGGCCAGCTAAATAGAAAAGCACGAGCTGCAAGAGCTGGGTTTACGAAGTTTTTACCAATACCGCCGTAAAGTTGTTTTACGACAATAATTGCAAAAAACGCACCGACAACAGGAATCCAAAGTGGAGCGCCTGCTGGAAGGCAATAAGCAAGTAGTAAACCAGTTACAACTGCACTCAAATCGCCGATAGTACATGATTTTTTCATGCCTTTTCTGTATAGCCATTCAAAAAATACGCAAGAAACGACACAAACCGCAGTCACCGCAAATGCAGGCATACCAAACATCAAAATCGCAACGATAAGAGCAGGTATTAGTGCAATGATAACGTCGAGCATAATTGATTTTGTACTTTCACTCGAACGAATATGTGGTGAGGAGGAAACGGTCAATTTTAAGATTTCATTCATTATTTATTAGCCTCCTTTTCTGCCTCTGCCTTAGCCTTTTCAGCCTCAAGGCGAGCTTTTTCCTCATTTGCTTTTGCCATGATTTTGGCTTTACCAGTACGGCAAGAATGAGTAAGATGAAGTTTTGCAGGGCAATTATAAGTACACGCACCGCACTCAATGCAGTCGGTTAAATTATATTTGCTCATTTTGTCAAAGTCATCTCTTTGCTCGAAAATATAAAGGTATAGAGGAGAAAGTTTCATAGGGCAAACAGTTGCACATTTTCCGCAACGGATACATTGTGGATCGTCAACAGTTTGGTCTTCATCAGCGGAAAAAGCCAAAAGTGCGTTCGTACCTTTTGTTGTTCCGACTGTGAGATTGTAAAGAGCGTTACCCATCATAGGGCCACCCATTAGAACTTTTTTGGGAGTTTCGCCCATACCGCCAGCCTGTTCAAAAACATATTCAACAGGAGTTCCGACAGGGACGATTAGGTTTTTGGGGTCTTTAACCGCACTACCAGAAACTGTGACAAGTCTTTGGACAGCAGGGAAGCCTTCATATACCGCACGATAAATTGAATAGGCAGTATAAGCATTGAAAACTGCACAGCCAACAGCCGCAGGAAGTCCTCCAGGTGGAATTTCAAGTCCTGTAACACTTTGCACGAGTTGTTTTTCAGCACCTTGTGGATACATGCAAGGAAGTGTGACGATTTCAATTCCGCTGTTTGCAGGATTTTTTTGCTTCAAAACTTCAATAGCGTCAGCCTTGTTTTCTTCAATGCCGAAATAGCATTTAGTAACTTCACAGGCTTTCATGATAAGCATAACACCTGTAATTACTTCATCAGGACATTCAAGCATGGTTCTGTGGTCACTGGTGATATATGGTTCACATTCAGCACCATTGATGACGACAGTGTTGACCTTGCCTTTACCGCTGGAAATTTTAAACGCAGTTGGGAAAGTCGCACCACCCATGCCGACGATACCGGCTTCACGGATGATTTTGATAATTTCCTCTGGGTTTTCTCTTTGCTCAGCAGTTGCAGGCACCATGGTTTCACATGGTGTGTTTAACCCATCGTTTTCGATAACGATTGAATTGACCATAACGCCGTTTGAGTGAAGTCTTGGTTCGATTTTCTTGACTACACCAGAAACAGATGCGTGGATGGGGGCAGACACAGGAGATTGTGCGTCGCCGATTTTTTGTCCTAGCTTGACCTCATCGCCCACTGCGACCAGTGGAGAACATGGCGCACCGATGTGAAGTGACATTGGAATGACGACCTCGGGTGGTTGTGCAATTCGTGTCGCTTCAGCTTTGTTGGATGGCGATTTTTTATCGTTTGGATGTATACCGCCAAAGAACTTAAATGACATGTGCTCACCTCTTTTTGATTTGTTTTCTTTTACAAAATAGTCTTATATAAATATACTATATAGTTTACAGAATGTCCACAACTTTATAGTTATTTCTACAATTTTGTTATTTTTGCTAAAAATTTAACTATCTATTTTGTATTGTAAACTCCTACAACTCCTAGGAAAATGCGACAAATCACAACTTATAACTATGCCCTGATTTCTTTAATTGCAAAACTTCATCTTGAAAGATGGATGATTTTATATTACAATATTTTCATAATGATTTTGGAGGATTTTTTCATGAAATATAGCGAAGTTATAAATATGGCAAAAGGGCAAATGGGTGATTTTTGCAAGGTTTGCCCAATTTGTGATGGAAGAGCATGTAAGAACACCATGCCCGGTCCTGGCTCTAAAGGTCTTGGCAAAGGTGCAACTCGAAACTATGAAAAATGGCAAGAAATTTGCCTGAATATGGATACTATTAGCGAAAATAAGCCTGTTGACCTTAAGGTTAAACTTTTCGGTCAAGAGTTTGATTATCCCATTTTTGCTGCACCAGTCGGCGCACTTAAAATGCATTATGGCGAAAAATATGACGACTTGCAATATAACGAAATTTTAGTACCCTCCTGTGCAAATAACGGCATCGCAGCTTTCACAGGCGACGGATTTATTCCCGAGGTTTTTGTGCAAGCATGTGAGGTTATAGGCAAATTGGGCGGTGTTGGAATTCCAACCGTTAAGCCTTGGGGCAAGGAAGTTTTGTTTAAAAAACTCGACATGGCAAAAAAAGCAGGCGCAAAAATGATAGCTATGGATATCGACGGCGCTGGGCTTCCTTTTATGAAAAACCAAACTCCCGTTGCTGGTAGTAAAACAGTTGACGAACTTCGTGAAATTTTTGACTATGCACAAACTCCATTCATTATGAAAGGCATTATGACTGTAAAGGGTGCTGAAAAAGCTCTTGAAGCTGGAGCGGCTGGAATTGTCGTTTCAAATCACGGCGGTAGAGTCTTGGAGGGTTGCCCCTCAACAGCAGAGGTTTTGCCTGAAATTGCAGAGGCTGTAGGCGGAAAAATGACGATTTTAGTCGACGGCGGAATAAGAACAGGCATAGATATTTTCAGAGCGCTTGCACTTGGAGCTGATGCGGTTTTAATCGCAAGACCATTCGTCACAGCGGTTTATGGAAACGGCGAAGAGGGCGTTAAAACTTATATCCAAGAACTTGCAGACACATTAGCCGATGCTATGGAAATGTGCGGTGTGCATAGCATAGCAGAAATCGACAAAAACTGCGTCAGATTTTAGTAATATCTGACAAAATTAATTGCCGAAGGAACTTTTTGTGGACAGTCTACGTCTTAATTGTAACCATACTTTTAAGGAGGACATATAAATGAAAAAACTCTTATTGTTAGCATTGGTAATTTGTATTATTGCGTTTTCGGCTTGCAGTGCGGAAAGTTCAGATATGGCAGCCTCGGAGTCGGCTGTTCAAGCGATGTCCGCCCCTAAAGCCGAAGCACCTATGACCGAAGAGGAAATGGGTTATACTGTAAGCGCAGGCGAAATGGACATGATTGAAGAGGAAATTGCTTTTGACGAGAGCGAAAGCGATTCAAACACTTCTGTTCCTGAAACAAACATGAGCGAAAAAATCATTTACTCCGCAGATGCTCATATCGAAACCAAGGAATATGACAAAACTGTTGAAGAAATCGTTAAAATGGCAGAGGGTCACGGCGGATTTGTGCAAGACTCTTACATAAGCGGAACAGGCTATGCAGGTCACGGCGCAAGGGATGCTAGTTTTACGCTTAGAATTCCCTCGGAGCATTTTGAAATGATGACAACTACAGGACTTTCTTCGCTTGGTAGTGTTTTATATTGCAATACAAATGCGGAAAATGTCACACGTGAATATTTTGACATTCAGTCAAGATTAGACTCTTACCTAATTCAAGAGGAAAGGCTTCTTGCGATGCTTGAAACTGCGACAACTCTTGAAGATATGTTGACAATTGAGGGATATTTAGCAGAAGTTAGGTATAATATAGAATATTATCAAACGGCGATGAACGGGCTCGACACCGATGTAAATTACAGCACAGTCATAGTTTACATCTCGGAAGTTGTGGAATACACACCAGAAGAACCACTACAAATCACATTTTTTGACAAAATTGGCAGAGCTTTTGAGCGAAGCATAGACGGCTTAGTCGATTTTTCACAAGGGCTGGTTTTGTTTATAATTGGCAATTGGTTAGTGATTATAGCTGTGGCTGTGGTGGCAGTTTTTGTCACAAAACGCACCAAAAAAGTTGTTAAGGAAAAGCTGAAAAAGCTTGATAAAGATGACAAACAAGATAATGAAAAGGAATAAATTGGAAGTGATATAATGGCATATAAAAAGAGCGAACTTACAAGAGAACAGATTTTGAGCGTGTCTAAAACCTTGTTTTATGATCATGGTTTTGGCGAGACTACAATGCGACAAATTGCAAAACATTGTGGCATAACATCACCTTTGTTATACTACTATTTTGAGAGCAAAACAGACATTGCTTTCGACATTATGGCGAAATATTACGACAAAATCGACGAGGTTCTTGCACAGTATTTGTCCTTTGACGACTTTCCTATGCTCTATGTTTTATGCGTTCCTAGGATGCTTATAAAGGAGCTTTCAAAAGACCCTGCTGAGATTAAATTTTACAGTGAAATTTATGAGTCACCACTACCAAACAGACCATTTGTCCGTTTAATTCATAATGCGGTTGTAAAACACAAAAACGACGAAAAATTCCCCTTGGACGTTGTGAGAAACGGTATTATAATTGGCGACTCTATTTGGTATGGATTTGTAAAAAGCATAGTAAGCGGAGAGGTTGAAATGGACTTAAACGAGCTTCAAGATCTATGTGATTTGCATAGATATACACATATCGGGCTCAGCGAATCTGCAATCAAAAACCTCATTTCAGTTGCAAAGGGTATAGTTGAAAATATTCCTGTACAGGGCATAAGGGTTATAGATTAAATAGTAAAACGCAACAAATCCGCTCGAAAGGGCGGGTTTTTGCTTCGGCGAAAAGCACGCTCTCCGAGGGGGAATTTTCGTTGCGACGAAAGGAAACGAAGAGAACGAGAGAACGGAGAATTTTTTGTTGCGACAAAAAAGAAAACGCGCTCCGCTGGGGTAACTTTTTTTCAAGAAAAAAGTCACCAAAAACTTGTCGGGGAAACACCCCCGAACGGTGGGAACGGTTAAAGGTGCTGAATATACAATAATAATTAGCTTGCAACGGTGAAATAGGAGCAATCGCA
>CAYJOS010000017.1:0-24326 GCA_964371875.1 uncultured Oscillospiraceae bacterium | reverse complement strand
AGTTACCCCAGCGGAGCGCGTATCTCCTCGTTCTTTTCGCCGAAGCGAAAATTCTCTCGTATCTTTTCGTCGCAACAAAAATTTCCCCTCGGAGAGCATTCCCCCCCGTTTCTTTTCGTTGAAGTAAAAGTTTTCCATATAACGCTAACCCACTTCGCTATATATAGTTTTATATTTTAGAAAAACCACTATATTTAGTATTTGACTTTGCAATAGATTTACAATATAATATAATAACGATATTATGTAAACAAGAACTATAATTTGGAGGACATCATGTATACGGAAAATAAATTTAATTTCCGCAAGCTTGGCATCATTGCAGCAGTATGCATAGTTGTAGCAATAGCAATTTTTTCCGCAACTATGTTTTTCACGGCGGAATATAAGAGCGACAGATTTGAAGCATTATTTTTAGAAGGCAACGAACATTATAACAACGGAAACTACAACAGGGCTGTTGAAGTCTTGGAAGAAGCTCTCACTTACGGCGAGAGCGAGGACTGCTATATCCTTTTAGCTAACGCTCATTACGCAGGACTGGGAAATATTGACGATGCTATTTCAGTATTATACTCGGCTTCTTCAAAATTTGAAAGCAGTGTGGTTGATGACTATTTAGAGCAATTAAAAGCGCTAAAAGCCGAATCAACCCCCTCAACACCCTCAGACGCTGTTTCAATCGCTGGCGAAACAATTTCAAAAAGCGTTACTTCCTTGGTTTTGTCACAAAAAAGGCTAGTGGATGCAGATATTGCCCCACTTGCAGAACTAAGTTCACTGCAAAGTCTTTCACTGACTGACAACGGCATTACTGACATTTCTGTGCTTTCAGGATTGACACAACTCAATTTTTTAAAACTCGAAAACAATCAAATAACCAATATATCGGCTTTGAGTACGCTTGTAAATCTCGAGAGCTTATATCTCGACGGCAACAAAATCGCCGATTTCACGCCACTGTACAGCCTTAAAAACCTAAAAACTTTGAGCATTAACGAAACCAGCATAAGCGAAGAGGCTTTAGACGGTCTTGCCGATGCTCTCCCCACGTGCAGTATAAGAAATGAAAACTACGAAGTTGACGAAAAAGCTGTCGAAATCACACTCGGCAACGTGACATTTATGTCCGATGTTGAAGAGCTAGATTTGAGCGGTCAAAACCTCTCAGACGTTCGAGCTTTGAGCGTTTGCAAAAACCTCGAAACTCTTAATTTGAGCAACAACAATTTGACCGACTTATCCCCGATCTTGGATTTATACAAGCTAAAATCACTTAATTTATCTGGAAATAATGTTTCGGATTTATTGCCACTTATGGGACTACAACAGCTCGAAACCTTGAATTTAGAGAACAATAACGTAAAAGATTTAACACCTTTATCGGTTATTTTACCACTTGAAACTCTCTATCTCGGCGGTAATACCCTTGAGGAATTGACCTCGCTTACAAGGCTGAGTGTGCTTAGAAATTTAAACTTAAAGGACGCAAATATCGACAACGACGATTTGGAAGAATTGGCGAAAATTAAGTCCTTACAAACCCTTAACATTGAGGACAATATCAAACTCACAGCTTTGGCAGTTGACGAGCTTAAAGACGCACTTACAGGCTGCGATGTTACGCACTCCGACCTTTTGTATACAATTCAAATCGGAAGTTCAGAGTTCGATTCAGACGAAACTGATATTTCAGTAACTGACAGCACTGCAAGTTCAATTAAAGGACTGGAAAATTTTGATGATTTGGAAAGTTTGAGCCTGACTAACACGATTGTTACAGACCTAAGCCCGCTTTCAAACCTTGAAAATTTACACACTTTGGAAATTTGGACAAACAGCGCATCAAATAAAGGTACTCTTTCAAATCTAAATCCGCTATCCACTGTGACAAGTTTACAGCGAGTAAACCTAATGCGTAACAGCATCAGTGATATTAGCCCACTTGCGAACTCCAAGGGCATAACCGAGCTATATTTGAGTGGAAATGACCTCACAGACATCTCTCCGCTGGCAAGTTTGGTTGGTCTACAAACATTAAACCTCGACCAAAATTCATTGAGCAACATTTCGGTTTTGACCTCGCTTACAGAGTTGACTAGCCTTTCACTGCAAAATTGTGGAATTAATGATGTGTCTGTAATCAGCGGTTTAACGGAGCTAGAGGAGCTGTATTTAAATGGAAATAACATCTCCGATGTTTCCTCTTTAGCGAATTTAAAATCTTTGAAAAATCTGCATTTGGACAATAATAAGCTAACAGCAGAGCAAGTCGCAGAGCTTCAAAATCTGCTTCCAAACTGCAAAATCAGCACTGATCTTGACGTAAGCACCGCTGTAGTCACCCAGCCTGAAACAGAAGAGCCTGCCGAAAATTCACCTGAACCTAGCCCTGAAGCAAGCGAAGCACCCGTAGAAAGTGAAGCGCCTGTCGAGGACGAAGTAGCAGAAGACGAACCCGAGGAATCTGCCGAAGTTAAGCGTGATGTTTTGGTTGGAAGCGTAAGCCTTACAACGCCTGAAACTGTTGCAAAATACAGTTATGTAGACATGGACTGATTTGGAATATTTTTGCATATTATTTCTAAATTTTTCTAAAATTTTCGTATAAAATGTAAATTCTTATAAAAACTCTTTCGCATTGGTTTTATTTATGGTACAATAAGACAAGAACAGTGGTTCAAGTTCATAAACTTAGGCAATTGTTCTTGTCGGGTGGAAAAATTCCACTGTGCGTCTGGGTTGCTTTAACGCACCCACATTAGAGCGGTTTACCGCATGGAAGGAGCAGACATATGAAATTTACATTTATTGAAAAAAAATTGCAAGTTCCCGCAGACGTTAAAGACTACGCTGAGAAAAAAATCGGCAAAATTGACAGACTTTTTAAGCACGAAAGCGAAGCTTTTGTCACATTTGGTTCAGAGCGAGGAAGATACCTTGCTGAAGTAACTTTAAATAACAACGGCATGTTTTACCGTGTTAAAGAGGTCACAGGAGATATGCACGCCTCAATTGACTCCGCTTGTGCTTCTATCGAGCGTCAAGTCAGAAAACATAAAACAAAATTAAGCAAAAAACTTCGTGAAGGCAATCTTGATTGGCAACAAGATTATATTCCTGACTTTGAGCCTGAAAATGAAGATAAATTCAAAATTGTCAGAACAAAACGTTTTTCAATCAAGCCTATGACAACAGAAGAGGCAATTTTGCAAATGAATTTGCTTGAACATGGATTTTATGCTTTCAAAAACCAAGAAGACGACAGTTTTTCAGTTGTTTATCGCAGAAATGATGGTGACTACGGTCTGATTTCTGCTGATGATAATTAATAGATATTATAAAAACTCCGCTCAAACGAGTGGAGTTTTTTTGTGGCAAAAAGGAGTGGAGATATGCTCTCTGAGGGGGTTCGTTGCGACGAAAAGAGAACGGAGAATTTTCGTTGCGACGAAAAGGAAACGAGAGTATTTTTGCTTCGGCAAAAAGAACGAGGGGAACGCGCTCCGCTGGGGTAACTTTTTCACGTAAAAAAGTCACCAAAAAACGTCGGAGTCTCGTCTCCGAACACGAGTGACGAAAGCGGGTGCGGAATATACAATAATAATCAGCTTGCATTAGTTAAATAGGAGCAATCGCACAAAGAGAAAGCATAACGAACAAGGGCTAATCGCCCTCTGGGTAGCCCGTTGGCTACTCGCTTGCAAAATAAAATAGTAGGAGGGTCTATTTAAGCCTGTAAGATACCAAGTCAAAGCAACGGTTCGTATCTTGCAGTTTCAAATAGACCCTCCTACTCGTGGATTTGCTGGTGGGTAGTCAACGGGCTTTTTTCAGGCGACAGCCGTGGATTAGCTCTCTTTTGGTGCGATGGTAACTGCTACAGGGCTTGCGGTCTAATATAGTCTGTATACTCAGCACCCTAACCGCATCCCACCGTTCGGGGGTGTTTCCCCGATGAGTTTTTTCCATACTTTTTTTCTCACTAAAAAAAGTATGCCCTCGGAGAGCGTTCTTTTTCGTCGCAACGAAAACTCTCTTGTTCCCCTCGTTCTTTTCGCCACAGCGAAAATTCCCCTATTTTTATTATTCAGTATAAGAAATAGAAGTATCAATGCCAATTGTACTTGTATTTGCATCCCAAGTGACACAAATATCAAAAACTTTAGCAACATCACGCAGTTTGAAATAGTTATTTCCGCCGATATTATATGCGGTGAAATAAGTCTCAGTTCCGTCGACATAGACCTTTGAAGTGCTCCAATAAGCGGTTTTGCTCATGCCCGAAGCAGGTGACATCTCGCCGCCAACAGTTGTGTAACCATCGCCTGAAATGAGGTTGATTGCATTTTTACCAGCATCCCAAGTGACTTCAAATTGCTTTTCAGTTCCGCTAACAACTTTCGCCAAATCACGAAGTTTAAAGTAGTTGTTACCGTCGATATTGTATGCATCAAAGGCAGTGCTATCTCCGTCAACGAGCACTTTTGAAGAGGTGGAAACGGCGGTGGTTTTACCTGTGTAGATTTCCAAATCGTCTGCAACTGAATTTGTTGTTTCATCAGTAAATATTAGTTTTTCAGGATTTACATATATAAAATTACCCTCACTATTATATAAAAGTCCAAATTTATCAAGCTCGTTTTTCACGGTTTCGAGCTCTGCAGGAGTTTCGGCATTTATATCGGCAAAAGTGATTGAAGTACCTTCGCCCTCGTATATTTCTTCGGATAAATTGAAACGACCATCACCAAACCAAAGCCCATTATATATATCAAGAGGGGGATAGCTGATAGAAAACTCGACTTTTGTATATAGTACAAATTCACCATTTTCAATCACATAATAGTCATAACCGTAGGCACTGGCAGCGCCGGAATGCGTCGCCCCAAAATATGCCATGTCTACCTTGTTGTCGTTTTGGAAGAAAATGGCATTGTGTGGATAAATGGTGTCGTATATATGGTCTTCGACCAAAACCGCTTCTTCTCCGTTCCAGTGCCATAGTTCGCTTACTCCTGGGAAATGGAAATTATTAGCGCCCCCTGGTGCTTCTATATTAATAAAAAGCTCGGGAATTCCATCTCCTTGCATGTCTACCAATTCTGAGCCTTCGACCCAGCATAAACCATCATTGGCTGTTGTTCTGTCATTTATGGTGTTAAGAGCTTCCAAATAAGCTTGCGCCATAGCAGGGGAGATGTCGTAGGTTGCACTTGCTGTTGCGCTTAGGGCGAAAAATGCACCTAAAAGCACGGTTAAAGTAAATAATTTTTTCATTGCTAGCACTCCTTTAATTTCTAAAAAATGGTTATTTATAAATACAATTATAGACCTTCTGCTAAGCAATGTCAACAAAAAAGACTGCCGAATAGGGCAGTCTTTTTGTGATGTTTTAAGATTTATTTAGACTTTTTGTGATAAATGGTTTTTATTAGGTGATATGTGGCGAGAAGCGAAATGACACTTGCAATTCCAATAATTTGGATTAATTTTGTGTTATCTTCTTCGAGTTCAAAAACGCCACCAGTTTGTGGTAAATCACCTAAATCGACTGGGTCAAAAGTCATGAAACCTAGTGGAATGTCCTCTTCGGGTAAAAATTCCAATGCATCTAACGGAATATCGCCATCATAAATGTCAAATAATTCCTCGTAAGTCAAAGGTGTGCCGTCTAAATCTGTGTAAGGGCCAGTTCCACCGCCGGGGACAACGTCGTCTATGTCGAGTTCGGGCTCAGGGTCGGGATTAGGACTTGTGTCTACGTCTGGTGTAACTGCTGGGCTTGGGCTTGGTGAAACTTCGGGGGATATTTCGGGGCTAGGGCTTGGTGAAGTTTCAGGGCTAGGACTTGGTGAAGTTTCGGGACTTGGGCTTGGTGAAGTTACGGGGTCTGGGTCGGGCTTAGGATCTGGTTTTGGTAGGGGATCGGGGTCGGGCTTATCGGGATTGGGTGGAGGGGGAGGTTGGTCTGGTGTGTCAGGTAATGTTCCTTCGGGGTCAAAGGGGAGCCAGTGCATTTCACTTCCACCGCCAGATAATTCAACGTTATTCACTATTACAGTTCCGTTCGTAGAACCATTGCTATCAGTGCCGATCTTTATGTCCATATCAGGCGCAAGAATAGAGCCAGCCATATCTGTGTGGATATATAGTTTGCTAACAGCGTTGTCAAATATCCATAGTATTTTTTGAACTTTCTCGGGTTCGTTATCTCTATTCCAGTGCAAATTTTGTTCTGCTTTGAAAGTAGTTTCTACTTTAGTTATGTTTTCTTCGTCAATAGTAGTATCAGCATACCCTGTAACAACTATGGTTAACTCCTCAGTTCCCTCAAGACCTTCATAATCAATATGTGTAGTTCCTGATAAATCAGTTGCTTTAACTCTATAATATTGTTCAGTAGTAGCATCAAAAACTAATTTGCTATCTGTAGGTGTTGATAGCGGAATATTTTTTGTATTTTCAAGGAATCTTTTGGCTAAATCTTGATAGTGTTTTTTGGCTTCGTCAATTTCACGCGTAAAATATGCTTTTTCAGCTGTAATTCTAGTAGTATTGTATACATGGGTGTCTGAAATTCTTTCTGAAGTTGCTTCTGTAGTAATTGCACTACCATAGTGAACTTCAATATCGGTAGTGTTGAGAGACTCTCCGCCTAAAACAAGTCCGATTACAGGATTAAATGATGGAACATCCCATCCGTTAATACCTCCTAAATTAGCACCTTCTGTTTTGGAAACAGTATCTAAATATTCAGCATTTCCACCAATAAAAGCTGGTCCAATAATATGGTTGCTAGAACTACCACCTGTATAATTCCCAAAAATAACCGCACTAAAGTTAGTTGCATAGCCTAAAATTGAGTCATCATCCCAAACTATATCAGGTGCAGATGGTGGGTCGGTTATTGGCTCGGGCGGTGGGTCGGAGATTGGTGCAAGCTCGCCCTCGCTTCCTTCTGTGCCTTGAGACAATATTTCATCTCCCTCTGTTGTTTCCGTCAAATTTTCTTCTGCATAGGCTAAAACACCTGTCAGAAAAATACACACAAGTAAAATTGATAAAAACAACAATGGCTTGGTTTTTATATACATATAAAATCTTCCTTTCGTCAATTTTCTAAAAAATAAATCCATGTAAAAATTATAGTATTCTTTAGTATAAAAGTCAATAAGATGCGTAATATAGATATAAAATATGTGATATATGACAAGAAAATGCTTTGAATTTATACAAAAAAACTCCAATTAATTATTTTGACTAAATTACTATACAAAAAAGAAAATTTATCATCATAAAATATCTAAAAAAGAAAATTTATGATGATAAATTAATAAAGTAAAATCCGCCCAACGGACGGATTTTAGTAATATTATAAAATTTAATTATTTTCCAACACAAAATCTCTCGAAAATTCTGTCGGTGATATCCTCTCGAACGACCTTACCAGTCAGCAGTGCAATGGCTTGCATAGCATCCTCAATTGCAGTCAAAACCGCATCGGGAGTAAGCCCGAAATTCATCGCTTCCAATGCCGAGTGAGTAGCACATAGGGCAGTTTCCACTGCTTGAGCCTGTCTTGCGTTTGTCAAAATTTCGCCTGTTGCCACAGCTTCGGGTTTTGGGAACATTTCACAAACAATTTGTTCTAATTCGCCTAAACCATCTTCGTTTTTAGCGGAAATTTTGCAAATATTGTCGAAAATTCCGTCTAATTTTTTGATATCAAGCTTCTCATCAAGGTCGGTTTTGTTGATAACCGCAATGGCTCTCTTCGCTTCTTTCACAAGATCTAGAATTTCGCTGTCTTTTTCTGTCAGCTCTTCGGAAGCATCAAATACAAAAATTGCCAATTCGGCTTCGCGCATTGCGTCCAAGCTCCTGTCAACACCCATGCTTTCGACAGTGTCGTCGGTTTTTCGAAGTCCAGCGGTGTCGATTAGTCTGACGGTGACATGCCCAAGTCTTAATTTTTCCTCGATTGTGTCACGAGTTGTGCCTGGAATGTCGGTGACGATAGCACGGTCATAGCCCAAAAGTGCGTTCAAAAGTGAGGATTTTCCAACATTTGGTCTGCCTATAATCGCAGATTTAATACCGTCTCGCATGATTTTTCCACGCTCGAAAGTTGCGAGCAAAGTAGCAAGTGATTTTTCAATTCCACTCATTTCATCTTTGTAGTTTTGAAGTTTGAAATCTTCAATATCCTCGTCGGGATAGTCCAAAACTGCGTGAAAATGACTCATAATATCTTGATATTTTGTGTAAATTACCTCAACTTTTCTGTAAATTGAGCCGTTTAATTGGTTAGCTGCCATATTTGCCGCTGTTGGTGTTTCGGCGTGAATTAGGTCGATTACTGCCTCGGCTTGGGTCAAATCCATCCTTCCATTCAGGAAAGCACGCTTTGTAAATTCGCCTGCAAGCGCCTGTCTTGCCCCGTGTTTGAACAAAAGTGCGAGCGTCTCTTCGATGACCACAGGAGAGCCGTGCAACTGAAATTCTGCTGTGTGCTCGCCTGTGTAACTATTCGGGCCGTGGCTGATTGTGCATAGGCAAATGTCCAAAATTTCACCGTTATCGTTGCGAATTTCGCCAAAAACCAAAGAACGGTCTGGGTGTGTGCTCATTTTTCCACCAAAATATGGGAAAAATACTTCATCCGCAATTCTCACAGACTCCTCGCCTGTCAACCTGATTAAACCGATAGCCGACAGCACCTGTCCTGTTGAAATTGCCGCAATTGTGTCTGTCATAAAAATATCTCCTTATTTTCCGTAAACTTGTCTTACGTGCGCAACGCCCGCCCAGTTTGTGATAGGATTGTCTGCAAACCAAGCAATTCTAAGCTCTTTCAAGAGCGCCAATGGGCTGAGGTCGCTTATGTTGTTTGAAGTGAAATTCACTTCCAGTAATGCTGTATTATTTCTTAAAACTCCTATGTCGCTGATGTCGTTGTTGACAGCGGAAATATTGAAAAGTGATGCCATATCTCTGACAGAATTTATGTCAGAAATTTGGTTATTATCCATAGAAATATGTTGCATTTTTATCAAATCCGCCAAAGGTGAAACGTTGCCGATTTGATTATCATTAATGTCTAATCTGTAAAGCTCAATCAAATTTCTAAGAGCGTAAATGTTTGTGATTTCATTTCTATCTAAGGTTAATTGTACAAGTGTCACAATTTCCTCTAGTGGCCCTATGTCATTTATACCGCAATTTGACAGAAATAAATTTTTGAGTTTTTCCATATTTTTTATTGCTGTAATATTATCCAAGTCGTTATTACTCAAATCAAGCCAAGTTAAATTGACAAAATCCGACAGGGGATTTATGCTCGTAAATTCATTTCCAAGCAAGGTCAAACTCTTAATTTGCTCAAGCCCGTCAAGCACGCTGAGGTCATCAATTCCGCAACGATTTAAATTTAATTCTTCCAAATTCGGTAAGTAGTGCAAGGGAGTGTAGTCGTCAATAAAATTACCGTCAAGGGTTAAACTTTTCAGCGTTTTGAAGTTGATTAAATACTCAATATCCTCAAGTCCAGCGTTGGGCATGACTAGCCCTTCGAGGCTGTCGAGGCCTTGTAAAATGGTTAAATCAGGAATTGGAACATCAAAAAATTCCAAATGTTTTAAGTCTTTCAGCTCACTCAAAGGTGAATAATCCGTCACATTAGAGTGCCAAATATAAAGCTTCTTCAAAGCTATCAGATGCACCAAATCTTCAAGTGAAGTTGCCTCTGGTGGAAGGCTAAATCTGGTGATTTTTGTAAGTTCACGGGTTCTAATATCGCCTTCGGGTCTGCCTATGAGAACCCTCACATTTTCCTCAATGACAGGGTCGACAAACTCAATGACATATTCCTCGGGAACTTCCTCAATTTCCTCTTCTTGACAGGCGGAGAACATGAAAATCAATATTAATAATGTAAAACTAATAGTAAAAATGCGTTTTAAAGCAGTGTTTTTCATATGCACTCCTTTCAAATTTTTAGCCTAAATCAAAGGATTTTCTGACACTTTCGTCAAACATTCGTGCAATAATTGTCGAAACTTCGCTTCTTTTCACGTCGGAATATGGATTAAACGTATGAGCTTCATCACTACCTGTGATAATTCCTGCTCTGTAAAGTGAATAAATTTCCTCATACCAATCGTCCCCACTTTTAAGGTCGGGGATAGAGTCCTCGGGCACGGTGTTTATCGCTTTAAACTCTTCTAAAGGCAGAGCGTAAAACATCATCGCTGTGTATTGGTCACGGGAAACATTAGCGTCGTAATTTGTCGGCAAAACTTTTACAATTCCAGCTTCGAGAGCGTAGTCGGCATAAGATTTATACCAAGGGTCGCCGTTTTGCAAGGTGACTTTTCCGTCCTCATAATACTGATGAACACAAGCTGCAAGTTTAAGCGCTTGAGCGTAATTTACATCGCCTTCGGGATTGAAAGTGGTTTCGTCCATTCCGTTTATAAGTCCCATTTCGACAGCACTCATGACGTCAGCATAAAACCAGTCTGTAGGTCTCACGTCGGTGAAGGTATTGACAGCTCCAGCTGTTGAACTCACGGCAACATCGCCCTCAACCATAATTTCAGACAAAGATGTAAATTTCACGCTTGCAGCAGCGTCTTCGGTTGCAAAATAGCGGTTATTGGTCTTCAAATTTCCATCCGAAACAACAGAACCGTCATTAATATTAATAACTTCACCCTCGGTAACAGCGATAGTTGCACTGCCCGAAGTGATTAAAATACTACCGCCAAAGCTCAAAGTTGCACTGTCACCAGAGTTTACGGTTTTATAGGAAAATTGCCCAGTGTCACCACCGTCAAGTCCGCTCGTAGCATCGGAAAAAGTGTCTTCAAGCTCTTCGTTTGCCTTTGTTAAGCCTGAATTTAAAACATTTTCCTTATATTCTCCGTCGAGAAAAACTTGAGAAATCAGTGGATTTGCCTCTGTTCCCGAAGTGCTTGCAAAACCATATAAAACACCAGTCAAAAGTGCGGTGCAAAGTGTGGCTGTGACTAAAATTTTCTTTTTCATAGGCTCTCCATTCAAGTGTCGTCTTCATCGGGGAGTGTTTCCGTAATTCTATAGCTTAGGTACATAAGGCTGTCTGAAAAATGAATGTCCTCAATGATAACGGTGTCGTCTTCGAGTGTGAGTTCGGTGTTTGTGAAATTCCAAATCGCCTTGATGCCAAAAGTTGCAAGGCTGTTTGCAACATTGTCTGCGTGTCTGCGTGGAACACACAAAATTGCGGCAGTGACTTCGTTTTCAGAAATAAATTTTTCCATATCATCAATGTGAAAAATTTCGGTTTCGTTTATGGTTTTTCCAACAACGTCTTCGGAGGCATCAAAACCAGCACAGAGGTTAAAACCATAGTTATTAAAATTGAAGTTATTTATCAGTGCTCGACCCATATTACCAACACCGACTAAAATAGCTTTAAAGCCACTGTCTAAGCCCATAATTTGGCTAATTTCTTCTCTCAATTTTTCGACATTATAGCCATAACCTTGCTGACCAAATTCCCCAAAACAGCTAAAGTCTTGACGAATTTGTGAGGGCGTTAAGCCCATTTGTTTGCCGAGTTGCCCTGATGAAATGCGATCAATTCCGTGATATGCCAAATCATCAAGCTTTCTTAAATATCGTGGCAGACGTCTAATTACGTTGCTTGAAATCTTGTCTCTTTTCATAAAATACTGAAATCTCCGTTTCATGTATACTTAATTTTGCATAGATATCATTATTTTAACACTATTTTTGCATTTCTTCAAGTGTATTAATAAAGAAAATGCGTTAAAATATATTTAATATAGAATTTAATAAATAATTTTCTTTTTTATGTTGTAAAATATAAGTTATATATGATATAATAACTGCGAGAAATTTAAGCGTTATATAAAACTAACTATTGCGCTGAATTTTATTATATATATAGTTCATGGAAAGGATATAAATTTTACATGAGAAATGTTTATGCAGATAATGCGGCAACGACAGGTGTATCAAAAACCGCACTTGATGCGATGCTACCATATTTAACCGAAAACTGCGGAAATCCTTCAAGCATCTACGCTTACGGAAGGCAAGCAAAGCTTGCTCTTGAAGCGGCGAGAGCCGACGTAGCACGTTGTATCGGTGCAACTGAAAAAGAAATTTTCTTCACTAGCGGCGGTACAGAGTCTGATAACTGGGTTTTGCGTTCGATTATAAATATGCCAAGAGCTCGTGGCAACCACATCATAACCAGTGCTGTTGAGCACCACGCAATCAGTCATACCTTGGAAGAGCTTGAGAAAAAAGGCCTTGCCCGTGTGACATATTTGCCTGTTGACGAATTTGGACTTGTAAATCCAGAAGACCTTAGAAATGCAATTTGTGACGATACAGTTCTTGTAACTATCATGGCTGCAAACAACGAAATTGGAACAATTATGCCAATCAAAGAACTTTGTGCAATCGCACACGAAAAAGGTGTTTTATTCCACACAGACGCAGTTCAAATCATTGGACATGCTCCGTTTTCAGTTGAAGATACAGGCGTTGACTTTTTGTCATTGTCAGCCCACAAATTCCACGGACCTAAGGGAATAGGTGTTCTTTATATCAAAAAAGGCATAGTTTTGCCAGCGTTTATCACAGGTGGAGCACAGGAAAAAAGCAAGAGAAGCGGTACTGAAAATGTTGCAAGCATAGTCGGAATGGCGGCAGCACTTGTTGACGCAACTGATAATATGGAAAAAAATACTGCACATATAAGTGCAATGAGTAATAAATTAATCACCGAAATTTTGAAAGTTCCATACACAAAATTGACAGGACACCCAGAGAAAAGACTACCAGGAACAGTTTCCTTCGTTTTCGAGTGCGTTGAGGGTGAAGCGGTTATCCTAAGCCTAGATTTCGTCGGAATTGCTGGCTCATCAGGCTCTGCGTGTACCTCGGGTTCACTAGACCCATCACACGTATTGCTTGCAATCGGACTTCCACACGAGATTGCCCACGGAAGCCTAAGACTAAGCTTTAGTGAGTTTAATACAATGGAAGATATTGACTATATCATAGAAGAATTACCAAAAATCATCGCAAGACTTCGCTCTATGTCCCCACTTTGGGAGGACAAGCTAAAAGAGCTTGCTTAATAACAAGGAGAAATAAAAATGTATACAGAGAAAGTTATGGATCACTTCTCAAATCCAAGAAATGTCGGCGAAGTTGAAGGCGCTAACGCTATCGGACAAGTCGGAAACGCAAAATGCGGCGACATTATGAAAATATATTTAAGAATTGAAAATGACATCATTGAAGATGTTTCTTTTAAAACCTATGGTTGCGGTGCTGCAATTGCAACAAGCTCCATGGCGACAGAGATGGTGAAGGGCAAAACTGTAGGTGAAGCGCTTCAACTTTCAAATAAAGCAGTTACAGAAGCTCTTGATGGACTTCCAGCAGAAAAAATTCACTGCTCTGTTCTCGTTGAAGAAGCTGTGCGTGCTGCAATTATAGATTATTACAAGCAACAAGGCATAGATACGTCAACCATTGCAGGTTGCACTCCAGCGGATTGTGAAAGTTGCAGTTCTTGTGCTCATGACGGACATCACCATTAATTCAAAAAAACTCACACATGCAAATATTTTGGTGTGTGACCACTCAAAAAGAGATGAGCTTGCAAAACAGCTCATCTCTGAAATGATGGGTGCGAAAAGTGAAGATATCAGAAAAATAAATGCCGAAATTCACCCTGATGTGATATATATAAAAAGACCTTTAGACGATAAAGGCAAGGAAAAACGTGAGGTTTACGTTGCGCAAGTTCGTGAAATTTGCTCTGATACTGCCGTTCTTCCCAATGAAGCAAATTTCAAAATTTACTGCATTTTAGACGGTGAATTTATGAATGTTCAAGCTCAAAATGCCCTACTTAAAGTACTTGAAGAGCCACCAGCGCATGTAAAATTTTTACTTTGCACAGACAATGCTGAGGCTTTTTTGGAAACAATTCGCTCAAGATGCAGTGAAATTTTTGCCAAAACCGAACTGAAAAAAATTCAAGCAAGCGATGAAGTTTTAAAGCTTGCAAAGATAATAAACAAAGGTGACAGGTTGTCACTTCTTAAATACTGCTTAGAAAAAGAAAGTTTTTCCGCACAGGAAGCGGAGGAGTTTATAATAAATTTGCAGGAAGTTTTGTGCGCAGAACTTACTGAAAATAGTGGAATTTTCATGATTTCTACAAGAAAATTGATGGAAATTTTCGAATTAACCGAAAAGTGTATACAAATGTTACGCTCAAATGTTGGCGTAAAACATGTGCTGGGGCTTTTTGCGGTCAGCGCTATTAATATAGAATGAGGAAAAAATTTTGACTGAAGTAGTAAGTGTCAGATTTAAAAGCCGTGGAAAATTATACTATTTTGCTCCAAATAATGTCAAAGTACAAGACGGCGACTCTGTAGTTGTCGAAACCGCAAACGGAAATGAGCTCGGAATTTGTGCAATTGGCAACCATTTTGTGGTAGATGAGAGAATAATTCCACCGCTCCGCCCTGTAATCAGGGTGGCGACAGGCGCAGATTTGCGTTTGGCTGAATTGAATAAATCAAGAGAAAGCGAAGCTTTTGAGATTTGCCGAGATAAAATTGAGGCACACAAACTCGACATGAAACTTGTCGATGTGGAGTATAATTTTGAGGGCAGTAAAATCATATTTTTCTTTGCTTCTGAGGGCAGAGTTGACTTTCGTGAGCTTGTTAAAGACCTTGCGGGCGTGTTTCGCACCAGAATTGAGCTTCGCCAAATCGGAGTTCGTGACGAGGCGAAAATGCTTGGTGGACTTGGCATTTGCGGAAGAGAATTTTGCTGTCATAAATTCCTAGATGAGTTTGCGCCTGTGTCTACAAAAATGGCGAAAACCCAGTCGATGTCGCTAAATCCTGCGAAAATTTCGGGAAATTGCGGTAGGCTTATGTGCTGTTTGCGCTATGAGCAGGAGGCTTATGAAGAGCTAAATAAAACCATGCCGAAAAACGGGGCTTTTGTCCAAACGGTGGATGGTTATGGAAATGTAATTGGTATAGATTTGCTCCGTCAAAATGTAAAAGTTAGGATTGATGGACAGGAACAAAACATAAAAGTTTACCCAGTAAAAGAGACTGCAACAGTGCCCGGAGGCAGACCCAAACCAGGGGAAACACCAGCTGATGTTTTGGTTTTGCCTGAAAAATCTGAAGAAAAAAATGATGAAATTCCTGAAAACAAAGGCAACATTAATGCTGAAAACACACAGGAAATGTCCGAAAAACCAAGAAGATCAGACAATAATCAGCAATCATCTAAATTCAAGCCACGCCCAAAACAGCCAAGACAAAATAGTCCGAAAAGTGCTGTTGGTGTTGCTATGAGAAAGCCTGAGAGCGACAAAAAACCTCAGCAATTTCAACAAAATAAGCCTAATAATAACGTCAAATCACCTAAACCAAATAAAAATGAGGGCGAGGGTAATAAACCCTTTAAAAAGTTTAATAATCGCAAAAACTTTAATCGTAAGCCCAAATCTCAACCGAATAATGACCAAAATTAAAAAAATTCCGCTCAACCGAGCGGAATTTTTTTATACTATTTTGAAGTCCAGCGTGCTAATTCTTCATCTGTCGCAAGAACATAGTGTTCTCCGTCGATGTGTCTTTGAGTGCCTAAATTATAGTCCACACCCTCATCTTTCACATCATAAGTGAGAGACGTGCGAGTCTTTTCAATTCTTGGGTTTGGAATTGGAATTGCGCTCAAAAGTGATTTTGTATATGGGTGAATTGGATTTGAGAAAATTTCCTCAGTCGTTCCAGTTTCTACCAAGTGACCTAAGTGCAAAACACCTATGTGGTCAGAAATATACTTAACCATTGACAAATCGTGGGCAATGAATAAAAAAGCTGTGTTAGTTTTCTTTTGGATTTTTTTCATCAAGTTTACAACCTGAGCTTGAATTGAAACGTCCAGAGCCGAAATTGCTTCATCGGCTATAACAAGGTCAGGATTCATGACGAGCGCACGTGCAATACCAATTCTTTGGCGCTGACCACCTGAAAATTGGTGTGGGTAACGTGTCGCATGTTCTTTTGAAAGTCCGACAAGCTCTAACATATCGTAAACTTTTTGGTTTCTCTCCTCGGTCGAGGAATAAGCCTGATGAATGTCCAAGCCTTCGGCGATGATGTCCAAAACTTTTTTGCGTGGATTTAAGCAAGCCATAGGATCTTGGAAAATCATTTGCATTTTTGTTCTGAGAAGTTTTTGTTCTTTTTGGTTTAATTTTCCTGAAATTTTCTCACCATTGAACAAAACCTCACCGTCGGTTGGTGTATATAAACGAATTATGCTTCGTCCTGTTGTGGATTTTCCCGAACCAGACTCGCCAACAAGTCCATAAGTTGTTCCTGGGTAGACTTTGAAAGTTATTCCATCAACAGCTTTTACTGTAAATTTTCTTGAAACTTTGAAGTGTTGTTTTAGGTTGTTAACCTCTAAAATTGGTTTCTTTTCCATCTCTTACACCCCTTTTTTCTTCATGAGCTCTATGCGTTTTTTAAGAGCTTCGGGCATTTCAACTTTAGGTGCATCAGGGTGCATAAGCCAGCTTGCGACTTTGTGGCTTTCAGAGCCTTCAACATGGAACATGGGAGGCTCAACTCTCATGTCGATGTTTAGCGCAAATTGGTTTCTTGGGGCGAAAGCATCGCCCGCAACCTCATAAGCAAGGTTTGGAGGTGTGCCGGGGATTGCATAAAGTTCATCGCCGTCAGTGTCCAAATCAGGCATAGCAGATAACAGCCCCCAAGTATATGGATGGCGGGGGTCATAATAAATGTCCTCAACCGTTCCTGTTTCAATGATTTTACCTGCGTACATTACGTTGACAAAATCCGCAACCTTCGCAACAACACCCAAGTCGTGAGTGATGTAAATTACTGATAGGTCTTTTTTCTTTTGAATTTCTTGGATAAGTTCCAAAATTTTCGCCTGAATTGTAACGTCAAGAGCTGTTGTTGGCTCATCGCAAATCAAAACATAAGGGTCACATGAAAGCGCAATCGCAATGACAACACGCTGGCGCATACCGCCTGAAAGTTGGTGAGGATAGTTTTTCATGCGTTTTTCTGGGTCTGTAATTCCAACAAGTTCCAAAAGTTCGACAGCTTTTTCATAAGCTTCTTTTCTTGGTGTGTTGTAGTGATACATCATAGGTTCCATGATTTGTTTACCAATAGTCATGGTTGGGTTTAGCGAGGTCATAGGGTCTTGGAAAACCATGGCAATTTTTCTACCACGAATTTCCTTTTGAAGTTGCTTTTTACTCAAGCCAACAATGTCAACTTGACCTTTATCATCACTGTCTGGGTCATTCCAGTTATAAATAATGCTACCCTCTTCGATGATACCATTTGATGCCAAAATACCCATAATCGCCTTTGTGGTGACAGATTTACCAGAGCCTGATTCACCAACAATTGCAATGGTTTCACCTTTGAAAAGGTCGAGGTTAATTCCACGGATAGCATTTACGCTTCCGCTGTCTGTTTTAAATGAGATTTTTAAATCTCTAATTTTTAAGATGCGTTCTCTCTTTTCCATAATCACATCTCCTTCATAGTTGGGTCAAACGCATCACGAAGACCGTCAGCAAGTAGGTTAAAGCTAAGCATTAAAACACCAAGCACAACAACAGGGATGATAACTTGGAAAGGATAGACCAAAAATGCCGCAAAACCGTCGTTAATCAGCGAACCAAGTGAAGCCTGAGGTGCAGGAACGCCCAAGCCGACGAATGCTAGGAATGCTTCATAGAAAATTGCGTTTGGTATTGAAAACATTGAAACGATAATAAGTTGAGCAAAAATATTTGGTAGAATATTTTTGAAAATAATGAAGAAATGACTTGCGCCGAAAGTTTTAGAAGCTAGGACGAATTCCTCTTCCTTAATTTTCAAAACTTGGGCACGGGTAATTCTACTCATTCCAACCCAACCTGTAATCATAAGTGCTAAGATAATCGTAAATATCGAGGCTTTCATAACAATTAGTAATAAAGTCAGGATAACCAGCGAAGGTATGGAACTTATAATTTCTTGAATTCTTTGCATGATTATATCAACTTTTCCGCCGAAATATCCGCTGATTAGTCCATAAACCATGCCGAAAACGATGTCGATTGCAACAGCTGAAAGTGCAACGAACAGTGAAATACGAGTTCCTAGCCAGATACGTAGAAACAGGTCACGACCGCCTTTGTCAGTGCCGAACCAGTGGTCTGCGCTTGGCAGCTGGTTTGTTTTTGATGTGTCCATAACGTCAAATTCGTAGGGTGAAAAGAAAGGGGCAATTATGGCAATTCCTATGATGATTAAAATCATAATTCCACCTGCTACCGCACCTTTGTTTTTGAAAAGTCGTTTTAAAAAGTCTTTCCAGAAGGGTGCAATTGGCAGGGCTTTTTCTGTGTGAATATCTTGTCCGTCGCCGACAAATTCAAAGTCGTTGGGCAAAAATTCCATATCTTTGATGTCTTTAATATTTTCCATAATTAGTCCTCCTTCCCTAGGCGAATTCTTGGGTCAATAATTCCGTAAGATATATCAATGATCAGCATAATAACGACATATAGAAGGCTGTATAGGAATGCAATTGCCATGATGACATTGTGGTCGTTTGCGGCGATTGCGTCAACCAGTGTTCTTCCAAGTCCTGGTATACCGAAAATTTTCTCAAGTACCATAGAGCCTGTCAATAGGTTAACCAAAATAGGCCCTAAAATTGTGATAACGGGGATTAATGAGTTTCTTAATGCGTGTCTTCTGATGATAGTGCCACGGTCAAGTCCTTTTGACTCAGCAAGCTGAATATAGTCACTTGAAAGCACACCTATCATTTCAGAACGTGTAAATCTTGCAACGTTTGCTGTTACACTCAGTGAAAGCGCAACAATTGGCAAAACGGAAGACATGAACGGCTCGCTTGAATTGTACAAAATTGGGAAAACTTTAATTTCAACACCAAGCAAAATAAGAAGCAGTAGACCGACAACGAAGGACGGAATACTAACGCCGATAACAGCAAAAACTGTTGCCATAGAATCCCAAAATGTGTTCTTATTAAGTGCTGCGATAATTCCCAAGGTAATACCCACAATTGTTCCCAAAATAACAGCACAAATACCGATAGTAAACGATACGCTGATTTTAGGTCCAATCAAGGTAGAAACTTCCATGTTCTTTTGAAGTGAATATGAAAGTCCGAAGTCACCCGTTAACATATTGCCTACATAAGTGACAAATTGTTCGGGGATAGGTTTGTCCAGACCGTATTTTTCAAAAATTAGTGCCATTTGCTCGTCTGTGAGCTTTTCGTCGTTAAACGGAGTTCCGGGCATTAGTTTTAGCATTAGGAACAAGACTGAAAGAATTATCAGAATTGTGACTGATGCGATTAATAATCTTTTCCCTATATATTTTAATGTTGTCTTGCTCATAATTTGCAACCTCTTTTTATATAGTGAATACACCACAGCGAAACACTGTGGTGCATTCACATAATAGTTTTTAATTAACCAGCGTTAACTTGTAGATTTCTGTAAACGAATGGAACACCGATAGCGTGTGTTTCCAAACCTGTTACGTCAGGATCGATAAGTGATGCGCCACCAACTTGGAAAACAGAGATGATAGGCATGTCTTCCATTAGGATAGCTTCAGCTTCAACAAGTTGTGCCCAACGAGCAGCGTCGTCTGGGTTTGTGCCAGCTTCCATCATTTTTGCGTCATACTCTTCGCTTGAGTAGTGACCGTAGTTGTATGAGTTACCTGTCATCATAAGATTTAGGTAAGTTGTTGGGTCAGCATAGTCAGGACCCCAACGTGTTAGAACCATTTCGAATTCGCTGTTTCTTTGAAGATCAAGGCGTGATTCTTTTGGTTGCATGTTCATTTCGATTGTTAGTTCAGGAAGAACTGATTGTAGGTTTGATTGGATATACTCAGCAGCTGTTTTTGCAGGGTCAGCATTTTCATAAAGAAGTTCGATTGTGATTGAATCAGTACCTAGTTCTTCAAGTGCTTTTGCAAAATACTCTTGAGCTTTTGCTTCGTCAAACATGTTATATTCGCCAGCTGTTTCACGGAAGTCTTTTCCATCAGGGCCTGTCGCTAGGCTTGTTGGAGCAAAACCGTGACCAGGGATAGAACCGTCTTTTAGGATGTTGTCAACAAGGTCTTGTTTGTTAACAGCATAAGCAAGTGCCATACGGAAGTTTTCGTTTGCACCAATTTCGTTTTCGAAGTTTGGTTGTAGGTACCATAGGTAACCTTCAAGAATTTGTGTGAAACCTTCGTCGTCTTTATAGCCGTCGATTAGGCTTGAGCTAACTCTTGTGAAGTCAACAGCGTCGCCTTCGTATGCTGTAACACTAGCTGAAACTTCTGGAATGATGTTGAAGATTAGTTCGTCAACCATGATTTCATCAGCAGCATAGTATTTTTCGTTTTTCTCAAAAGCAAGTTTTGTACCAACTTCACGAGTTACAAGTTTGTAAGGTCCGTTAGCAAGAAGAGCTTCAGGAGTCATCGCATAGTCAGCGCCTTGAGCTGTGTAGAATTCTTCGTTTACAGGGAAGAAAACAGGGAAAGCCATCATGCTTAGGAAGTAAGGTGTTTTTTGGCTTAGTGTAACTTCTAGAGTTTTGTCGTCAATAGCGACAATACCTAGTTCTGTGTTTTCCATGTCGCCAGCGTGAATTTCGTCAGCGTTTAGAACTGAAGCGTTACCAGTTGTGAAAAGGTAAGCATATTCAGCATCAGGGTTAACGATAGCTGATCTCCATGCAAATACGAAGTCATGAGCTGTTACAGGTACGTCGTTTGACCAAACAGCGTCACGTAGGTTGAAAGTGTAGACAAGTCCGTCTTCACTTACAGTGTGGCTTTCAGCAATAGCAGGAATGATATTACCGTCAGCGTCAGTAGCCATAAGGCCTTCTGTCATAGCGTGAATCATTTCAAATGATACACCGTCAGTAGCAACAACGGAATCTAGTGTGATTGCGTCGTATTCTTTAGCAATGCTAACAGAAACTTTCTCGCCTGTTGCAGCGTCGCCTTCAGCAGCGGGTGTTCCTTCTTCGCCGGCTTCTTCAGAACCGCCGCAAGCAGCGAAAGAAAGAAGCATCGCAACCGACATAAGAAGTGCTAGTAGTCTTTTCATTTTTTGTCCTCCCAGTATTTTTTTGAACACATTATACATGTTCGTTTCATACTATTTTATCTATTATTTACAAAAATGTCAACAAAATCATGAAATTTCAATTAACAAAACAAAAATTAGCTTTAAAATAGTATCACTTTAGTGTATTATTACTCAAAAATGGCACTTAATGGCTCTCATTTGCAAGTTTAAGCTTCAAAACTCTTAAATATATGTCGTAAAAATATAAAAAGACTTGCAAATCAACACAGTAAGTAAATTACTGTATTTTAATTTGCAAGTTTATCTTTTTCATCTGTCATATTTGCTTCAAAATATCTTGAATGTAGATTTAAAATTATGTATCACTTTCGTATTTAGCAATTATTCCCAAAAACTCCTCAGCAGTTTCAGCACCTCTCAGTAAAGCTTGAAAATCTTCATCTATCAAAAGCTCTGAAAGCTTAGACAAAATGCTCAAATGCAGATTTTCTTTGGTATTTGGAACGGCAATTAAGAACAAAAGCGTCACGGGTAATGTGTCCACGGAATGGTATTCAACACCCTCAGGAATTGTCATTGCAACTAGCGAAGGCGACTTTACGCTTGAACTTTTTCCATGTGGAATTGCAATGCCTTCACCAACGCCTGTGGTTGATTGTTTCTCACGTGCAAAAACTGCCTTCCTATATCTATCTAAATCGCTAATATTCCCACTGCTATTCATTAGGGAAATCGCCTTTTCGATTATCTCTTTTTTACTTTGCTTGCGAACATTGAGCAGTATGCTTTCTTTTGTAAGTAGATCACTAATCTTCATTAGCATTCCCCTTTCAGCGCTTGTTTTTTATAACTAATTATTATCTAGTATATAATTTTTTGTATTTGAAGTCAAGAAAATTTAGCCTATTTGATTTTGATAATGTAATTTTTAGGATTTTTCAATAAATTACATTTTATATAGTGCAAAGAAAAAATTTTTATGTTATACTACTAATAAATATCATATGTTTTGATTGAAGGGAGAGAATTTTAATGTCTGATACAATTATTAAGTATCAATGCCCAAACTGCGGAGCACCCCTAGGTTTTAAGGCAGACGTGAACAAATTAGTATGTGAATCATGCGAAAGTATGTTTCCTGCCGACTTTTTTGAGGCAAAAACTGACGATAGCGGTTTAAACGATATCGACATGGACGCACCCCCACCCAGCCGTGTTGACTGGAATGTTGAGGGTTATGTCAGTGAAAAGCCACCTGTTGAAAATCAACAAGGTTTTAACTGCACATCTTGCGGTGCTGAGGTCGTTACTGGCGACACTGTTGCGACTGAGTGTATGTACTGCGGAAATCCAATTGTCATTGGCGATAATATCAGTGGTATGGTTGCCCCTGATTTGATTTTACCTTATAAATTAACCATTGATGAAGCAAAGAAAAAACTGCTTGAATTTTACGAGGGTAAACCTCTGCTACCAAAATCATTCAAAAGTAATAACTTTATTGACAAAATTACAGGCATGTATGTTCCATTTTGGCTTTTCACTTGTAGCGGTCAAGGTAGCATAAAATTTACTGGTACAAAATCCAGAACTTGGCGTAGCGGTGACTATAAATACACCAACACTAAGTATTATAATGTATATCGTGCAGGTAGCGTTGCTTTCGACAAAATTCCCGTTGACGCTTCAAAACGCATGGACGACAATTATATGGAAGGCATAGAGCCTTTTGATTTCACTCAGGCTATCCCATTTGCGCCGTCTTATATGGCTGGCTATTTTGCGGATAAATTTGACGAAAATGTTGACGAAAGTGCTGAAAGAGCAACAAAGCGTGTTATCGCCTCTGTCGAAGACTCTTTCAGAAAAACTGTTATAGGTTATGACTCTGTAACACAAAATGGAAGCTATGTCCAAATGCACGGCGAAGATATTCACTATGCTTTGCTCCCTGTTTGGATGTTAAACACAAAATACGAGGGTAAAATGTATCAATTTGCAATCAATGGTCAAACAGGTCAGGTTGCTGGTGATTTGCCTATAGACAAGAAAAAATTGTGGCTTTATAGACTTGCAATCGCTGCTGGTTCAGCAATTCCAATTTCATTTATCGCCACAGCAATGATGTCCTAATTGCGGAGGTGTTTGAAATGAAAAAATTACTTATAACTTTTATAGTACTTACCCTCCTAGTTGCAACTCTCAGTTTTTCGGCTAGTGCTGAGGAATATCCAGCAGTTGTTGACGCTGCCGAGATACTTACTTCCTCAGAAGAAGCAGAACTTTTGGAAATGATTGAATATGTAGCCGATAAAAGTGATTTTGATATCACAATTGTCACCACAAACAACTTAGAGGGCTATTCAATCGCAGATTACAACGACCTTTACCCATACATAGACACAAGCCGTGATGGAATTGTGTTCGTTCAATATCCCATGGGACGTGAATTTAGCTTCTCTTCACGTGGAGCGGGTATGAATATGATTTCGTATGAAGGCGAAATTTATATTGAAAATCAATTTTTGCCTCATTTGTCACAAGATGATTATTTTGAAGCTCATAAAGCTTTTATAAACGCAGTTGACGAGATGCTTGATCATTACTACGATGAGGGCGAAGCCTTCGACGAGATGACAGAATATGTCGACCCAGCTGCAGGACCCGCTGGCACAGTTATCGGAATAATCGGCGGAATTATTGTCGCTTTTGTAGTCACAGGAATTATGAAATCTTCTATGAATACAGCGAAAAAACAACGTGCTGCGGCAGATTATATGCGTCATAATTCTCTGCGTTTGACACGTAACGAGGACAGATTTAGCCATGAGCATACTACTAAAACTAAGATTGAAAAAAGTAGTGGCAGTGGTGGCGGAAGTAGTAGTAGTCGTCGCTCGAGTTCACGCTCAGGTAGAAGCGGTAGATATTAGAAGAATTTTCGCTTCGGCGAAAAGCACACCCTTCGGGGGAAAGGATTTTCGTTGCGACGAAAAGAAAACGCCCCTCGGGGGATAGAATTTTCGTTGCGACGAAAAGAAAACGCCCTTCGGGGGAGAGAGTTTTCGCTT
>CAYJOS010000016.1:0-25396 GCA_964371875.1 uncultured Oscillospiraceae bacterium | reverse complement strand
GACTTTTTTCTTGAAAAAAAAGTTACCCCAGCGGAGCGCGTTTCCCCTCGTTTTCTTTTTTGTCGCAACGAAAATGCTCCGTTCTTTTCGTCGCAACGAAAACTCTCCGTTCTTTTCGCCAAGCGAAAATCTTTACTTTTTTCTACAATTTTCAACTAAACAGTAAAAAGGAGCAGATTTCTCTGCCCCTTTTTGATATTATTTATTATATTTTATCGCTGCATGTGCCGCCGCAAGTCTTGCAATTGGCAAACGGAATGGAGAGCAAGAAACATAGTCAAGCCCCACTCTATGACAAAATTCGACAGAGCTTGGGTCGCCGCCGTGCTCACCGCAAACACCGACTTTTAGTTTGCTATTTTCACCACGACCGAGCTTAACCGCAGTTTCGACAAGCTTTCCAACACCTTTTTGGTCAAGCTTTTCAAATGGGTCAGACTCGAAAATTTGACGGTCATAGTATGAAGGTAAGAACTTCATAACGTCATCACGGCTGAAGCCGTAAGTCATTTGTGTAAGGTCGTTTGTACCAAAGCTGAAGAACTGAGCTTCGTTTGCAATTTCGTCCGCTGTTAGGCAAGCACGAGGAATTTCAATCATTGTTCCTATCATGTAGTCAATTTCAATTCCGCCCTCAGCGATGACTGTTTCAGCGGTTTTCTTGACAACTTCTTTGACAAATTTAAACTCTTTGCTGTCACAAGTTAGAGGTATCATAATTTCAGGAACAATGTTCATTCCTGTATCTTTTTTGACTATGATAGCTGCTTCCATAATCGCCCTAGTTTGAACTTCGGGGATTTCAGGATATGTGACCGCAAGACGAAGTCCACGGTGACCCATCATTGGGTTTGCTTCGTGCAAGCTTGAAATTGTTCCGCTGAGTTGTTCATAAGACAATTTCATTGTTTCTGCAAGTTGGCGAATGTCTGAAATTGCAGTTGGTAGGAACTCATGAAGTGGTGGGTCTAATAGGCGGATAGTCACAGGACGCTCACCCATGGCTCTGAAAATTCCTTCAAAGTCAGAACGTTGCATAGGAAGAATTTTTCCAAGTGCAACACGGCGTTGTGCTTCTGTTTCGGAAATAATCATTTGACGAACTGCGGAAATTCTGTCACTTTCAAAGAACATATGTTCAGTTCTTGTAAGCCCAATACCCTCAGCACCGAAAGAAATCGCAACTTTTGCGTCATCTGGTGTGTCGGCATTCGTGCGGACTTTAAGTGTTCTGATTTCATCAGCCCAGCTCATAATTGTTTCAAAATCGCCTGTAATCGTTGCTTCCATTGTTGGAAGAACGCCAATGTAAACATTACCTGTTGTGCCGTCGATTGAGAGGTAATCACCCTCTTTAATTTCCATGCCGTCAACAGTCATGTATTTTTTCTCTTCAAAAATTCTGATAGCCGAGCAACCAACAACACAGCAAGTTCCCATACCACGAGCAACAACAGCTGCGTGAGAGGTTCTACCGCCTGTCGCTGTCAAAATACCTTGAGCAGCGTCCATGCCTTCGATGTCCTCAGGGCTGGTTTCGTTTCTGACAAGCAAAACAGGGCCGTTTGCCGCCGCTTTTGTCGCTGTGTCCGCTGTGAAATAAACTGCACCACAAGCAGCACCAGGAGATGCTGCAAGTCCGTTTGCAATAGGCTGAGAAGCCTTTAGCGCATTTGGTTCAAATTGTGGGTGAAGCAATGCGTCAAGCTGTCTTGCTTCGATCTTTAAAAGAGCTTGCTCTTTTGTTGCCATGCCTTCTTCAACTAGGCAAGCTGCAATTCTAAGCGCTGCTTGAGCTGTTCTCTTACCATTTCTGGTTTGAAGCATGTATAATTTTCCGCTTTCAATGGTAAATTCCATGTCTTGCATGTCGCTATAATGACGTTCGAGCTTTTCTGCAATCGCAACAAACTCATCATAAACTTTTGGGTTTTTATTTTGCAAATCGTCAATGCTCTCAGGCGTTCTGATACCAGCAACAACGTCTTCGCCTTGTGCGTTCATGAGGTATTCGCCGTATAGCTTTTTCTCACCAGTAGCAGGGTCACGAGTAAATGCAACACCAGTACCTGAGTCTTCGCCCATGTTTCCGAAAACCATCATTTGAACGTTAACGGCAGTACCCCAAGAAGCAGGGATGTCGTTCATGCGACGGTAGACAATCGCACGGTTATTATTCCAGCTTTTGAAAACAGCATTAGTAGCCGACATAAGCTGTATTTTTGGGTCGGTGGGGAAATCTTCGCCCGACTCTTTTTTATATAATGCCTTAAATTCGACAGAAATTTCTTTCAAATCGTCGGCAGTTAAACCAGCGTCGTTTGTAACGCCACGGTTTTTCTTAAATCTATCCATAATATCTTCAAAATGTTTACGCTCATAACCCATAGCAACATCAGAAAACATCATGATAAAGCGTCTATAGCTGTCATAAGCCCAACGGGGATTACCGCTTTTTGTTGCCAAACTTTCAGCAACTTTGTCATTCATACCAAGGTTTAGGATAGTATCCATCATACCTGGCATAGATGCTCTTGCACCACTTCGAACAGAAACGAGCAGTGGATTTTCAATGTCGCCAAATTTTTTACCGCAGATTTCTTCCATTTTAGTAATGGACTCAAAAACTTCATTTTTGATATCGTCTGCAATAAGTTCTCCGTCATCATAATAACGTGTACAAGCCTCTGTACTGATTGTGAAACCTTGGGGGACAGGCATACCGAGCTGAGTCATTTCCGCTAAGTTTGCGCCCTTACCGCCGAGTAGTTCACGCATTTCGCTGTTTCCTTCTGAAAACAAATAGACATATTTTTTGCTCATGTTAACATCCTTTCCTGACTAACCATTAGTCATTTAGCCTTGCGATTTCGCAAAATATATCAAAAAGCCTTAATAATTTTTGCCCTCTGCAACTTATGTAGGCTTATTGAATTCAAATCTGATTATAACACATAAATTGGTAATTTTAAAACGTTTTTTGTAAGATTTAACAAATTTAGAAAATTTTTGTTTAAATTTTACGCATTTCGGATAATAAAATTGGCGAATTGGTATATAATGTAAGTTACTTTTTGCTGTCAAGTTAACATAATTATGATTTTGATGACATTTTTCGATTGACAATTCATTTTTTCACTGATATACTGACTTAGAATATTTTATTAAAATTTTTTAAGTAAAATATTTTATTTAATTTTAATAGGAGGAACTAATTATGTTAGAACAAATTTGCGAAGTTATCGCTGACACACTAAGCTGTGATGTTGACAGCCTTACAGAGGCAACAAACCTATCTGATGATCTAGGGATGGACAGCGTTGACGCTGTTGAGCTTAACATGGCTCTTGAAGACAAATTCGACATCAAAATTTCTGATGAAGAACTTGCTGAACTAAAAACTATCGGTGATATCATCGAAGTAGTTAACACAAAAGTTGGTTAAAATTTTAGGAAAAGGGTGACTGATATGGCACAAATTGATATTTTAGAGCTTGCAAAATACTTTGAAAAGAGCTCAATCGCTAGACTTGAATATGAAATTGAAAATGAAAGGCTAGTGCTTGAGAAACATGCTCCAATTGCTGTTCAGGCACCCTCTTTTCAACCTGTTCAAACAGTACAAAACATTCAAGTAGCAACAGAGGCTACTCAAACTGCTCAAACCGAAGATGATAATTCTGTAAAAGTTACAGCTCCTATCGTCGGAGTGTTTTACGCTTCCCCCTCCCCCACCGAGCCTGCTTATGTTACAGTTGGTGACGAGGTTAAAAAAGGTCAAATCCTTTGCATTGTTGAAGCGATGAAAATGATGAATGAAATTGTTGCACCTTGCGACGGTGTTATAAAAGCAATTCATTGCCAAAATGAAGATGTTGTCGCATTTGGCGATGTTATGTTCGAGGTTACTGAATGCTAAAAAGGGTTTTAATTGCTAATAGGGGCGAAATCGCCCTCAGAATTATGAGAGCTTGTAGGGAATGCAATGTTGAAACAGTTGCGATTTATTCAACTGCTGATAAACATGCCCTACATGTTGAAATGGCAAATCAGGCTGTTTGTGTCGGTGGCGCAAAAGCGACTGAAAGCTATTTAAATATGAATAATATAGTTTCGGCGGCAATTGCAACCGGGTGTGATGCTATTCACCCCGGCTATGGCTTTTTGTCTGAAAACAGCGATTTCGCCAGACTTTGCATAAAACACGGGATAAAATTCATAGGCCCATCACCCGAAACCATTGACAATATGGGTAACAAAAGCCGTGCAAAAGAACTTATGATTTCGGCTGGAGTTCCTGTTGTCCCCGGTAGTGACGGACTTTTAAAAGATGCCGAAGATGCCAAGAAAACTGCGGCAGAAATGGGCTATCCTGTTATGATAAAAGCTTCCTCAGGCGGTGGCGGACGTGGTATCCGCATAGTCGAGAGTGAAGAAGAAATAATTGAAGCATATAATTCCGCTTCATTTGAAGCGTTAAACTGTTTTTCCGACGGCAGTCTTTACATGGAAAAATATATACAAGCACCAAAACATA
This sequence comes from uncultured Oscillospiraceae bacterium, assembly GCA_964371875.1. GTDB lineage: Bacteria > Bacillota > Clostridia > Oscillospirales > Oscillospiraceae > Heteroscillospira. Next base: position 20,859 of record CAYJOS010000016.1, on the reverse strand, counting down.
TAGAATTTCAAATTTTAGCCGATAATTTCGGCAAAGTTGTCCATTTGGGCGAGCGTGATTGCTCTGTTCAAAGACGTGGACAAAAACTCATGGAAGAAGCACCAAGCCCAGCTCTCAGTGCTGAACTTCGTGAAGCCATGGGCGAAGCGGCGGTTAAAGCGGCGAAGGCTGCAAACTATACCAACGCTGGTACAATTGAGTTTATTTTAGACAAAAGCGGAAGCTTTTACTTTATAGAAATGAACACTAGAGTTCAAGTCGAGCACCCTGTAACAGAAATGATTACAGGAATTGACATCGTTAAAGAGCAACTTAGAATAGCTTCAAACCTTCCTCTAAGTTTTGACGAAGTGACAATAAGCGGTCATTCAATCGAATGCAGAATTAACGCCGAAGACACTTTGAAAGACTTTGCACCTTGCCCAGGTAAAATTGAATTTTTACATTTTGCAGGTGGAAACGGTGTTCGTGTTGACAGTGCGATTTACAGCGGTATGGATCTAGTTCCATATTATGACTCTATGATTGGAAAAATCATAGTCCACGGAAAAAACAGACTCGAAGCTGTCCGCAAAATGCGTAGAGCTTTGGAAGAAACTGTTATTTTAGGTGTTAAAACCACGCTTGAATTTCAACATCTTTTGATGTTTAATACAGAAATTTTAAAAGGCGATTATGATACATTTTTTGTTCAAAACAACATGGACAAAATTTTGAAAGCATATAATGCGGCGAGTTCTGAGGACTAATCTCCGCATTGGATTGGAGCATTATGAATCCTTTTGGTAATAGAAAAACTTTCTTAGACAATTTAGCAAAACTTCGCCCCAACAACTCCAAAAAAGTTGAGGAGGAGCAAGTTTTAGAGTGTAAGCAATGCAAGGCAAAGCTCAGTTCCGAGTCTGTAAAGGCTAGTCAATGGGTTTGTCCTATGTGCGGATATTATTTCCCTGTATTTGGAAAGAAAAGACTTGCGGGCGTGTTTGACGGCGGAAAGTTCAAAGAACTTTTTGCAAATACAGCCACTGTAAATCCTCTATCTTTCCCAAATTACGACGATAAAATCAAAAAACTCCAAGCGGACACAGGGCTTAAAGAAGCAATTGTCTGCGGAGTTGGCGAAATCGGCGGAGAGCGTTGCGTGGTCGGTGTTATGGACACTCGCTACCTCATGGGTAGCATGGGAACAGCAACAGGCGAAAAAATTGCACGTACATTTGAATATGCAATCAAAACAAAACTTCCAGTCGTACTTTTCACTGCCTCAGGCGGCGCAAGAATGCAAGAGGGAATTTTCTCGCTGTTTCAAATGGCGAAAACTTCCGCTGTTTTGAAGGCACATTCTGACGCTGGACTTTTGTATGTCGTTGTGCTTACAAACCCAACAACAGGCGGAGTAACTGCAAGTTTTGCAAGCCTTGGCGATATAATCATTGCAGAACCAGGGGCGTTAATCGGCTTTGCTGGACCTAGAGTTATAGAGCAAACCATAGGCGAAAAATTGCCCGAGGGCTTTCAAACTGCGGAATATGTCCAAGATTGCGGATTTATAGATATAATTTCACCTCGCCGTGAAATCAGAAAAACACTAGCTAAAATTTTGAAAATTCACTCTAAGGGGGCGAAATAGTGGAAAATTTAGAAAATAATGTAATCACTGCCGCCCAAAGAGTTATGCTTGCCCGTGAGGCGAAGAGACCGAATATTGACGATTATATATACAATTTATTCCAAGACTTCACAGAGCTTTGCGGTGACAGAGTTTCTAAAGAAGACAAGGGAATTTTGGGCGGAGTGGCGCTTTATCGTGGCACACCTGTCACTGTTATTGGTCACAGAAAAGGCAAGACTTTAGAGGAAAATATTAAATATAATTTCGGGATGCCAAACCCCTCGGGTTACAGAAAAACCCAAAGACTTATGGCACAAGCCGAAAAATTCAATAGACCGATTATTACATTTATCGACACACCTGGGGCGTACCCTGGAATGGAAGCTGAAAAAGGTGGTCAAGGTGAGGCTATTGCCTCTTGCCTGTCGCTTATGAGTTCGCTAACCGTTCCTGTTATCGCAATTGTAACAGGCGAGGGCGGTTCTGGCGGAGCTTTGGCTCTTTCTGTCGCAAACCATATAATTATGCTTGAAAATGCTGTTTTTTCAGTGCTTTCACCAGAGGGTTTTGCTTCGATTTTGTGGAAAGACTCCACTAGATGGCAGGAAGCAGCGGAAATTATGAAGCTGACTTCATATGACCTTAAAGATGCAAAAATTGTCGATAAAATCATAAAAGAAGACCGCCTAGGTGACAGCCTTAACACGCAAAGACTTTTCCAAGATGTTGACAAGGCGATTAGCGAAAGCCTTGAAGAGCTTACTAAAATGAAACCACTAAAATTAAAAAGCCACAGATATGAAAAAATTAGAAATATCGGCAGAAAAACAGAGGTACAAAATGGCAGGACTTAAAATTCTGGGATGCGGACTTGAAAAAGGCGAAAGGGTCGTCACAAATTTCGATTTTGAAAAAATTCTAGAAACCACTGATGAGTGGATTAGCTCTCGCACAGGTATTAAAGAGCGTAGATTTTTATCAGAAAAACAATCAAATGTTTCCATTGCGACAAATTCCGCAAGGCAAGCAATTGAAAAATCTGGTATAAATGTTGAAGACATTGCAGTTTGCATAGTCGCAACTTTTACCCCCGAAATCGCAACACCTGCTGTTTCTTGCATGGTCGCAAAAGATTTGGGTATGGCAGAAGATACAGTTTGCTTTGACCTAAACTCAGCTTGCACAGGCTTTGTTTATGCTTCAAATGTAGCTTATTCCATGCTCGCCGCCTATCCAAATAAATACGCACTTGTAATCGGTAGCGAAAAAATTTCCGATAAAACCGACATGACAGACAGAGGAACTGCGATTTTATTCGGCGACGGAGCGGGCGCGGCTGTTTTCAAACGTGAAGAAAACCTTCAATATGCTTTCACAGCTGGGTTTGTCCCCGATGTTGACGACTCTCTTCATTGCAGAAAAGAAGACGATAAAATTTATATGGACGGAAAAAATGTTTTCCGTTTTGCAACTGCAAAAATGACCAAGGCAATTAATGATATTTTTGAAAAAAATAACATTACCGCCGATGATATAGATTTGATAATTCCCCACCAAGCAAACGTCAGAATTATAGACCACGTTGCAAAAAAGCTGAAAATTTCAGCCGAAAAAATGTTTGTAAATATTGAAAAAATCGGCAACACCTCCGCTGCAAGCATTCCAATCGCTCTATGCGAAGCAGGAATAGAAAGCGGAAAACGTGTGCTTTGCGTTGGCTTCGGTGCAGGGCTTGTTTACGGGGCAATTTTGCTTAATACTTAATAAATAAAGGATACATATATTATGAATTTGCATGAACTTTTAGGGATAAAATATCCAATCATTCAGGGAGCTATGGCGAACATTTCAACTCCCGAATTTGCCGCTGCTGTGTCTAACTGCGGTGCAATGGGAATTATTGCCACAGGCGCAATGACTGCCGACTCTCTCCGTGAGGGTATCAGACTTTGCAAAAGCCTTACTGATAAGCCTTTTGGCGTTAACATGATGCTAATGAACCCAGAAATTGACGCTATGGCAGATGTCGTAATTGAAGAAGGCGTTAAATTTTTAACAACAGGCGCAGGAAATCCCGAAAAATACATGCAAAAATGGAAAGACGCTGGAATTAAAATTTTCCCAGTCGTCCCAGCGGTTACACTAGCAAAACGCATGGAACAAATCGGCGCTGACGGAATTATTGCTGAAGGTACTGAAAGCGGTGGACATGTCGGTGAAATGACAACTATGGCACTCGTTCCACAAGTTGCTTCCGCTGTTAATCTTCCTGTTGTTGCCGCTGGTGGTGTCGCAAACGGCAGACAAATGCTTGCTTGCGAAATTATCGGTGCTGTCGGAGTTCAAATCGGCACAAGACTTCTTGCAAGTATCGAATGCCCAATCCACGACAACTACAAACAAGCGGTTTTAAAAGCGAAAGATTCTGACACTGTTGTAACTGGCAGAAGTGCTGGTGTTCCTGTCAGAACCATCAAAAACCAAATGACACGTGAGTACTTAAAACTTGAAAAAACAGGCGCAGAAAAACATGAACTCGAAAAATTCACCCTAGGTGGACTTCGCCGTTCTGTCTTTGACGGAGATGTTAAAACAGGCTCTGTAATGGCTGGACAAGTTGCTGGTATGGTCGTAAAAATTCAACCTATGCAAGAAATTTTTGACGAATATATGGCAGAATATCACGAAGCAATCGAGAAAATTAAAAAGGAGTTTTAGTCCATGAAACTTGCTTTTATATACTCGGGTCAAGGCGCACAAAAAGTCGGAATGGGTAAAGATTTTTACGCAGAAAACGACATTTTTAAATCAGCTTTCGACCTTTTAGACGAAGAAAAAAGAAACATTGCCTTTGAAGGTTCACAAGAACTTTTGAGCAAAACCATAAACACCCAAGGCATAATGACCGCTTTCGCTGTCGGCGTGACTAACATGCTAAAAGCTGAGGGAATTGTCCCCGAGGCGGCTATGGGTCTTAGCCTTGGTGAATATTCAGCGCTGTATTCAGGTGGAGTTTTCACAGCGGAACAAGTTGTTTCTATCATAAATTTCCGTGCGGAAAAAATGACAGAAGCGGCAAGCGGAATTGACTGCAAAATGGCGGCGATTTTAATGCTCGACCGTGAAACTATAGAAGCTTGCTGCAAAGAAGCTTCAGACCTTGGACTTGTCAGCGTTGCAAACCTAAACTGCCCTGGGCAAATTGTAATTTCTGGCGAGACGAAAGCTGTCGAAAAAGCGGCTGAACTTTGCAAGGAAAAAGGCGCAAAAAGAGCCATGTTTTTGGACACCGAAGGCCCTTTCCACACCGAAATTATGGATAGCGCATACAAGGCATTGAGCGAGCGTTTTGAGGGTGAAAATTTTGTCGAACCCACAATTCCAGTGATTTTAAATACTGTCGCAAGACCTTGCGAAAATGTAGCTGAACTTAAAAATTTGCTTGCACTGCAAGTTAAAAGCTCTGTCAATTTTGAAGCAAGCATTAAATATTTAGAGTCAATCGGAGTTGATACAGTAATCGAAATCGGTCAAGGCAAAACCTTGTCGAGCTTCATTAAAAAGACAGCTTCAAGCATTAAATCATACAACATAGAAAATATGGAAACTTTCGACAAAACCGTTTCCGAATTGAAGGGGGCTTAGTAATGAAAGGTCAAACAGCCATAGTAACAGGTGGCGGTAAAGGCATAGGAAAAGCGATTTGCATTGCACTTGCAAAAGAGGGCGTGAATGTTGTCATCAACTATTCAAGCAGTAGTGCAGGCGCTGAGGAAACTGCCGAAACTTGCCGTGCTTTTGGTGTAACCGCTTTGACAGTTAAGGGAAATGTCGCAAATTTCGACGAATGCCAAAACATAGTCAAAACCGCAACCGATGAGTTTAAAAGAGTTGACATTTTGGTCAACAATGCAGGCATTACAAAAGACGGTCTTTTGATGAAAATGTCACCTGAAGACTATAATGCAGTCATTGATGTCAACCTAAAAGGCACATTTAACATGATGCAATCTGTCAGCCGTTTGATGCTAAAACAAAAAAGCGGTAGAGTTATAAACATTGCAAGCGTTGTCGCATTAATCGGAAACGCAGGTCAAGTTAACTACTGTGCTTCAAAAGCTGGTGTAATCGGTATGACAAAGGCTTTTGCCCGTGAAGTCGGAAGCAGAAGCATTACAGTAAACGCTGTTGCACCAGGATTTATCGAAACAGATATGACCCACGAACTACCAGAAAATGTTAAAACCGCAATGATGGCACAAATTCCACAAAACCGTTTCGGTACAGCGGACGACGTTGCCGACGCAGTTGTTTTCCTAGCTTCGGATAAGGCAAAATATATTACAGGGCAAACCATTTCCGTTGACGGCGGAATGTGTATGCAATAAAATGAGGTATACAAAATGAGAAGAAGAGTTGTTATAACAGGCATGGGTGCTGTAACTCCCATCGGACATAGCGTTTCTGAAATGTGGGAAAACGCAAAAAACGGCGCTTGCGGTATTGATTTAATTACAAAATATGACACATCAGACCGTAAAGTAAAACTTGCCGCTGAGGTTAAAGATTTAGATGTAACTGCATATATCGACAAAAAAGAAGCTCGTAAATATGCAAAATTCACGCAATTTGCTCTAATCGCTTCACAAGAAGCTGTTAAGCAAAGCGGAATTACAGCTGAAAATGCTGACATGAACCGTTGCGCTGTTAACGTTTCAAGCGGTATCGGCGGAATTGACACTATAGAATCTGAGCATATCAAAGGTATGCAAAAGGGTTTTGATAGAGTCACTCCCTATTTTATTCCAATGATAATTTCAAATATGGCAGCTGGTGCTGTCGCAATTCAACATGGCTTTAAAGGCAGTTGTTCTGGTGTTGTAACAGCTTGCGCTTCTTCGGCTAACGCTATCGGTGATTCTTTCAGAATGATTAGAGATGGCTACGCAGAAGTTGCCCTTTGCGGTGGCACAGAAAGCGGAATTACAGAGCTGAGCATAGGTGGATTTACTTCACTTCGTGCCCTTTCAGAAAGCACTGACCCAAAAAGAGCAAGCATTCCTTTCGACAAAGACCGTGACGGTTTTGTAATGGGCGAGGGCGCTGGTGTTGTTGTCCTTGAAGAATATGAACACGCTGTAAAACGTGGGGCAAAAATTTTGGGTGAAATTGTCGGTTATGGCGCAACTTGCGACGCAAACCACATCACAGCACCATGCGAAGACGGAAGCGGTGCAGCTCGTGCTATGACGGAAGCTGTGGAAGATGCTGGAATTAGCCTAGAGCAAGTTGGCTACATCAACGCACACGCAACAAGCACACCGATGAACGACAGATGCGAAACACTTTCCGTTAAAGTTGCCTTCGGCGACCACGCAAAAAACATTGCAGTTTCAGGCACAAAATCAATGACAGGTCACCTTTTGGGTGCAGCTGGTGCGGTTGAAGGAATTATGACTTCGATGTCACTAAACACAGGAGTTGCACTTCCAACAATTGGCTACCAAGTAGCCGACGAAGACTGCGACCTTGATATTGTTAAAAATGAAGCCCGTGAAATCACAGCTGAATACGGCATGTCAAACTCACTTGGTTTCGGCGGACATAACGTTTCTCTCCTCTTCAAAAAAGTTTAAGGAGCACATAAAATGGAACTAAATTCAACACAAATTCAAGAAATTATTCCTCACAGATATCCATTTTTGCTGGTGGATAAAATCACAGATTACGTCCCAGGCGAATACGCTGTAGGCATAAAAACCACAACAGCAACCGAGTATTTCTACCAAGGACATTTTCCAAATTACCCAGTAATGCCCGGTGTTTTGATAATTGAAGCACTAGCGCAAGTTGGTGCGGTGGCAATACTTTCACTGGAAGAAAACAGAGGAAAAATTGCACTTTTCGGCGGAATTAAAAATTGCAGATTTAAACAGCAAGTTGTCCCCGGCGATGTTTTGACATTAGAGTGCAAGCTAACAGAGAAAAAAGGGCCTATAGGCTATGGAATTGCAAAAGCAACAGTCAACGGAAAAGTTGCGGCTCAGGCAGAACTTACATTTGTTGTTGCGGCTGACTAAAAAATTTGGGTATGGTGTAAAACAATGCTAGAAAGAAGTTTTGCGGAGGTCTATACAAAATTTAAACTAAATTTCTACCAATCGGTGTTTGCGAGCTTTGAAAACAGGGAAGCGAGCTTGTCGGTTGTAGAGGCGTTTTGTGTTGAAGTTATCCACGCACTTAAAAGACCAACAGTTCGTGAATTTGCAGATTTTGCACAGATTTCATCGCCAAATGCGGCGTATAAAATAAATAACCTTATAAAAAAAGGTTATATCAAAAAAGTGCAAAATGAAGAGGATAAAAGAGAATTTTACCTTGAAGTAACAGAAAAATATTTGAGTTATAGCCACATAACTTATGATTATATCACAACAGTTATGGGTAGAATTAGGCATAAGTTCGCACCTGAGGAAGTTTCTCTGATAGAAAAATTTCTGGATGAGATTTCTTCTGAATTGATGCCCGAAATTGAAATATCGCCAACATTGATTTCAGCGGACGATATGATATAACTTTTTCTTACAAGAGGTTTCATGGTAAATAAATTATTTTCAAAATTTAATAAAACAACCGCCGTGTATTTTTTAGCATTTTTTCTTGCGACAATTGCGGCGGCTGTTGTTTTTACGCTGAACGGAATTTACCCAAACGGCGAAAAAAGCTTGCTTATTATGGACATGTCAGGTCAATATGCAAGCTTTTTTGCGTCTTTACACGGCATTTCCGACCCAAATCAGCTTCTTTATTCATGGAATAATGCCATGGGAAGCGGATTTTTGCCATTATTTAGCTATTATTTAAGCAGTCCATTTTCACTTTTTGTGTTATTATTTCCAAAAGAAAATATGGAAACTGCAATTTATTTTTTAACACTTTTAAAAATCGGACTATCATCTTTGAGTTTTTGTATTTTTATGAGGTATAAGTATAAGTTATATCAGCTGTCACATATTGCCTTTTCTCTCTGCTATTCGCTGATGTCATACACCTTTGTCTATTCGATGTGTTTGATGTGGCTGGACAGTGTGATTTGGCTACCAATTTTAATTTTAGGTGTCGATAAAATAATTAATGAAAATAAAATGAAATTATTTTTAGTTATACTGACAATAATGATTTTTTCCAATTATTATACAGCCTATATGTCATTCATTTTTGCGTTTTTGTATTTTATATTGAGATGTGTAGGAGAATTAAAATTAAGCTTTTCGGAAATATGGAAACGACTAAAAAAAGCAATTTTAGCTACAATAACTGCAGTTGGCTTAACTTCGTTTTTAACTATTCCTACGCTTTGTTCACTGTTTTCAGGCAGAATTTCGTATAATATAGCCCCAGAAAGTTCGACAAATTTCGAATTCGCAGAAATATTTCCAAAGTTTTTATCTGGCAACTATGATAGCATTACAAACAGCGGACTACCTTCGATTTTTGTGGGGATTTTATGTTTAATATTATTTATAATGTTTTTTGTAAATTCACAATTTAGCAAGAGAGAGCGTATTTCAACGCTGATTTTATTTGTTTTTCTTATAATTTCTTTTTATATCACAGGACTTGATCTTTTCTGGCACGCAATGAGTTCTCCTAGCTGGTTTCCCTATAGATATGCCTTTGTGTACGGTTTTTTCGTTATATATATTTCATCAAAATCATTATTTAATTTGAGTTTGCATATTCCGAAAAATATAAAATCCATTATTTTCATATCAATAATTCTTATATCACTAGTTGATATGACTTTCAATGGATATCATATGATTAAAGGCTTGGATGAGCAATTCGCATATGATGAAAACGGCAAATTTGAAGATTTTCACAATCAATTACAGCCGTTAGTGGACTATGCGGAGGAAAATTCAGAGGATGAATTTTTCCGAATGGAGAAAAATTTTGAACGCTCAAAAAATGACAGCGCTTCACTCGGTTATAACGGAATTACGCACTACAGCTCGACATTTTCCGACAAAACCAACAAGACATTGCACGAATTGGGCTTTGCGCAGGAGTATTTTTGGAGCAGTTATTACGGCGCAACACCGATAACTGACTACCTTTTTTCCATGAAATACTTGATGATTAAGGGCGACGCTTGGGGTGATTATGATGCGGTTGCCAGCTCAGATGATATAACTTTATATTATAACAAAAACACACTCCCAATAGCAACTATCGCCCAGGGTGAACTTTTCGAATTTAATCTTGATAAATTCTCGAACCAAGAAAATTTATTAAAATTCATCGCTCCATACGAAGGAAGCGTTTTTGAAAATGTCCAAAATGGAACATATCAAATTGAAGAAAATGTAATTTATACAGAGTTTACAACTGCAATTTCGGGCGATTTATTTGCTAATATTTCACCGCATACACACTTTGAAATTTGGGTTAATGATGAAAAATTACCCAAATATGTCCCATATTATCAGGAGGGTACGACAGCGTATTTAGGGTATTTTGAAGCAGATGAGCTTGTAAAAATGACCTTATATTGCTCAAATCCGCCAATTAATGATACTTTATTCAATATTAAAACTTTAAATGCAGAAAAATTTAACGAAGTAATCAGCTCAATAAAAACAAACCAAATATCCGTAAGCGAACGTGAAGTCGTTATGAATTTAGGAACTGAAAACGGTGGATATCTATACACATCCATACCCTTCGACAAGGGCTGGACTGTGTTGGCGGATGGGGTTGAAATCCAATCTGAAATTCTAGCTGACGCATTTCTTACTGCGAAAATTCCCGAAAATACCAGCGAAGTCGTTCTTAAATTTACGCCGCAAGGGTTTAATTTGGGTGCTGTTATATCAATTACTACTTTGCTTGTTATAAGTTTTATTTATATCAAATTGAATAGAAAAAATAACCGAGAAATTTAATTCTCGGTTATTTTCTTATGCAAAACTGATTATCGTTCCCGTTTTTCCGTCCAGAGCATCAATCGCCTTATCAAGACTTGTAATAATCGCCCTTTTTGAGGGGTTTGCACGGACAAATTTCATAGCACCCTGCACTTTAGGAAGCATAGAACCCGCCGCAAAATGCCCTTCTTCGACATATTTCGATGCCAGTTCTAGGGACATGTATCCCAAGTTTTCTTGTTCTGGTTTTCCATAATTTATAGCAACTTTTTCGACTTCTGTTAAAATCATAAGCACGTCAGCGTGAACTTCTTCGGCTAATAATTCCGCTGCAAAATCTTTGTCGATTACCGCCGCAACGCCCTCCAATGTGCCGTTGTCATTTTCGATAACTGGTATGCCACCGCCGCCACAAGTGATGACAATTGCGTTGTCCCAAAGTAATTTTACTGCCTCGATTTCGACAATTTTTTTAGGAATTGGAGAAGCAACAACTCGCCTATATCCTCTGCCTGAATCTTCTTTCATGGTATAACTTTTTCTTATTTCAAGTTCGGTCGCTTCCTCTTTGGTGTAGAACGCTCCAATGGGTTTTGTCGGGTTGCTGAAAGCCTTGTCATCCTTGTCGACTATAACTTGCGTTGCTACTGTTACTACTGGATAGCGTGAATTTCTTTTATTCAACGCATATTTGAGTGACTGCTGTATATGGTAACCGATATAGCCTTGGCTCATCGCACCACAAACGTCAAAAGGCATGACGGGTACTACGTTTTTTGCCGTTTCACTCGCCAAAACTATCCTCCCGACTTGCGGGCCATTTCCGTGAACTATTGCCATTTCATAGCCACGAGCGCTGATTTCTGCTATATATTCGCAGGTTTTTTTGACAATTTCAAGCTGTGCTTCGGCTGTCGCCTCGCTGTTTTTTGATTGAAGAGCGTTGCCCCCGAGGGCAATTACAATTTTTTCTGCCATTTATTTTCACCCTTTTAGATATAAGTTTTACTTATAGATTTATTTTATGATATAACTTTTTATTATAGCTTTAGCTCGGTTGTTGCTGAGTTATACAGTGAATATTCCCACCGCCGTAAGCGATTTCTTCCGTTCTAACTCCCACGGCTTTTCTGTCAGGATACCACGACTGAATTGTTCTCAACGCAAGTTCATCATTTTCATCGCCATATTGCGGAACAATCACACCGCCGTTAACTATCAAAAAATTCATATACGAAGCAATTGAAATTTCGCCATCCTCACGAGGCATAGTTCCCTCGACATTATCAATTTCAAAATCACCTTTAATAGTCACATAATTTTTTGTCATACAAAGCTTGTGGACTTCGAGTTTTCTGCCTTTCGCATCAGTCGCATTAATTAGGGTTTCGTAGGCATCTTGGCAAGCCTGATAAAACTGGTTATTTTTGTCATCAGTCCAAATGCAACCCACGACCCCAGGTCTGATATAGCAGGCGACGTCGTCGATGTGCCCGTTAGTTTCGTCGGGGTCAATGCCGTCTTTTATCCAAATTACCTTTTCACAGTTTAAATATTCACGCAATTTTTGCTCAATTTCCTCACGGCTGAGCTCAGGATTTCTGCCTTCAGATAGCAGGCACATTTCGGTTGTAATCACAGTTCCTTCGCCGTCAACATGAAACGAACCGCCTTCCATTATGAAATCTGGGGTGTGATAACTGTCAACATTTTCAATTTCACATACCTTTTGAGCGACTTGCAAATCCATATCCCAAGGGAAATAAAGCCCGTCAAAAAGTCCGCCCCATGCGTTAAATCCCCAGTCAATCGCACGGGTTTCGCCTTTATCGTTTATCACAAAAGTCGGGCCGCAGTCCCTAATCCAAGCGTCGTTGCTTGCGATTTCAACAACACGCACTTCACGTGGTAGCTGGTTTCTTGCGTTTGCAAATTGCTCTTTTGAAACGCAAACTGTGACGGGTTCAAACTCCAAAATCGCCTTTGCAACCTCTACAAAAGTTTTCTGTGCAGGTTTTGCTCCGCTTCTCCAGTTGTCGGGGCGTTCAGGCCAGAGCATCCAAATTTGTTTTTGATTTTCAAACTCAGCAGGCATACGAAAGCCGTCTTTTTTGGGTGTGCTGTCTATGCGTTTTGCCATTTTAAATCTTTCCTTTCAAAATGAATATTAGTTAGTTTTTTTTAGCTCGAACAGCGATTAAAACTTCTCCAATTATTGCAGTGATAATAATACCAATAGTAATCGGCAAAGTCGCCTCAAGTGTTTCAGCATCGAAAGAAAGCGGAACAGCGGTAAAGAATATAGCGATTATAATCAGTATAACCGGTATACACACTAGGGTTTTTAGAAGCCCATCGCCACCGCTGACTTTAAACGGTCTAGGCGTTGCGCCGTCTATCTTTCTTAGCTTATAGAAGGCTGGGAAAACTGGAATATACGCTAGCAAAAATGCAACTAGGTTTAGTGCGAAGAAGCTCCAGAACAGTGATGAGTTTGGAAAATACACTTCCATAACAACTCCCAATAAAACTATAATTGTTCCGACTATACCATTTGTAATCGCAACCGCTATGGGCATATCGTTTTTCTTCCAGCGTTTTGTGAACAGTTTAGGCATGTCGTTGTGGTCTGCGGCATAGGCTGCTGTGGAGTTTACGCCCATTGACCACGAAATCATGTTTCCAAAAAATGTTATACCAAAAAGCAGTGCGACCAAAGAAATAAACCAGCCACTTTCCTGCCCTGTCACAAGCATAACTGCCTCGACCATGCCTGAATCCGTTGCGATTTCCTCTGTCGGAACTGCTGCGCCTATGCCGAACGCCGAGAAAAGATAAACGGCGGCGACAACCAAACCACCCGCCACAATCGCCTGTGGAATTTGCTTTTTTGGGTCTTCCATGCTGTCTGAAAATGTGCAAACCACTTCAAAACCGAGTAAATTGAAAATAATTACCGAAATATACGACAGGCTATTTAAATCAAACGAGGGCAAGAAAGTTTTTGGCGACATGTCATTTACAAATCCATTTCTTACCACAAAAATTACACCTAGAATACCAACCACAACGGCAAGCAAAATTTTGATTGCAGCACTTAAATTTAGAATAATAATGCTGTCACAAACAGGAAAACAGGCGATTAGCGTCACTATCCAGACAAAAGCGAGCTGAATTGCAAGCGAAGCGCCAATTCCAAATTCTGCACCTGTGATAACCTCGACAATCCAAGGGCACATGACGGCAAGTGACGCCATCCAAAGCGGAAAATTGACCCAATAGTACCAAGAAGCCCTAGCTCCCCATTTTGAATTTGGGTAGGCTTTGTGAATCCAATCGTAAATTCCGCCTTCGCCTTGGTAAGTTGTTCCAAGCTCTGAGGCGATTAAACCGTATGGCATGAGGAATGCCACAATCATGAAAATCCACCAGAAATATTGCGCATTTCCGAGAGTTGCAACAGGAGCTGCCGCCTCCGCAACAAAAACCACGCATATAACCGATAAAATCACACTGGCTAGATTAAATTTTTTCTTTTCCACAAAAATGAACATTTCCTTCCTATATATATTTTGTCAAACAATTTTTACAATAGTATCTGTGGAAAAATGATAAATAATCTAAAAATAAAATTATTTCAAAATTTGGATTGACAAAGCGTAAAATTATGTTATTATATATCTATATCATAATATAATTATATAGTTATTGAAGGGAGTTTTTTTATTGTCAGAATTTTGTTGTAAAACATCAGAAGCTGCAAGAAAGCTACTTGAAAACGAAGAAATATCCGAAAATTTGTCCTTTTTTTTCAAAAATTTTAGTGAACCCATACGCATAAAAATATTGCTAGCCATGCTTCATAACGAAATATGTGTGCATGATTTAGCAATTTTACTTGGAGTTTCACAGCCGAGGGTGTCGAACCAGCTTAAGCTTTTGAGGCTTAGCAATGTAGTCAAATGTAGAAAAGAAAAAAATAATGTATATTACAGCTTAGATGATGCACATATCCAAGATATTTTGAGCATTGGATTGAAACATGTAAGCCATTTAGAAGAGGTGGAACGTTAATATGATGACTTATTTAAACAATTTATGGGATTTATTTATTGATATGTCCTTTTATATGGTAATTGGACTTATATTTACAGGAATTTTGCACTCGTTTGTCAACAAAGATGTAATTTTAAAACACATAGGAAAAAAAGACACATCTTCTGTTGTGAAAGCTTCGATTTTTGGCGTACCGCTTCCTTTATGTTCATGTGGCGTTGTGCCGCCAGCGATGTATTTGGGAAAAAGTGGCGCTTCAAAAGGTGCGGTTGTCAGCTTTTTGACTTCAACACCCCAAACGGGCGTGGACAGCATAATCGCAACTTATGGTTTAATGGGTCCTCTTTTTGCGGTTTATAGAGCTGTTGCGGCGTTTATTTCGGGCATTATTTCAGGTGTTATGACAAATATTTTTTGCAAAAATGATAAAGCCGATTTTGAAAATGCAAAAACTTCTTGCGGTTGTGGTTGCGAAGAAGAGCCTGTAGTGGAAACAGCTTGCGGATGTGGTTGCACTCCAGAGCCAGTTGTGGAAACAGCTTGCGGATGTGGTTGCACTCCTGAGCCAGTTGTGGAAACAGCTTGCGGATGCGGTTGCACTCCAGAGCCAGTTGTTGAAACAGCTTGCGGATGTGGTTGCGAAGAAACAAAGCCCAAAGGCGATAGTTTTTCATCTAAGTTTTTTGGTATTTTCACTTATTCATTTGGCGAATTTTTAGACGAAATTGCAAAACATTTTGTAGTTGGTCTTTTGATTGCGGCACTGATAAGCACCCTTGTTCCCGAGGAGTTGCTATCAAACTTCACAAACCCACTTGCGAGCATGATTTTAATGCTTATAATCGGAATTCCTATGTATATTTGCTCAACAGCTTCAATTCCAATTGCACTTACACTAATGATGAAGGGAATTTCTCCTGGGTCGGCTTTTGTGTTTTTGTTTGCAGGACCTGTGACAAATATTGCTTCACTCGCAATTTTGGCTAAATCACTTGGCAAAAAAGTTTTGACAATTTACCTAGCTTCTGTCGCTGTTTGCGCGGTGGGCTTTGGGCTGATTTTGGATTATATTATCAATGTCACAAATTACCACGGAATTTCTGATATGATGGCGCATGGGCACGAACACTCTGCACCGATTTATATGGTTGTTGTTGCTGTGATTTTCGGAATTTTTGTTCTCAGAAGTATTTTAAAAGGATTAGTAGGGAAGAAAAAATCAGCAAGTTGCTGTGCATAGTGTTTTTATAAAACCTAATTTGACTTTTGCAAGAAAATGTATTATGATTAAAGAAGATTAGTTTTTTCTAACTATATAATATAGAAAGTAGGATAAAAATATGTCAGAACATAATCATTCACATAACTGCGGTTGTGGTGGGCATCACCATGGGCATCATCACCACGAACACGATCACCACGGCGGATGTTGCGGTAAGCATAAGAACCCAAAACTTGAAGATTTGAATGACCATGAAATTCATTTTTTAAATCATCTCTTGGGCTATAAATTTATGCCTGTAACAAGATTTGTGGTCAAAAGCAGCAAGGAATCAGACTTTGAAAATGTCGTTCTTGAGCCCGTTTTTGTTGTGGAAGAAAGCGATACTATGGAGTTTGTGAAAAATTTCGGAAATAAATTACAAAAACTTGAAAATTTAGGTTTCTTAACACTGGATTACGACATACCCCTAGATGGTTATAACTATAATGAATACCATAATTCGGAGATTTTTGCCTACTTCAAAAATACAGTTGAAGAAGCAAAAGGAAAAGATGGATTTTTGGGAGATATTCCAGAAATTGAATGCGGAAGCATTGCTCCGACGGAAAAATGTATTGAATTGTTAGGTAAATAAAGAAAAATCCGCTCAAATTTTGGGCGGATTTTTCTATTTAATATCACTTGTAGAGGGGATTTTCGCTTTGGCGAAAAGTACGTGGGGAACGAGAGAACGGAGAATTTTTTGTTGCGACAAAAAAGGAAACGCTCTCCGAGGGCATACTTTTTTTAGTGAGAAAAAAAGTATGGAAAAAACTCATCGGGGAAACACCCCCGAACGGTGGGAACGGTTTAGGGTGCTGAATATACAGACTATCTTGGAGAGGAAAACAAGAAACAGGAGCAATCGCACGAAAATAAAGCGTAACCAACAAGGGCTAATCGCCCTTCGGGTTGCCCGTTGGCTACTCACTAGAAAAACTATAAAGTAGGAGGGTCTATTTAAGCCTGTAAAATGCGAAATCACAGCAACGGTTCGCATCTTGCAGACCTGAATAGACCCTCCTACTCGCAAATTTTGCCGGTGAGTAGTCAACGGGCTTTAAGCAGGCGACAGCCGTGGACGACTTCTCTTTTGGTGCGATGGTAACTGGTTTTTGTTTTGCTAGCTAATTATTATTGTATATTCAGCACCCTTAACCGTTCCCACCGTTCGGGGGTGTTTCCCCGACGTGTTTTGCTTACTTTTTCACGAGAAAAAGTGAGCCTGCGGAGCGCGTCTCTCCGTTTCTTTTCGCCAGCAAAAACTTACGATTTACTTAACACAATTTCCTTGTTTTCAAGCTTCGCACAAGCTTTATCACCATTTTTAAGCTCGCCCATAAGCACTTTTTCCGCCGCAACATCTTCAATTGCCGACTGAATTGCACGCCTTAATGGTCTTGCGCCGTAAATTGGGTCAAAGCCTTTTTCGGCGAGTTCAGCAATAGCATCATCAGAAATTTCAAGCTCAATTCCGAGCGTATTCACTCGTTTTGTGACAGTTTCAAGCATTTTTTCTGCAATTTTTTTGATATCTTCTCGGCTTAGTCTGTGGAAAACTATGGTGTCGTCTATGCGGTTTAAAAATTCAGGCTTGAACATTTTGCGAAGTTCTTTCATAACCGTATCACGGATTTCCGCAGGACTTCTCTCGCCGTTGTCATCGGAACTACCAGAAAATCCTAGCCTTGTTTTCATATCTGTAATCGCCTTTGCTCCGACGTTCGAAGTCATGACAATTATGGTGTTTTTGAAATTGACTTTTCTGCCCTGTGAGTCGGTTAAAATTCCATCTTCCATAACTTGAAGCATAACATTAAACACATCTTCGTGAGCTTTTTCGACTTCGTCAAATAAAATCACGCTGTAAGGTTTACGTCTTACTTTTTCGGTGAGCTGTCCGCCCTCGTCATAACCGACATAGCCAGGGGGTGAGCCGATTAGCTTAGAAGTGGTGTGTTTTTCCATAAATTCGGACATATCTATCCTAATCATCGCCGACTCATCACCAAAAACTGCTTCGGCAAGAGCCTTACATAGCTCGGTTTTTCCAACACCAGTTGGACCGAGGAAAAGGAAACTTCCTATAGGTCTTTTCGGGTCTTTTAAACCAACCCTACCACGTCTGATAGCCTTTGCGACCGCCGTGACCGCTTCGTCTTGTCCGACTACTCTTTTGTGCAAAATTTCTTCCATACGCATCAGTCTTGCACTTTCGTCCTCTGTGAGGCTTGTTACAGGAACGCCTGTCCAGCCTGAAACGACCTCTGCTATGCTCTCTTCATTTACGCAGAAATGTAGAGAACCACGCTTGTTTTCCCACTCTTTTCGGGCTTCGTCGAGTTCGTTTCGTTGTAAACGCTCACGGTCACGTATAACCGCCGCTTGTTCAAAATCTTGAGCTTGAATTGCCGCCTCTTTTTCAGAAACTAGGGCGCTTATGCGGTTTTCTATTGCCTGCAAATCCACAGGCGCTGTGTGGCTTTTCATGCGAACCCTTGAAGCAGCTTCGTCCATGAGGTCTATAGCCTTATCAGGTAGAAATCTGTCGTTTATATATCGTGAAGACATCTTAACCGCCGCTTCAATTGCAGCGTCTGTGATTTTCAGCTTGTGGTGGGCTTCGTATTTATCCCGAAGTCCTTTTATGATTAAAATGCTCTCATCAATCGACGGTTCTTCAACCGTTACAGGCTGAAAACGTCGCTCTAAAGCCGCATCTTTTTCTACATGCTTTCTGTATTCGTTTAAGGTGGTTGCACCGACAATTTGAATTTCGCCACGTCCTAAAGCTGGTTTCATAATATTCGCCGCATCAATAGCACCTTCAGCCGCACCTGCGCCTATAATGGTGTGCATTTCATCGACAAATAAAATCACATCTCCAGCTTTTTCGACCTCTTTCAAAACTGCCTTTATACGCTCTTCAAAATCACCTCTATATTTTGTGCCTGCAAGCATACTTGTGAGGTCGAGCGAAACAATTCTCTTGTCACGCAAGTCATCAGGAACATCGCCGATTGCAACCATTTGGGCAAGCCCTTCGGCAACTGCTGTTTTTCCGACACCGGGTTCACCGATTAAAACAGGGTTATTTTTCGTGCGTCGGGATAAAATCTGCATAACCCTTGCAATTTCTTTTTCTCTGCCGATTACAGGGTCAAGCATTCCTTTTTCGGCATACTCTGTCAAATCTCGGCTGTATTGGTCGAGAGTTTTTGTGTTACCCGAGTTTTTTCGTTGAGAGCGTGGAGCTTGGTTTTTATTTGGACGGCTTTCGGGATTTCCGAAAACGGCTAAAATATCCGTGTACAGTCTGTTTAAGTCAACGCCGAGAGAGCTGATAAGTCTTGCAGCGGAGCTTTCAGGCTCTCGCAAAATTCCCATCAAAAGATGTTCTGTCCCGACGTAGTTATGTCCTAAACTGCTTGCGTCTACCATGGAAAGCTCTATAACTCGCTTTGCTCTTGGCGTTAGACCCTGAGCAGGAACTCCCGGAACTCCTCTACCCACAAAACGCACTATAAGCTCTGTTATAAGTTTTTCGTCAATTCCGCTGTCACGCAGAATTTTCGAACCAAGACCTTCGGACTCGTGAGCTATGCCCAGCAATAAATGCTCAGTTCCCACATAGCTGTGTCCGAGTTCTGATGCTCGCTCCTGAGCAAGGGCGATACCCTTCTTTGCTCTTTCTGTAAATCTATCTGAATTTCGCAATTAAATCAACTCCTTTATTTAACTATTTGCATTTTGCATTCATTTTAAACAATTTGAGCACATTTATTCTATGCCCACTACTAATTTAACCTCTCACGACTGCGAATTTCGTCACGTATTGAAACCGCAGACTCAAAATTTTCTTCGCCAATTGCTTTTTCAAGCTTTACACGCAGTTCAGCCAGCTCACGCAACTTGCGAAGGTCGGCTATTTTATCCTGTGAAATATCAAGTTCACGACTGTCGGCTGGGGCAAATCTATTTTTCGACAATTCTGCCATAGCAGGGGGAGGGGCTATAAACCCTCTTGTATGAATATCTTCAAAAAGTGTAAAAACATTTGGAAGTGCTTCCTTTTTATGTGTATGCGTATGCGTATGAGTATTGAGCAAAAGCCCGTCGGTTACAGCACATTCAGAGCAAAGTTTTTTAAGCGTTGTTCTCCCGTTGATATTTGCTGTATATATGAAATTTATAGTTCGTTCATTGCACTTTTCGCATTTCATGTGAATCATCCTTTCAAGGGGCGCTTGCGATAAGCATTTGTTTTACGATGGTTGACCGAACACAGTTTCGCAAAGGTTGTGAAACTGCTTTTAAAGCAGAGTCTGAAACGGCTGTTAAAATCAAATTCGCTGTTTTTTCGTCTAAAGCACCTGCGTGCAATGCGTTAGAAATTAGTGCTCTTGCTGTCTGAAAATCCACACATTCAGCCATGGAATTTACAATGTGAAGCAAAAGCCTGTCAGGCGTTGGGGAAACTCTTTTAATACGAATATATCCACCGCCACCACGACGAGATTCGACTATATAGCCGTGTTCGGGGGCAAATCTTGTAGTTAATACATAGTTTATTTGACTGGGGACACAGCAAAACTTTTCTGCAAGTCCCGAGCGCTTAATCTCGGCAGAGCCAAAACTGTCGAGTTGGTCTAAAATAAACCTCGCTATTAAATCACTTGTTGCCATGGGCAATTCTCCTTTTTTGCTAATTTTTTACAGGAAAAATTTGACCTTCCCTGACCTTAATTTAATTATAGACAAAAAAGGTCGAAATATCAAATCTTGTTTTTGACCTTAACTGACCTTTAATGCGTTAAAACGTTAACTTTTCTCATTTAAACTGCGTTATGCTATTAAATTCTTGAGATTGCACGGTATTTCCAGAATTTGATAAACTCTAGGGAGTTGTTGACAAAGTCGCCTTCACAAAATGCTACGGGTATTTTTCCGTTATATTTCACAAAAATCCTCGTTAATACATCCAGTATTGCCTGTGG
>CAYJOS010000015.1:0-25795 GCA_964371875.1 uncultured Oscillospiraceae bacterium | reverse complement strand
TTATGATATTTTGTGACACGTTCAACCAGTTTCATGAACTCGCCCTCTTTCAGATAATTAGAACTTTTTGCCGAAATATGATATTGTTCTATTATACATTAAAATTTCATAATTTTCAAATTTCTATTAATGTTAAACCTTTTGAAGCGGCATATTCTCAAAATCTTCTTTCTCGTGAAAATAAAAAGGTCACAAGCCAGAGAAAATTTTCTCAGTCCTGTGACCTTCAATTTTTTAACATATCATTTGATTTGTGGGGTTTAAACTGAACCCCTCATAATATAGTCTACATTTTTATTTTAGTAGTTCAAAGCCAGCTGTGAAGTGGCGAAGCGAAGTTATTGGTCCTTCATAAACAAGTTTCATACCTTTGTAATCATTCTTGTTTTGGTGGATGTAATCAAGCGCTTCGACTATGCAGTCAAGGTGATTGTTTGTATAAACACGGCGTGAAACGCAAATACGCATTGTTTCAAGTTTTGGCCAGATTGGCTCGCCTGTTACAGGGTCTTTGCTTCCGAAAGCACAAGCGCCAAGTTCGCAAGCACGAATTCCAGCTTCTTGATAAAGCGCCACAACAAGGCGTTGTGATGGGAACTCGTGTTGTGGAATGTGTGGGAAGAAAGCTCTACCGTCAACATAAACACCATGTCCGCCTGTTGGCTTTACGATATTGATGCCACGTTCCATAAGTTTGTCGCCCAAGTATTTTACTTGGTTTGTGCGGTATTCAAGATATGTTTCTTCTGTAACTTCCATAAGACCAACAGCAAGAGCGTCCATATCACGACCTGCAAGTCCGCCGTAAGTGATGAAGCCTTCATGAACAATAGCCATTTGGTTTGCATGTAGGAAGAAATCTTCGTTACGAGTAACGATAAGACCACCGATGTTTACAAGTCCGTCTTTTTTAGAGCTCATTGTTGCAGTTTCGCAATATGAGAACATTTCTCTAGTGATTTCACGGATAGTTTTGTTTTCGAAACCAGCTTCACGTTGTTTGATGAAATATGCGTTTTCAGCAAGACGAGCTGCGTCGATAACAACAGGAATGTTGTATTTTTTAGCAAATTCGTTAACTTCACGAATGTTTTTCATAGAAACAGGTTGACCACCATTGTTGTTGCAAGTAACTGTGATGATGATAACAGAAACAGAATCTGTGCCGTTTTCGTCAATAATTCTTTGCATTTTGTTAAGATCAAGGTCGCCCTTAAATGGTTCTGGATCACTTGAAGTGTCAAGTCCAGCGTCAATTACGCAGTCAGCAGCTATAGCGCCAAGGATTTCAGCATTACCACGGAATGTGTCGAAGTGCATGTTACCAATAGCATATTTACCAGCTTTTGCATAGTATTTAGCCATGATGTAGTCAGCTGCACGACCTTGGTGAGTTGGTTGAACATTTGGCATACCAAAAACTTCTCTGACAGATTCTTGCAAACGATAAAAGCTTTCGCAACCAGCATAGCTTTCGTCACCAAGCATCATAGCAGACCATTGATGACTGCTCATTGCGCTTGTACCAGAATCGGTTAGGCAGTCTACATAAACGTCTTTTGCACGAATACGGAATGCGTTATATTGAGCTTCTTCAAGAACTTTTGTGCGATATTCACGAGTTGTTTTTGCAATGGGTTCAACCATTTTAATTCTAAAAGGTTCTGCTGTTTGAAAGTTTCTTTCCATGATAATTCTCCTTGTTAATTATATGTTATGAATTTGTATTGTTATAAATTATAAGCGCGACGAATACTAGGTCTTCTGTGCCTGTATTGCGTATTCCATGGTTTCCACCGTCGGGGACAATGTTAATGTCCCCAGCGGAAACTTCGGTTTCAATTCCGTCCTCGTCTATAACTCCAACACCTGACAAAATGTGATAAATTTCACTTTCGCCTGTGTGGGTATGATTTCCGACTGAATGGTTCGGAGCTAATCTGCAAACGGCGTAAATTCTTCCGCTTTTCATAAATCCATCAGCTTCTAAAATGTGACTGTTATGAAATTCTCCGACGCCGCCTTTTGCGTTTTCGACTATGGTGTTTCTAAGTTCATTTTTCCTTTTAATCATGGCTAAAGCCTCGATTATTCAAGATTAAATTTTTTCGCCGCTGAGTCAATTGCCTCACGGCATTTTTTAACACCTTCTGTAATGCCTTCAGGATATTTGAAAATCGCAGAAGACAAGACTATGACATCAGGATTGCACTCAATTAGTGGCTCTAAATTGTCGTGACGAAGTCCGCCGTCAATTGCAAGTTCACATCTTGGATTTTTTTCGTCAATCATTGCTCTTGCTCTTTTAACAAGGTCGATAGAGCTTTTTCTCCAACCCCAGTTGTCTTTTCCGTCAGTTTCGTCAACACCGTGAGTTACTATATGTAGGCGGTCGATGTCGTAAATTGACTCGTCAACAAAGCAAAGAGGTGTGTAGCAACCAAGAGTTAGACCAAATTTCATGCCAAATTCACGGCAGTAGTTGATGATATAAGCCAAAGGTGCACCGATAAAATGCTCCGCAGGCAAAACAAGCATAGAGCAACCAACAGCTGCTAGTTTTTCGATGAAAAGTCTGTCACATACTTCTGTGTAAATGTGGCACTCGATAGGTTTTGTGATTTCTTCACGAAGACCTTCAATAATTTGATGTCCGCCCATAAGTTGAAGGTTTTTAAGGTCGTGCATGTCAGCTGCATCAGAGTGGATATAATCCGCGCCTGCACGGTCGGCTTCAAGAGCACGGTCGATAATTCTTGCATAACTTACGTGTGCTAAACCTGCTGCAATTTTAATGTGTTTCATAATATATCTCCTTATAATTATAATATCTTAATTTAAATTTTCGAAAGCGACAACGCCGTCCACCATAGTGAAAACACAGCGTGCGCAAACTTCTTCTATTGGATTTCCTGTAAAAACTGTAATATCGGCATCTTTTCCGACCTCTATAGAACCAAGCCTGTCGGCAATTTTTAGTAATTTTGCTGGTGTGATTGTTATGGCTCGAAGCCCCTCAATCATAGGAAGTCCTGCCTTCACGCAAGCCCCAGCGGTTGAAATAATATCCGAAACATGCCCAGCAGGCAAATCAGACATTATAGCAAAATTCACACCGTTTTCATATAAAATTTTTCCACTTTCAAAGCTCAAATTTTTCACTTCAAGCTTGTGAGGAAAGCCGAATAATGGCCCTATTATAACTCCATCTGCATAGCCTAATTGTTCAGGGATTAAATACCCTTCACTGCAATGTTCTATTGTTATATCTAAGTCAAATTCTTTGGCAATTCTAAGTGCAGTTAAAATGTCATCTGCCCTGTGAGCATGCATTTTTACTGGCATTTCACGGTTTACAACCTTGCCCAAGGCTTCAAGATTTAAGTCAAAAGGTGGAAGTGGTTTATTCTCTTTTTCAGCAGTTTTTTTGTCTGCTTCATAGCGTTTTGCCTTGAATAAAGCCTCGCGAATTATAGCCGCTGTTCCCATGCGTGTCCCCGGTGAACCTGGGGATTTTACGCTTTTTGGATTTTCACCAAATGCCATTTTCATGGAGGCATTTTCGTTTATAATTTGGCTGTCAAAAGTTTTTCCAAAGGTTTTCATCGTGACAAAAGTTCCGTTTATTGGATGACCACTTCCGGGGCCTGTTGAAACAGTTGTAACACCACTTTCGTATGCAACTTTGAATTCTTCATCAAAAGGATTTAAGCCGTCAATTCCACGAAGATGTGCCATATTTGCACTAAGGCAGTCGTTTCCGTCAACGCCACGATCGCCCATAGCGGTTCCGAAAAGTCCTATGTGACAGTGCGAGTCAATAAGTCCAGGGAGGACAATTTTTCCACTTAAATCGAAAATTTCATCATCTTTTTTTGCTTCAATCGTTCCGATTTCTACAATTTTTCCACCTTCGATTGCAATATCACAAACTCTAGGCTCATTTTCCGTCATAGTGAAAACTGTGCCATTTTTCAATATTTTTCGCATATTCACCCTCCTTTACACCTTTAATTTATCCATAAATTCTTGTACTTCTTTGGCGAGAGCCTCTAAAGTTCCGTCTTTAAACGGAGATTTCATTTTCGCTTGCTCTAACATTTCAGAAAATGAAAATCTTCCGCTGTCTTTTATAAATGTCAAATATGTTTCCCAAGCGTTTTCGTGGTTTTTATTATCCAGTGACCAAAATTGTAGCGCTGTGACCTGAGCCAAAACATAGTCGATATAGTAGAAAGGCCACTTCATGACATGAATTTGTCTTTGCCAAAGTCTGCCTTCATCCATGAAAAGTCCGTCTTCATAACTTCGCCATGGAGTGAACTCGGCTTCGAGCTTTTTCCACAATTCACGACGTTCAATCGGTGTCATGTTAGGATTGTCATAAACTTCGGTTTGGAAAACATCAATAGCTGTGCCGTATGGAATAAACTGTAATGCACCACTCAATTGCAGGTAACAATACATTGGAATATCTTCCTCGTTTATGATGTTTGAAAGGTGATTCCATATGAAATATTCCATAGCAATGGAGTGCACTTCGCAAATGTCTGACGAGGGGTTTTGTGTGCCAAAAACTGCCTCACCTCTGTGCATAAACGAGTGCAAACCGTGTCCACATTCGTGGGCGAAAGTTTTGACAGCTCCAGCTGTTGCGTTGTAAGTTTCAAAAATGTAGGGCATGTTGCACAGTGGCACAAAGTTTGAATATGCCCCGTTAATTTTACCCTCACGAAGTTCTAAATCAAAAAATTCTCTTGAGCGCAATTCGTCATAAAAAACCTTGGTTTCAGGCGAAAGTTCAGCAAAAATCTTTTGAAAAGCTGGTAAAAGTTCTTTTTCTACTTTCACGCTTTTTCCGACAAAAACTGTGCCCTCGTCATAATTTTTAACTTCATGACCAAGTCGCTCGCTTTGTTTTTTGACCAAATCGCTTACCACGGGAACTATATATTTTTTCACATTTTCAGCAAAACTTTTTAGTTCCGCTCTGCCGTAGCCTGTTCTGCCATGCTTGCAAAGGCAGTAATCAGTATAGCTTTTAAAGCCTGTTTTTAAGGCGATTTCGTGGCGAATTTTCACCATTTTGTCGTAAAGTTCATCAAGTTTTTCGCCTAGTGGCATCATGGTTTCTTCGGAGATTTTGTTAAATTTTTGTCTAATCGCTCTGTCTGAACTTTGCCCCATTTTTGCAAGCTGTGGCAGTGTGACACGCTCACCGTCAACTTCTGCGACAAGTTGTGACATCATTATTGAATATTCCTCAGAAAGTTCGCCCTCTCTATCCATCAAGGGCAAAACTTCTTCCGAAACAATTCTTTGCCTCATTTCGCCACTTCTGAAAAATTCAATTCCAAGCAATTTTTCAAACTCAGCTCTAAATGGACTTTTCAAAACCGCTTCATTTCTCTTTGCAAGATGTAGTTCAAAACGAGATTTTGCTACTGAGAAAAACTGTTCTTCCTCTAAAAAGAAAGTGTTTCTTGTGTCGTTTGTGTGCCCTGCTTCGGATATTGTCGCATAGCTTATGAAAACTCGCTCCAAAAAATCCGACTGTATAAGTTCGTAATAAGCCTCGCCGAAAGTTTCTGCTTCTGCAATGGCTTTCGTGTGTTTTTTCATTCTCTCAAAAAGAACTTTTTCATCTAATTGATGATAGGGGAAATCTGAAAATTTTATCAACTAAAACGCTCCCTCCATGACGGCTGTTAGCTCCTCTTTTGTGCCAAAAGGCAGAACTCCAAGTAGGAAATGATTTACCATTTTTTCTTTTTCTTCGGCTGTAATTCCAAGTTCTGTTAAGCCCTGACCGATGCCGACCGATTTCAAAAACTCTCTAATAAGTTCAGGTGCTTTGTCTGCCGCGTCTTCTGTGGATGCATTTGTCAAATTTTTATCTAGCATACGTGCAAGTGCTGCACATTGCTCTGGCGTTTTTGTCTTTTGGAAGGCAATAAATGATGGATAAAGGCAAGCTAGGGCTTGACCATGTGGTATTCTTGGTGCAATTCCGCCTATAATTTCTGACAAGGGGTGTGGCACAGTTGCCGCCGCATTTGCAAGCGAAATTCCTGAGTACATAGCCGCAAGGCTCATCATTTCACGATATTCTGCGTTTCCAAGGTCGTTTAAAAGTTTTGGCAGTGTTTCTATAATAGTTGTCATTGATTTTTCGCCGATTAGTCTTGTGAAAGGACTTGCCTCTTTGCGAACATAGCTTTCAAAAGCGTGGCAAAATGCATCGAATGCTGTTAGTGCAGTAAGTCTTGCTGGCATAGTTGCAGTCAATTCACTGTCGATAACTGCCCTTAAAGGAAAGGCATCTTGATGGAAAATGCACATTTTGTCCTCTGTTGTTTCGTCGCTTATTATCATAGCTTGAGTGAGTTCACTACCTGTTCCAGCAGTTGTTGGAACTGTAATTAAAGGTAGGGGAGTGCCATGGCTTTCATAATCTGCAAAGGGGCTAGTGTAATTATCGTACATATAATTCCAGTCGATTTTTTCAATTCCGTGGAAAACTGCAATCGCTTTCGCTGTGTCCATAGAACTGCCACCGCCAACAGCGACAATGACCGAAATATTTTCGCTTTTAACAATTCCTATAGCTTTTTCAATGCTTTGAACCGTAGGATTTGGAACGACTTCATCAAAATGAATTACTTCAATTTCACACTTAATTAAAATATCAATTACACGGTCATAAAGTGGTTTTAATGCCGCTTCTTGGTCAGAAGTTGTGACTAAAAGGCATTTTTTGCCGTATTTTGAAACTTTTTCACCAAGGGTATTTACCATACCTGCTCCGAAATGAATTTCTGTCGGAGTTCTAAAATTAAAATTTTCCATAACTCATTCTCCTGTTTTATTTGTAAAAGGCACTACGCAAACGCCTTTTAAATACACTTGTTTTTCTTCTTCAATCGCTGAAAAATCATCAAAAGGTGACTTTTTAAGGGCGAAAAATGAAGCTTCTTTTCCAACTGCTATACTGCCAAGATTTTCTAGCCCCATCAGTTTAGCCCCGTTGACTGTCGCAATTTTAAGTACATCAGCAGTTTCAAGTCCTACGTTTTTCAACAAAACCAATTCGTAAAACGCTTTGTCATATGGGTTGAAAGGACAACCGGCATCAGTTCCCATGGCAACATTTACACCAGCTTCATATGCTTTTTTTGTAATTTCATTGTGTTTTGATAAAATCGCTCTTGATTTTGCGTGGTCAGGATTGTTAGGTTCTCGAATTAGTCCCTCACGAGTTGCCCAATATGGTGCGCTTAGTGTTGGAACTAGTGAAGTGCCTTTTTCGACCATAGTTTCTATAATATCTTCAGCATTGAAAACACCATGTTCAATTGAATCAACCCCAGCTTCGACTGAACGTTTAATCGCTGTATATCCATGCGCATGAACTGCAACTTTTCGTCCTCTTGCATGTGCAGCGGTAACAGCAGCTTTTATTTCCTCAAACTCAACTTCGGGAGGGCCATGCTCTTCGCCAGGGGAGTTAACTCCACCAGACATCATGACTTTCACGACATCGCAACCGTCTTTTATGGTTTGGCGAGTGGCTTTTGTGTATTCATCAGCGCCGTCGGCTTCGATTGAAAATCCATATCCATGTCCGCCTGTGGAGCAAATTGAACGCCCTGCACTTTGAAGCAGTGGTAAATTTTTTAATTTACCTTGTTTTTGCATGGTGGAAATTCCGATTGTAATTCCGCCAAATGAGCCAAGGTCACGGCAAGCAACAACACCAGCCGAAAGCAGTTCCTTGAGATTTATTTCCGCTTGAATAGTGCCTTCGGCAAATTCATAAATCATCTCGGGTTTATGTTTTAAAGAGGCAACGTGTACATGGCAGTCGATAAGCCCAGGCATTGCAAATTTATCTTGTAAATCTTCAACACAGTCAGTTTCAAACTCTGCTGGGAGGGTTTTATCCGTGTCGCCGACATAAACTATTGTCTCGCCATCAACGATAACAGTTTGATTTTCTAGGAGTTTTTCTCCATCAAATAATTGACCGATTAAATATTTTTTCATTTTTACCTCTCAATTCGTTTC
The DNA here is from genome assembly GCA_964371875.1 of uncultured Oscillospiraceae bacterium. GTDB lineage: Bacteria > Bacillota > Clostridia > Oscillospirales > Oscillospiraceae > Heteroscillospira. The sequence continues at coordinate 17,728 of CAYJOS010000015.1, read as the reverse complement.
TAGTGCTTGATTTAAAATCTTAGCACATTCAGGTACAAAACGTCCGTTTTTGATGATTTCAACTTCTTCACCGTTTGATTTTATGCCAGCAAATAATGCCATATCGTCAAAGGGAATTGTTATATCTGTGTGTAAATTTACGTAGCAATCGACTTCGTTTCGTCTTGCTGTAAGCTCGTTTTCTCGAGCAATCATCTCACGTCCGCCGTGAATATTATACACTGGGCTATCTTCGCCTCTTGCAAAACAGGGGTCGCCGATTGCGATATGAGGGCCCATTTTTTCGGCTATCAAAATTGGCAAAATTGAAAATAAATCATACTTTTTCGCCACTTTATAAGCTTCGGTATTCGTTCCGATTGAAAGCTCGCCCATGGGAACTTTTTCGTTTCGGTTTAGCAGTTTTTCAAAAACGTAATTGCGATTTTGAGCTTCGTCTTCAAAATTTTCACAGCTATAATTCACAACAATTCCGTCTTTAAATTCAAGTCGCAAATTTTTATAAAAATCTTGTTTTAGAAATATCTCTTTGACGTGTAAAACTCCATTTGTTCCGCTTAGTTTTGGAGTTGTGAACATCTCGCCATGAGGAATATTTAGGTCACCACCACAGTTTAAAAAGAGCGTTTCTTTTTCGGGATTTTCTAATTTTTTTAGCGAAACTGTCAAGTTAGTTTCGTTTCCGTTTCTGCCTAAAAGTTTGACTTTTGTGCAGGTGTCTAGCAAATCGATTAACTCTGCTTGCACCAGCTCTATTGGTTCAGATTTTGTGGTGTTTAGTTTGCAAAATTCGTCGAAAACTTCCTCAAATCTATATTCTCCAACACGGACATCAGGAAAAGCCACACTGCAAAATGAGAGTGTATCAGGCTTTAAAATTGAAGTTTCAATTTTTCTAATTTCCCTCTGCATTGCCTGAAAGGCTTGCATTTTTTCTGCATTGGGAGTTTTAGTTTTATCTGAAATTATCGCATTGCCACCAAAAGTTCCTATGCGAACAAAGCCACAAATTTGCGATATTTGATTTGAAAATTTTTCTGTGGCAAGCTTATATGCCTCGGTTTTGATTTTGAAATATTCAAGAGGATTTTCGAGTTCGTCAAGCTCTGAGCTTGTTTCAATCGTCGATGGCTTTAGTAATATAACTTCAAAATCATATTTCTTGAATTCATTAACCACCATTTTAACCAGAGCTTCTTGTCCGACTGCGCAAACCAATCTTACACGCTTTCTGTTTTTCACTTCACGGCTTTGACTGATAAAACCGTGAAAAAATGCATTAACTATGTGCTTTGCTAATCTATCTAAAAGGGCAGGAGGTTTTGAAAACCAAAACTTTGCCATCGTTTTTTCGGTTTCACTTATCGGCAAATTATAGAATTTTAAAAAGTCTAAATTTTCATCAGCATTTTTTAATATATTAGAGTAGAAATTTTCAGAATTTGAGTTCTGTTCAATTTCATACATTATTTTCTCGATTATGTTATTTTTAAATTCTTCGTTTGAAATCTGTTCTAAATTTTTCATGTTAAGTCCTTTTTCTGGCACACTATTTCGGGATAAACCCGAAATAGTGTGTGTGGTTTAAACTAGGAAACTGTTACATATTTGTAGTCGTAAGCAAGACCAACGCTGAACTGGCGTAGTCCTTCAACGCTGTCACTTTGTACATAGTTTTCATATCTAAAGGTTACAGGGATGTATAGATATGCGTCGCAAGCCATTTTCTCAGCTTCTTTGATAAGTTCTATACGTTCTTCACCTGATGAAGTTAGAATTTTTTCCCAATGTGTGCGATATTCTTCATTTTCCCATTGGTTTTCGTTGTAGATAAATCCTAGGAACTCACCAGCGTCATAAGTTGAACCAGATGGGCCACCACCGATTAGGCATTGGTATGTACCGTTTAGGATATAGGGCATTAGGTTTGTCATTTCTAGTGGTTTCATAAGAACTTCTACGCCTAGGTGTTCTTTCCACATAGCTTGTATCGCTTGTGTGTTTTGAACTGTTTCGGGTGCGTTTGGAAGAACGAATTCAGCTTCTGCTTCAAATTCTTCTTTTGTTTTTCCAAGTTCTGCTAGACCTTCTTCGAATAGGTCGTTTGCACGCATTACTGCACCTTCTGCGCCCTCTGGATATTCAACACCGTCAAATTCTCCGCCTGGGAAGTTTGCAAGGTCGAAAACAAGGTCGCCTTGTTGTTCACGGAAATCGCCATCCTCAGAACCACGCATTCCGAAAGGAACAATACCATAAGCTGCGCCTTTTGGTTGTTTAACAACATTTGTTGCATAGCCTTCACGGTCAAAAGTTAGAGCAAGTGCTTCACGAATTTTTTCGTTTGCGAAGTAGTTTGTTTCAACGCCTTCAATTGTTTCGTGGCTGTTAAATTGAATGATTTGAGTCGAAAGTTGGCGAAGTTCTTGTACATTTTCATATTTACCTGAATCTGCAACTTCTTGTGAAATTTTCATGAAATCAAGTGCGCCTGTGTCATACATGCTCATAACTGTGTTAGCGTCAGCGACGATGTTGCAGTTAACTTGATCTACTTGAACTGTGTCAGCATCCCAGTAGCTTTCGTTTTTGTCCAAAATTATTAAAACTTCTTGTTGCCAATCAGTCATAACAAATGGGCCTGATTCCATGATGTTTTCATGGCTTGTTCCGTACAAAACGCCAAGTTCTTCAGCCAAAGCTTTTTGAACAGGAGCGAATGCTGGTGTGCGGATATAGTCTAGGAAATAGTCAGTTGGATTGACAAGAGTGAACTCAACTTTATTTCCATCAACTGCTTTAACGCCTAGCTCTTCGTATGGAATGTCTTCAATAGGCTCTGCGTCGTCTGCTTCTGTTCTGCTTTCATAAATTTCACGGGCATTTTCAAAAATTAGGAAGTCATTTACATTTGGTGAAGCCATCTCTGGATTTAATGGACGTTGGAAAGAATAAACAACATCTTCCGCTGTGACAGGAGTTCCATCAGACCAAACTGCATCTTCGCGTAGTGTGAAAGTCCAAACTGTGAAATCTTCATTTGCAACGACATCTTCAGCCAAACCTGGCTCCCATCCCATACCGCTTTCATCATAGCGGACGAGTGTTTCATGTGTCATTGCTATAGGCGTATTTGCGTTTGCATCTCTATACATGATTGGGTCAAGAATTGTGGGGTTTCCGCCGATGACAGTATTGAAAACCATAGCTTCAGCGCTTTCACCTTCAACTACTTCGCCGTTTTCACCTTCAGTTACAGGTTCTTCTTCAAGCCCTGGTGCTGCGCAACCTGCGAACATTGTTAATGCTAATGTACCAGCAAGTATTCCTCTGAATTTCTTTTTCATTTTAGTCCTCCAAATCTTGTTTTTCATTTTTCATTTTGCCTATTTAATCAATTACCAATTTCATTCTTTGCAATGATTTGGCAATGGATTTTCTAAATTTTGTAGCAAGGGGAAGTGACAAGCACAAAAATGACCTTTTGCAACTTCTTTGCTCTCTGGGCGGGTTTCTTTGCAAATATTTTGTACATATTTACATCTTGTCGAAAATGGGCAACCCTTCGGTGCATTAATCGGAGAGGGCAAATCGCCTTTTAGCATAATACGCTCTCTTGTTTCGTCCAAGTCAGGGTCTGGAACTGGGATTGCTGAGAAAAGTGCTTCTGTATAGGGGTGTACGGGGCGATAAAAAACATCGTTTGATGTTCCATATTCAACTTTTGTACCCAAATACATAACCAAAATATTTGTCGAAATATATCGAACCATTAGCAAATCGTGGGCGATGAAAATATAAGTCAAACCTTTTTTACGCTGTAATTCCATGAGCAAGTTCATAACTTGAGCTTGAATTGAAACATCCAAGGCGCTTATAGGCTCGTCACAAATTATGACATCAGGGTTCATAGACAAGGCTCTTGCAATTCCTATACGCTGTCTTTGTCCACCTGAAAACTCATGCGGAAAACGTGTGCTGTGCTCTTGGTTTAATCCGACAAGTTCAAGCAGTTCAACCATTTTCTTTTGACGTTCTTCAGGAGTGAACATACGGTGATAGTTCCAGCCCTCGCAAATTATTTCGCCGACTGTCATTCTGGGGTTTAGACATGCAAAGGGGTCTTGGAAAATCATTTGAACTTTTGAAGCATAATTTTTCTTGTGTTGTTTGTCTTTAAAATCAACGGTTGTTCCCTCATAAATTACTTCGCCCTCTGTGGGAGTGTAAATTCCCATAACAGAACGTCCCAGTGTGGTTTTTCCACAACCAGATTCACCGACAACACCCAAGGTTTCTCCTTTGTTTACCGTGAAGCTGATATCGTTTACAGCGGAAACAAACTTATTTCTTCCAACTTTAAATTTTTGGCTTAAATTATTGACTTCTAACAAGGGTTTATTCATAAACATACCTCCTTGTTTGTGATAGGATTGTTTATTTTTGGTGCATTTTCGTGGTAAAGCCAGCAACTTACTGTGTGGGCTTCGCCTGATAAGAAAGATGGTGGTTGCATTGTTCTGCAAACTTCCATAGCGTGCGGACATCTAGCCGCAAAAGAACAGCCAACAGGTGGATTAAATAGGTCAGGTGGTGTTCCCGGAATTGGCGATAGCGGAACTGATGAGTCAACATCTATAGGCGGTACGGAGTGCAAAACTCCCCAAGTGTAAGGGTGTAGTCCGTTGTAGAAAATTTCTTTTGTAGTGCCATATTCAACAACTTTTCCTGCATACATAACTGCAACGTGGTCAGCTGAATTTGCAACAACACCAAGGTCATGAGTGATAAGTATAATTGTTGTATTTTGCTTTTTTTGAAGTTCTTTAATCAAATCCAAAATTTGTGCTTGAAGTGTAACGTCCAGCGCTGTTGTCGGCTCGTCGCAGATAAGCAGTTCGGGAGTTACAGCCATAGCAAGTGCTATCATAACACGTTGACGCATACCGCCTGAAAATTGGTGGGGAAATTGCTTAAATCTCTCCTCAGCATTTGGAATTCCTGTATCTCTAAGCGATTGCAGTGCAATTTCTTTCGCTTCGGATTTTGGCATTTTTGGATGTGCTTCCAAAATGCCTTCCATAATTTGCTGGCCAACTCGCATTGTGGGGTTTAGGCTTGTCATAGGGTCTTGGAAAACCATGCGAATTTTTTCTGCACGGAGTTTTAAAACTTCCTTTTGGGACATTTTTAAAATATCTTGACCATTAAAATCTATAGAACCGTTTTTGTAAATGCCGTTTGTCCCTGGGTGGAGTTTTATAATGCTTCTTGCTGTTACGCTTTTTCCACAACCCGACTCACCAACTATGCCCAGTGTTTCGCCACGTTCTATTTCTAGGCTGACACCTCGAACGGCTTGGATTTCGCCGAAATGTGTTTTAAATGAAAAATGTAAGTCGTTTATATTTAATATAGTATCTTTCATTGTATTTCTCCTACTTTTTCATTCTTGGGTCGAGTGCATCACGAAGAGCATCGCCGATTAATGTAAAACTTAACATTGTAATGCAAATTAGGATTGCAGGAAAAACTAGCAGATGTGGATAAGTTAGGAAGTTGTTTGCACCATTGCTTACAAGGTTTCCCCAGCTCGCTTGTGGTAGAGGAAGTCCTAAGCCGATATAGCTCAAAAATGCTTCCGCAAAAATCGCCGCAGGAACAGCAAAAGCCATGCTTGTGATAATTGGGCTAATTGCGTTTGGAACAAGGTGTTTTACAATGACCCACAAATTGCCTGTTCCAAGTGAACGGCTTGCCATGACAAATTCACGTTGTTTGAGTGATAAAACTTGTCCGCGGAAAAGCCTTGCCATGCCTATCCAACCCGTGGCGGATAGTGCAATGATAATTGGTAAAAATCCAGGAGCTAAAACCAAAACCAGTAGTGTTACCCACAAAATTTGAGGAACAGCGCCTATAACTTCACAAATTCTCATCATAATAAGGTCGGCAGTGCCACCTAAAAGACCTGAAGTTCCACCGTATAAAATACCGATAATTGCGTTAACCAGTGCAACAGATGCTCCGATTAAAAGGCTTACTCTCGCACCTTCCCAACAGCGAACCCATTGGTCACGTCCTAAGCCGTCAGTTCCAAAAGGATGTTCGGCGCTTGGAGGTTGATTTGAAATTTCCCAGTTGTTTTCGTCATATGTATAAGGACTTAGCATAGGTGCGAAAATCGCAAATAATATTACAACAACTAAAACAAAAAGTGCAGCCATTGCAACCTTATTTTGTCTAAAACGTCTGCCAGCATCTTTCCAATAACTGAGAGATGGTCTGGTAAGTGCGTCTGCGTTTAAGCTTTCCTTATCAACAGGTACAAAAAGCTCTTTTGCAGGGTTTTGTGGTATATTCTCATTAAGTGTCATTTACATTTCCTCCTATTGAACTCGAATTCTTGGATCAACAACACCGTATAAAATATCTACTATAAAGTACATTAAAACGGAAATTGAACTGAAAATAACGGTTAATCCCATAATCATCATATAGTCAGAGCCTTGAATTGCCAAAATCATAGCATTACCAATTCCTGGGATGTTAAAGGTCTTTTCTATAACAAAGTTACCAGTTAAAACACCTGCAATCATAGGACCAAAGGATGTTACAAGCGGTAGCATACTGTTTCGTAAAACGTGACGCATTATAACTTTTCTTCGACTTAGTCCTTTGCTTTCAGCGGTTAGGATATAATCTTGATTCATAACATCTAGCATTCCAGAACGTAGCATACGTGCATAAAATGCTATATTTTGCATAGCCGCCGCCATAATCGGTAGGAATAGATAAGACCAACCTCTGTACCCAGCGACAGGAAACCATTCAAGGTTAACTGCAAAAAGTCTTTGAAGCAGTGTTGCAAAAACGAAGTTTGGAATTGAAACACCAAGTATTGCAGCGATGATTACAAAATAGTCAAAAGTCTTTCCGTTTTTCAGTGCAGCAATTATTCCGAAAACAATTCCCACAACAACTCCGACCAAAACACCGCCAAGCCCGACTGTAGCAGAAACAGGCATTGTTTCAGCGACTTTTTCGGTTACGGATAAGCCACGGGTTTTCATACTTTCACCAAAATCTAAATGGAGAAGGTTTTCCATATAAATGAAATATCTTTCCATCAATGGCTTGTCTAAGCCATATTGCTGATTTAGCGAATCTCGAATTACCTGCGGTGTGTCCGTGTCGAGAGCAAAAGGGTCACCCGGAATTGCATTCATCAAAAAGAAGGTTGCTGTTGCGATTAAGAACAAGGTTATAATCATGGAAACAAATCTTTTTGCCGTATACCGAAGCATTGAGTATACCTCCTAAATGTGTTTTGCGAAAAATTGTGCAACTTGCAATAATTTTAGCAATTTAATTATGAAATATGTCAAAAGTCATATATCTTGAGTTAATACTAACAGATTTTTTGTACATTGTCAATAGCTAATTGCGAATAATTTTTAATCATGCAAAAAAATTCGCATATTGACATTTTAAAAAAGTCTGTTATTATTAAGTATAGAAAAAGGATTTTACATAGGGAGTTATTTTATGAATTATGATACAACAGTACTTTTCAACCTTTGTCATATGCTGTCAGCGACTTTAGGAAAAATGTTCCAAGTGACAGTTTCGGACAGGACACATTATTTGTTCGTCAAACACGCTTTTGGTAGTGAAATTTACGTAGGTGCGCCTATCAAAGATAAGGAGGCGGCGTTTTTAAAATCCCCTGATTTTTCAAACTTTCCATTCGTGGCAAATTACAAAAATCTATCAAAAAACATGAACAGACTTCGTGCATCCACCTTTTTTTTCAAGGATGAGAATGGCGAGATAATGTATATGCTTACAGTAACTGCTAATGTTGACGAATTTGTGAAAGTTCGTGAAATAATAGACGTTTTTACAAACGGAATTACAACGATAGAATCACCAGCAATCGACACGCATGAAAGTATTACAAAAGTGGAAGTCAGTGTTAATGATGTCATAGATGATGTAATTGCCGAGGGTGAAAGACGATATTCAACAGACATTTCGCATATGACAACCTTTGAAAAACATAGTTTAATTCGTGAGATGAGCTCGAGAGGTGTTTTCCTAATCAAAGGCTCGGTCAGCGATGTTGCGCACAAACTCGAATATTCAGAGGCTACCATATACAGATATATAAAAAAATTGGAGGCTCAAGAAAATGCATGATATAAACTTTGAAGTTTTGTCAAAATCTTTGTCAGGCCACGGTGTTGAACTTTCTAATATCCGTATGCTTTCGGGTGGTTCAAACCATATAGTTTTTGACGGAATTGACCATGAAGGAAAAGTTTGGATAATCAAATTCCCCACAATCAGAGAAACAGAAAAAGGTTTTCAATCTGCCCATGTAGATACTATGTTCGGCGGTGAACTTTCCTTAGAACGTGAAAGTTATCTGTTTGATTTAATACGAAATTGTGGAGCACCAGCGCCTTTTGCCCGTGGGATTTTTGAAACACCTTATGGTAAATGTATAGTTGTCGAGTGTACTTCAGGCTGCGATTTGCCGAAATATATGGAAAATTGCGAGCATAATTTTGATGAATTTATATCTGTTATGAGAAGTTTGGGCGAGCATTTTCATATTCTGCACAAATCTAGATTTACAAGTTTTGGAAATATAATGGTAAATAGTGTCCTAGAGCCTGAAAATATCACAAATTTCGCCGACCGTTACAAGAGCATAAACGACGATTTAATGAAAAAATGCCAGCTAAAAGGCGGACTTTCTGATAGTGAATATGAAGACGTGAAAAGTTTTTTTGATAAAAAATTTGATTTTTACAGAGAAATTTTAGACATAAAAAATAGCCCTGCAACCCTAGCAATTACGGATATGCACGGCGGAAATTTCTTTGTCGAAAATGGAAAAGTTAGCGGTTATTTTGACGTTGAAAGTTCTCAATCTGCACCATGGCAGTTTGAACTTTACGCTTTGAGATTTTTTGTTTTTAACTTTTACGGCGAAAATGAGTATAAATTAGCCGAAAAAGCCTTCTGGAACGAATATTTTGAAGGAAAACAAGATGCACCAAACCCACAAGACGATGAGCTAATTGACTTTTTCACTGCTTGCCGTTTACTCGAAATTTTCCAGTCATATTGGGGTTATATCGACGGTTTGCGTGACACTTGGGGTGAGAGAATTAAGCAAATTTTGTTTAAATATATGCAAACTTCCGTGCTTGATTATGAAGCACTTGGTGACATTTGGCGTGAACGTGACGGACAACCAAAAACACCATTAACTGTATAACTTGTAGCTTGAAAAAGCGCAAAAAACTAATTGGTCTTATAGGTAAATCCTATAAGACCAATTGTGCTATACCAAATTTTCTCTACACGTTTTCGAGGGTTGCACTGATTTATTATTGTTGCAGTTTTGTTCTTGGCAATATTGATCTTGACAAAAATGTGTTGCACAAGGACTCGATTCAACTGAATAAATTAATACTTATTAATTTCGTCAATTATTTCGTCAGCTGTATACATATCTGTGTATGGGAAAATTTGTGTAGCATAGTCAAAGTCAAAATATTCAGCTAACTTTTGCTCATATACATCTTGGCTTACTTCCTCGTTTTCCCAAAAATATCCGTCAACCAAAGAGGTTGCGCCCCAATCACCGTAGGATATTTTTTCAAATCCATCGTAAGTAATTTTGTAAATATAGTGTGAAAAAACTCCGCCATTGGCGCTTTCGAGCAAAATTGTATTTTTGCTTGAATCGAAATGAAGTCCCGAGGCACTTAAAATACTTTCCGCATCAAGTCCGTTTGGCGTATAAGTTAAAAGTCTGTCGCCTTGGATTGGGGTGAAACCATTGACAAAAAGCTCGGGCATGTTGTCCAAATTCAAGTCTGTTAAAATATAACTAAACGAAGTTATGGTCATTTCCGAGTCGTGCTTTTCGACATATTCGATGTAAGCATCTTTCCAGTTATTAGTGTTTTTCTTCCAATAAACTCCATATTCTCCACCCAAAACAGGCATATATAGATATGTTTCACCATCAATTTCTTCAGGGAATATCTCGCCCTTGTCGTCCTCTTCTTCGTAATTTGTACCATTAAATTCAATTACTCCATCAACCAAATCAAATGTTCCGGTTGTGCCAAGCCATGAAAAGCCATAAGAAAAACCACCTGTTCTATCTAAAGTCATTCCGTTTCCAAGCTTAAACATGCTTCCAAAAGTAACACCAGGCGCTTCGCCATTTTCAGCTATTGTAAGATCTATATCAATTTCCCAATGACCGACAAACTGTGTTGCATCGTTAAAAGCAGGGCTTACATCTTCAAAGTCGGTGACAAGTAAAAGTGGGTCTGTTTCGAGTGCTTTTGACATATCCAAGACAAAATAAGTAAGGTTTGACGCATCGCCCATGGCAAAGCAAATCTCAAGACCAGCGCCAGCTAATCCACCGGCTTTGGTTAAAGCCTCTTCCAGTGAAGATGATGCAACGCCTAGACCTAAGATATTTAGTTGGTCTTTGTAATATTTTAATAAATCAATTTCTTGACCATTAATTAAATCTGTTACAACATCGAGGAAGTTTGCTGTTAATTTGTCAAGATCACCAATAGCAAGCGTTTTTTCCAGCAACTTGTCAAGGGAGGCTCCAGATAAAACCCCGTCTTTTAAGTCGTCTTTAAAAACATCGAAAACTTGCATGGTAATATCTAATACTAAATCGTCTTTATCTTTAGCGCTCGTGGTAGGAGCCCACACGGTTAATAGACTTACCGCTTCGACAGCTAGATTTACAAAGTCGTAAATAAACAGCAGCTCAGACTCTTTCACATTAGTCGTCATAAACATGTAAGATCCAATAGGTACAACAATATCTATTGTCGTAATTTCTGCATTTAAAGCATATTCATAGCCAAAAGCGTGTTCGTTACCCATTATTGTTTCGCCAATTGCCCAGCCAAATCCAAAGGTTACATCAAGAGCTTTTTCAGCCGTTTCGCCTATGGATGATACTACAGGCTTTAATTTATTAATCATTTCATATTCTATTAATTCACCGTTTTTATCGTAAAATTCAGCAATACCCATGGTAGAACTTGTGTTGTGAACATCCATTTTTATTCTATAATTTTCGCTGTCCTCTTTTGTGATTGACACATGGTCAATGACTAAGCCTCCTGTAACAGCCACAGCGTCTCTCGTTTCAAAAGGCAAATTATCATCAGTCAAAACCAAAACACCATCACGTGGCACAGTTTTGTCCATAAAAGTAAAATCTTCGCCTGAACCTGTTGTATAAACAAGCATTACATAGCTTAAAAAGTCGATAATTGTCACAACATCTTCGTCATTAACATCTAAGAAAATTTCATCAGCACTTATCAAAATAAAGCCGTCATGATAGAAAATATTCATGTCAAGTGCTTCAGAAATTGCACGTAATGGGACTAAAGTTCTGCCGTTTTCGATTTTCGCAGGCACATCAAGTGCAATGGTTTCATCGTTTAATATCATCTCGTCTTTGCCTATTGTGATGCTGATAAAATCATCGTCAGAAAATATAACCACAGTTTGAGTATCTGAGTTCCATGTGATTTCTGCACCAAGGCTTTCTGCTACAAAACGAACAGGAACTAAGGTTCTGCCGTTTTCAATCACTGGCAAAACATCATAATTTTCAGGGTCTACATATTCCCTCTCACCCCAGACATATGCGATAGGTGATTTAGTTGTCAAAACTATGGAATTGTCCAAAAGTTCTCCGATTTCGACCTTTTCATGTTCGGTGAGTGCAGATGCACCTACAGGAAACAAGCCGAAAACCATGGTAAGTGTTAGCAAAATTGATAATACTTTTCTCATTTTCTCTCTCCTATAATTCTGAAATTAATCTATCAAGAAATGCAATGGTTTCCTCACGGCTGATTGCATGTTTCTCTGGGATTTGGTATTTGATATAGTCAATAATTGGTTCGGCGAGCAGTTCATTTTTAATATAAAGACTGTGAAAACGACCTATAGCATACTGGCTTTTGTTATACTCAACTATAAGCCCTGAATTTTCAAAAGCGAGCAAAATATAGCCTTGCTCTAATATAGGTTTTTGTGTGATATATAGTGTGTAATCGTCATTTTCGTCCACATATCGACCTTTTATATACTCTAAAATCATTTTCCTCTCTTCGTTATCAAAGGAGGGCATGAAAGCAAAATGCTCTGTTATTCGCCCTGTTTTGGCGAAATTTGTCAGACCACCGACAGAATAAACGTCTATATGTTTATTCAAAAATGAGGAGGAAATTCGGTCTGCGATTACGGAAACTGCGTCCTCTAAAGTTTGGTTTCCAAGAGAGTCAGCAGAGCCAATTCCGCCCTGAAGCGTTGCCATTTCCTCGGGAGAAATTCTGGCGAATAGGTGGTTATAAGCCGAGATTGGTATGCGGTCATAGCAAAAATCCGACTTAATAATATAGCAATTTGAACTCTCCTGTAGCTGTGCGATTTGGTCACTTAAAACACCTAAACCGACAGTATTTAATGCAGAACTGAAATTTTTCTTGTAGGTTTTATAGTTGTCCATGAAAAAAGCATAGACATTTTTGTCAGATGTTGACAGGCAACTGGAGAGCATATCGTCTGTAAAAGATAGGAAAAAATATTTCTGAATTTCTTCAGATTTTACCGAAATCAGCACTGTATGCTCCAAAAGTGCAAAATTTTCGGCATTAATTTCGGCTTTGTTATAAAAAGCTGTATACCCCTCATAGGACAAAAGCGGTAAAATGTCAATTAGCGTCATGGTGTTGTGTAGTGGATTGCTGGGCGAATATGTGAGCAAATGCTCAACTTTTACAGAATTTGATTTTTCAAGTAATTTTTCCAAAAATCCCATAACCGAAGTCGACAATTTTGGTGTTAGGCAGTTTATCGCACTAACTTCACAGGTGACTTTTCCCGAGCTTAGGAGAGCTAAAACTGTGTCGTAAAGTTCATCAGAAGTGCGCAAAAATGTGTCATTGTCATAAAAAGCGAAGCGTATATTTTCGGGGGTATTGGGCTTGTTTTTGTGTTCAAATACAAAGTCATCTAAGACGGCACGGGCGGCAATTAAATTGCTATCCAGTGTCGTTTCGTTTATTAAATTAGAAAATTCTTGCATTTCGGCTTCGTTTAATGAAAGTAGTGCAGAAAAAGTTTCTTGCACTTCGGCACTCATTTTAATCATGCCCTTCATGTGGCGATATAAAGTCGAACGGCTGAAGCCGAATTGTGAGGGCAAACCCTCGATCGCAACTCCGTTTTCCTTACATTTTGTGGTTAGAAATTGATAGAGTTTATCGTTTTGCATAAAATAACTCCTTTTGCTAGTTTATGTTATTGTAACAAATTGGTTTTGATGTGTCAAGATTTTGCTATATATAATTCAAAATAATTCAGAATGATTTGAAATATATTTCAGAACTATTTGACAATTAGATAAAATAGTGCTATCATATGTCATAAATAAACCATTACATAAAATGGTAATACGGAGGAGAGTTTAAAATGAAACGTAAAATTTTCGCAGGACTAATCTCAGCAAGTATGTTATTTTCAGGTGTGAGTGCTTTTGCCGCACCGACAATCACCCCCATCGGCTATGACCCTGGACGATATGAAGGCTGGACTAGCCTGAGTGAGGGACTTATTGGAGTTTATGACGAAAACGGCAATGGTGGATACATAAATCAAGCAGGTGAAATTATAATTCCTATGCAATTTAATTATTGCTATGACTTTAATGACGGCATAGCCCGAGTTACTAGCATTATTGGAACTGACGCTGGCGGCAATAACACATATGACACACACTATATTGATAAAAACGGTAACTTTATCAACGACGAAGACTACGGTAAAACGAGAGATTTTAGCGAAGGTTTGGCTGGAGTCGAAAAAGATGGTTTGTTTGGCTTTATAAACACAAACGGAGAGCTTGTGATTGACTATAAATACGATGCTGTTCAAGACTTTGAAGGTGGAGTTGCAATAGTTGAAACCGCCGATGGTGTTGTGCTTATTGATAAAAGCGGTAACGAAGTATCTGACTATCACGGCGCTATATTCAGACTTGCTGACGACAGATTTTTGGCGGGTGTCGATGAAGTCTTTGGCTTTACTCCTGCTACCACAGCAGGTGCGTTAATGGACGAAACAGGCAAATTATATACAGATTTTATATATAGTTCTATGGCACCATATAGCGATGGATTATCTAAAGCTTTCAAAGACGGTGTGTCGAGCTATATAAATATGAACGGAGAAGAGGAACTTGTTGTTGCGGATAATATTAAACTAGCAGGAGACTTTTCCGAAGGACTAGCCCCTTTTGACGGTGGATACATAAATAAAAGCGGTGAAATTGTAATTTCGGCTGACTATGATTATCTCGGAAAATTCTCAAACGGCTATGCTGTTGTAGAAAACCATTCAGATTATACTGCACATGTTATAGATAAAAACGGAAACATTGTTTCGCCCGAAGTTTATAACAATGCAACAGATTTTGAAGATGGACACAGCGTTGCACGCAAAGGTGAATTGAGCAAAGCAGGTCTTATTGATACAAACTTTAACACAATTTTACCATTTGAATATGCATACATTTATTACCAAGGCGACAATATTTTCATCGGAGAAATTCAAGACGAAAACACATATAAATCCGAGTTCTTTATCATTGACCTAAATGACGGCATAACAATAAATAAAATAATTGCAATTTCAACTCCATCTGCTATTTTGATGGACAGCGAAGAAATTTCCATGGAAGCATATAATATTGACGGCAATAACTATTTCAAACTCCGTGACTTAGCTTCACTTGTAAACGGCACTGAGAAACAATTTGAAATTTCTTGGAACGGTGAAACCAACGCTATCGACATGACTTCAGGCGAAAATTACACAGCAGTCGGCGGTGAAATGGGCAAAGGCGACGGCGTGGACAAAGAGGGAACTGAAAGCACAGCGTCTGTCTATTTAGACGGCGAAAAAATCAGTTTAACCGCTTATAATATAGGTGGAAACAATTATTTTAAACTTCGTGATGTTGCCGATGTGATTGATTTTGGTGTTATATATGACGAGGCAACTAAAAATATTCGCATAGACACTTCGAGTTCTTATGTGGATTAAAGTTTAATATTTGGAGGCAAACATGAAAATAATTGCAAAAAATTGTTTATCGATAACTCTCGCATTGACTTTGATTGTTAGCCCAATAATAACTCCCACGGTATCAGCCGTGGGAGAAACTATAACAATCAGGCACGAAACCATAGCCACAAACGGAAGCCACAGCATGGCAATCACCGAAAATGGAGACCTTTGGGCATGGGGCGAAAACGTTCTAGGTGAGCTTGGTGACGGCACAACAGAAAATAGGCTGACACCTGTTAAAGTCGGAGAAGGATTTGTATCAGTTTCTGTTTCCGCTGAACATAGCATGGCAATTAAAGAGGACGGTTCGCTATGGGCATGGGGAAATAATGAAAACGGGCAACTCGGTGACGGAGGTGGCGGAATTAAAATTAGTGTGCAAAACTCACTCCCGGCTCAAGGTTCTGTTTTTCACTATGGCTCATATAAAGAACCTGTAAGCACAAATTTTAGTACAACTCCCGTAAAAGTTATGGACAATGTTTTGAGCGTTTCTGCTGGCAGAAAGCATACCATGGTAATTTTGGAAGACGGCTCGCTTTGGGCATTTGGCAATAATTTTCGTGGAATTTTAGGCGCAGGGGCTTCTGATGAGCTATATTTCACACCTATAAAAGTCATGGATGATGTTGTCGCTGTAGAAGCAGGCGATTCTGTGACTGTAGCTTTGAAAACCGATGGTTCTCTTTGGTTTTGGGAGCAAAATAATGACATTATAGATTATAGAGAAAATTTCCCACAAAAAATGGCAGATAATATTGATAGTTTTTCTCTGTATGATGAAATAGTTGCTTTGGACAATAATGGAACTATTCTGTGGAGCAAAACGCTTGATAACGAATTTTTGCCCAAGTACAACGACACTTATGATACCGCAGAATATGGAATGGAGCTTAAAGAGGGAACAATTGCCAACGAATATATATCAAATCCTACTCAAGTTTCCACTGGTTACCGTTATGCAATGGCGATAACGGATGAGGGTGTTCTTTGGGGCTGGGGCAATGCTGGTCGTGGGCAACTTATGGAACATGAACTTGCAACAACCAACTTCTTTCAAGTGGGAGAAGCGATTTCCGAACCTTTGAACCTCATGGAAGACGTAAACGCTGTCGAAACAGGAACGGCAGTTCTTGCTTTGCAAAACAACGGCGATTTATTCGGCTGGGGAATGGGCAGAACAGGCGAAATTGGAAATGGCAGGTTTGATGAATATAATTTTTTGTTTGAACCATATTTGATTTTGGAAGATGTAAAACTTGAAAAAGAAGAAACGGTTAAGCTCAAAGAAATTACATACCCAAACACAAACCGACAAGCAACGACAGAGACTGCCCATGCAAATGCAAATTATGCTATGACGATAATTGATGGGGATAAAGAGCCTTTCAAGACATTGCTAATTGATGGGCATAACTATTTTAAGCTTAGAGAGGTGGGAGATATCACAAATTTCAACGTGGTTTGGAATGAATATGCAAACCAAATCAATATTATTACAGACACTAATTATGCTACAAGGGTAACGATAGGGAGGCACGGCGATCCTGAATATTTAGCGTGGGAATATGTAGAATATAATTTTTGGGAAAATAGGAGTTACAAAAATAATTCGGATACTGTCACAAAAAGCAATATTCCTGTGTATGTTGATGGAAATTTAGTTTCGCTTGATGCTTATATTTTCAATGGAAATACCTATTATAAATTGCGAGATATAGGTGGCGCGCTTGGCTTTGAGATTGGTTGGGACGAGGCTAGTGAGTTAATTACCATAGATATTCCAAAGGACATTTTACCTGTGTCTGAGTATGAGGAAGAATTTTTAAGGCTTGTTAATATTGAGCGTTCAAGATATGGATTAGCGCCACTTACTATGAGCGAAGAATTATGCGAAGCGGCGAAAATCCGTGCCGAAGAAGTCAGCGAAAATATTGAACTGGAACACCAAAGACCCGATGGAACTATGGCAGAAACTGCCCTAGACGAGCTTGGAATATGCTATGGTACTTTTGGCGAAAACATAGCCATAGGCAAAAAAACACCAAGAGGTGCGCTGCAATCCTTGATGAGTTCCGTAGGACATAGGGAAAATGTTATGTCTGAAGATTATAAACAAATGGGTGTTGCTTTCAAAGATGGATACTGGGTTCAAGTTTTTACAGATTAATTTGACTATTCCTTTTATTATAAACGGCAAAAATCCGAACATTCTCTATTGAAAGAAGATGTTCGGATTTTTGTTTTGTTATTAAATGATCATATCATTTATCTCCACTCGTTAGAGTTCGAGTCCTAAAACACCATTTTTTACCCAGATGACATCTATATTTTTCAATCTATTTTCACTCACTCGACTCTAAACATTTTGCACTATAAATTGCCGTTTTACACTCAAAAACGGGCAAAAAAAGAATGTCACCGACTGAAAAAGTCGATGACATTATTTTAGCGAATAACGCTTGGTGATCCAGCGGAGATTCGAACTCCGGACACCCTGCTTAAAAGGCAGGTGCTC
>CAYJOS010000014.1:0-27111 GCA_964371875.1 uncultured Oscillospiraceae bacterium | reverse complement strand
CAGATGGCTTCGTCGGTCGGAAACGTGGTTGCGATTGATTTTAAAGACCCAGAAAATCCCATAATCGAGCAAGTCGAGTTCTCAACCGAGGACATGAAACATGCAATTTGCATAATTGACTCGGGCGCTGACCATGCAGATCTAACAAATGAATATGCTGAAATTGCCCAAGAAATGGGAAAAATCGCCTCATTTTTTAATAAAAAACACCTTAGAGAAATCACAAAATCCGAACTTTTGAGTAACACAGCGGAACTTTGTGAAAAATTTGGCGATAGAGCATTTTTGCGAGCTTTGCACTTTCAAAACGACACAGAAAGAGCGGTTTTGGAGGCAAAAGCATTGAAAGAAAAGGATTATGATAAATTCCTGAAATTGGTAACTGAGTCGGGTTATTCATCATTTATGTACCTTCAAAATATCTACGCTGTCAAAGATATACACAACCAAAAAATTGCGGTTGCACTCGCTTTATGCGAAGAATTTTTGCAAGGAAAAGGCGCTTTCCGAGTTCACGGCGGTGGCTTTGCAGGCACGGTTCAAGCCTTTGTTCCCATAAATTTACTGGAAGAATTTAAGCAAAAAATGGAAGCAGTTTTAGGCGAAGGAAAATGTTATATATTGTCAGTTCGACATGTCGGTGGTATAGAAATTAAATAAATTAACCGTTTTTCGGTGGAATGGAGTATATTTTATGTCAATTTTAGTTCTAGGTGGGGCTGGATATATCGGTTCTCACACAGTGAGACAGCTTTGCGAAAAAGGTGAAAGCGTTGTAGTTGTCGATAATTTGGAAACTGGTTTTGAAAAAGCTGTAGATAAAAGAGCAAAATTTTTTAAAGGTGACATCAGCGATGTCAAATTTATTGTAGATGTATGTAACAAGGAAAAAGTTGAGGCTGTGATACATTTTGCGGCTTACTCTTTAGTCGGCGAAAGCGTAAACGTTCCTTTAAAATACTATGAAAACAACCTATGCAAAACAAAAAAATTACTCGACGCTTTGGTGGAAGCAAATGTCAAAATGGTAGTTTTTTCATCAACCGCCGCTACTTATGGCGAACCTGAAAGAGTTCCAATTTTGGAAACCGACAGGGCAGAACCAACAAATCCATATGGCGAGACCAAACTCGCAATGGAAAAGATGTTCAAATGGACATCAGAAGCACACGGTTTGAAGTTCGTTTCACTTAGATATTTCAACGCTTGCGGAGCTGACGCTTCGGGTGAAATCGGCGAAGCGCACAATCCTGAAAGCCATTTAATTCCACTAATTTTGCAAGTCCCAAACAACCAACGTGCAGAAATTAACATTTTCGGAACTGATTACGACACCTCCGACGGGACTTGCGTAAGAGATTACATCCATGTAACCGACCTTTCCGATGCCCATATTTTGGCAGTAGATTATTTGAGAAATGGCGGAGAAAGTCGAATTTTCAACCTCGGAAATGGTGTTGGTTTTACTGTTCGTGAAGTTATCGAAACTGCAAGAAAAGTTACAGGTCACGCAATCCCAGCAGTCGAAAGTCCTCGTCGTGCAGGCGACCCAGCGAAACTTATCGCTTCAAGCGAAGCTGCAAAAAACGTGCTTGGTTGGAAGCCAAAACACGATAGCTTAGAGGAAATTATCGCTTCCGCTTGGAATTGGCACAAAAATCACCCCAACGGCTATTCTAAGGAGGCTTAAATCCATGGTTTTCACCGCTTTAGATAAATTAATCGACTACGGAATTGAAAAAGAACTCATTGCAAAAGAAGATAGAATTTTTGTGATGAATAGATTTTTGGAAATTTTGGAATTGAATAGTTATACACAAAATTATTCATCTACTGAAATGTGTTTAGAGGAAGTTTTGACAATTATTCTCGATGATGCTGTCGAGCGTGGAATAATTGAGGACAGCATAGTTTACCGTGATTTGCTCGACACAAAACTCATGGGAGCTATGACCCCCTTCCCCCGTGAGGTTCAAAGCAAATTCAATACATTATATAAAAATTCACCCGAAAATGCGACTGATTGGTTTTATAAATTCAGTTGTGATACCGACTATATTCGCAGATATCGCACCGAAAAAGACGTAAAATGGAAAACTAAGACAAAATATGGTGAACTTGATATTACAATCAACCTAGCCAAACCCGAAAAAGACCCGAAGGCAATCGCTGCTGCGAAAAACCAAAAAACCAGCGGTTATCCCAGTTGTCTGCTATGCAAAGAAAACGAAGGTTTCAGTGGTCATCTAACATGGCCAGCACGACAAAACCACAGAATTTTACCTTTGACAATTGGAAATAAAGCTTGGCATTTTCAATATTCACCTTACGTTTATTACAATGAACATTGCATATTATTCAGCGCCGAGCATGTTCCTATGAAAATTGAAAAGGCTACTTTTTCAAAAATGTTAGACTTTTTAGAAGCATTTCCACACTATTTTGTAGGCTCTAACGCTGACCTACCTATAGTCGGTGGTTCTATATTAAGCCACGACCATTTCCAAGGCGGACGCTACACTTTCGCCATGGAAAAAGCAGAAACTCTAGCTAAATTCGCTATAAATTCACACCCAGATGTGTGCATAGAAACCATAAACTGGCCCATGTCTGTACTTCGTTTGACCAGTGAAAACAGGGAGAATTTAGTCGAATTATCTGATGAAATCCTCTCCGCTTGGCGAACTTACACCGATGAAGAAGCCTTCATTTTTGCCGAAACTAACGGCGAACCACACAACACAATCACCCCAATCGGTCGCCGTGTCGGCAAGGCTTTCCAACTAGATTTGGTTCTTAGAAATAACATCACAACTGAAGAGCACCCACTAGGAGTTTATCACCCTCACGCACATTTACACCACATAAAAAAGGAAAATATTGGTCTAATCGAAGTCATGGGGCTTGCTGTTTTGCCCTCTCGCTTGAAAGAAGAAATTGAAATTTTACAAGCTACAATCTTGCAAAATGAAGATATACGCACAAATGAGAAAATCGAGAAACACGCCGATTGGGTAGACATTATTTTACAAAAATACACAGATATTAACTCTGATAATATTGATAGTATTTTAAAGGAAGAAATTGGCTTAGTTTTTGAAAAAGTTCTCGAATGTGCAGGAGTTTTTAAAATGAATGAACACTATTTCGAAAAATTTATTCTCAGCCTTGGGGTTAAACAAGTCAACTAATAATCTTTTGCTTAAGCATGTTGATGAATTTATCGGTTTTTCTGTTAACAAATTCTATATAGTAAAATAAGACGGCGAAAACACCCACGAAACAACAATAAATGTAGTTGTTTCGTGGGTGTATTGTCTTGTATAAAACAATTTTTAAGCTATGCTAATGTTTATTTACAAAATTTTTCAATCGCTTTTTCAATTCGCTCATAGCAAGCTTTCACCACAGCGTTATCGTCCTCGTTCAGTGGCAAAAATGGTTCTCTTACAGAGCCAATATCTATGCCTTGCAAACGCAAAACACCTTTAGCCACAGCGTACATCGACGCACCCGAGGCACAAAGTAGGTCGATGATTTTATATACTTCATCTTGAATTTCGGCCGCTAGCTCAATGTTATTTTCGGCAAATGCACTCATAATTTTCAAAAACAATTCAGGCATAACAGCGTATGTACCACCGATTCCACCACAAGCGCCCATCGCAAGTCCTGCGACTAATTGCTCGTCAGGGCCGTTTAGAACTACGATATTTTCTCTTCTCCAAGTCGCAATGTCTTGCGGTGAGGGGGAGGAGTTTTTAACGCCCACAACTCTCGGATTTTTGCACATTTCCTGCAATAAACTTGAATTTAACATTGTCCCTGCTAATTGAGGAATATTATAAATGAAAAAGTCGGTATTTGGCGCAGCGGCTGATATATCATTCCAATATTTTGCAACTGCTTTGTCCGGTAAGCGGAAATAAATCGGCGGAATTGCTGCAATAGCATCGACACCAAGGCTTTCTGCATGAGCAGCCAAAATTTTACTATCTCTCGTGCTGTTGCAAGCGACATGTGCGATAACGCAAATTTTCCCTTTTGCAACTTCCATAACCGCTTCAAGTGTTGCTTTACGCTCTTCTAAATTTTGGTAAATGCACTCTCCCGAAGAGCCGCCGACATACAAGCCTTGCACACCTTTGTCTATAAAATATTGCGTCATTTTCTTTGCTCGTTCTCGAGATACATCCCCGTTTTCATCATAACAAGCATAAAATGCAGGGAATATTCCCTCGTATTTTTTTGTATCCATTAATGTCATACCTCTCTAAAATATTGCAATTTTTGTTAAATATTATACAGTTACACCAAAAAACTTTTTTCATTTTCTGCGCTGAAAAGATGAATTAAATTCGGGCTGACCGTAAAGCTCAGCTTCGTGCCAAAGGGCACATGACCCTGATATTCTGTGGGTAATTCGGTTGTGGGCAAGCGCAAAACTATGTTTTGTTTTTCGTCGCCAACAGTCGCATGAAGATAAACCTCACTGCCCATAAGCTCGCTGACTTCCACAGTTGCCAAAATCCCACTTGGGTCGCCGTCTTTGCACAAAGTCAAGTGTTCAGGGCGAATTCCCATGATAACCTCTTGATTTTCGACACCTTTTACAAGCATAGCTTTGGTCAATTCCTCGCCCACAGAAATTTTCGCACCAAGGCAAGTTATTCCGTAATCACTGCCCTCTTTTTTGAGTTCACTTTTTAGGAAATTCATCTGCGGTGTTCCTATAAATCCTGCGACAAAAAGGTTAACTGGACGATTGAAAACCTCTTGTGGTGTGCCTATTTGCTGGACAAAACCGTCTTTCATGATGACAATTCTGTCACCCAAAGTCATAGCCTCGGTTTGGTCATGAGTGACGTAGACAAAGGTGGTTTCTATTCTCTGTCTGAGCTTGATAATCTCGGCACGCATTTGGTTTCTAAGCTTTGCATCGAGGTTTGAAAGCGGTTCGTCCATGAGCAAAACTTTTGGTTCACGGACTATCGCACGACCGATTGCGACACGTTGTCTTTGACCGCCAGATAGTGCCTTTGGTTTTCTTTTTAGATAGTCGGTTATGCCCAAAATTTCCGCCGCTTCCTCAACTCTTCTGCTGATTTCTTCTTTTGGAAGTTTTCTGAGTTTTAGCGGAAATTCCATGTTTTCACGCACTGTCATGTGTGGGTATAGTGCATAGTTTTGGAAAACCATGGCAATATCACGGTCTTTTGGTTCAACCTCATTTACTCGGCGGTCGTCTATGTAGAGGTCTCCGTCTGTTATTGCTTCAAGACCTGCAACCATCCTTAAAGTTGTGGATTTTCCGCAACCTGAAGGCCCGACAAGTACGATAAATTCCTTGTCTTTTATTTCAAGATTGAAATCATTAACGGCAGTAACACCACCGTCATATACTTTATAGATATTTTTTAATGATACAGTTGACATAGGAAAAACTCCTCTTTTTTTGAAGTTTGGTAACGTGTAGATTAATGTGTAGGCTGCTATAAACGCCGCAAGTCGAGGAAACAAGCTTGCCAATGAGGGAGCATATTTTTATATGTGACCGAAATTGACAAGCGCAGTTGACGATGGAAGCAAAATCTTTGATTTTGCGGTTGCGGTGAATTATACAGCCGTAAAAAGACCTACCCCTTGACGGCGCCCATTGTTATACCTTGGGTGAAATATCTTTGGAAAGCAATGAAAATTGCAATAATTGGAATTGCAGCTAGACACGCACCTGCCATTATCAACCCAAAGTCACTTGACATTTCACTTTGAAGTTTTGCTATTCCAAGCGAAATTGTAAGACCTTCTCTTGAAGTTAGCATTATCAGTTGCAAGAAATAGTCATTCCATGCGCTTACAAAGGTGAAAATCGCCAATGCGCCTATACCTGGTTTTATCATAGGGAAGACTATTTGAACAAAGGTTCGAATTTCTCCTGCCCCGTCAACTCTGGCGGCTTCTAGCATTTCTGTGGGTATGGTTTCGGAAAATTGTTTCATCAAGAAAATGCCGAAAGGCCATGAAATTGTTGGCAAAATTACTGCCCATAAATTGTCGTGCAAGCCGAAAAAGCTCATCTCACGGAGCAGTGGAATAACAATAACCTGTTTTGGTAGTGCCATTGCGCAGACCATAAGTGTGAAAATTAATTTACGCCCTACAAAGCGTTTTTTCGCCAAAGCATACCCAGCCATTGAAGCCGAAACACATGTCAAAACCATTGACATTCCAGCCATGAAAAATGTATTTAAAAGCCATTTTAAAGCAGGTTGGTCGAATAGTCGCTCATAGTTGCTCAGCGTTGGGTCTGTTGGAAACCACTGAGGTTCACGGGCGTTAATAACAGCGGCTTCTTTCAATGAACCTGTAATAATCCAATACAGAGGAAAGATAAAAAACAACGCAACCACAAGGATTACTATCCCATTTAATATGCGTGCATATCTTGGTGTGCCGATTTCATTATTCATATTCCCCTCCTATTCCCTGTCCGCTTTTGCCATTGCAAACTGCATGGCAGAGAACAGTGCTATAATCACAGCTAAAATCATGCCCATGGCATTTGCATAGCCGAAATCTCCGAATTTATATGCGTTGAAGTAAATATAATACATAATTGTTTCCGTGCTGTGCTGTGGGCCACCTGAAGTTAGTAGCTGAATTAGCGCAAAGCATTGGAAGGAGTTTATTGTTGTGATAACAAGTATGTATAAGGTAGTGGGCATCATTTGTGGCCATTTGACTTTCCAGAAAACTTGATGCCTGTTTGCTCCGTCAACTTTCGCCGCTTCTATAAGTCCAGCGTCAACATTTCCGAGTGCCGCAACATATAAAACTATAGGTTGACCCACTGAAGTTGTCAGCAAAATCATGACTATACACCAAAGTGCAGTTTCTGGATTTCCTAGCCAGTTATAACCTGTTGTGCCTAAAACACTGTTTAAAAGTCCTGTGTATGGATTAAAAATCCACTTCCAAACAACAGTGACAGCAACAGAACCTGTGACCACGGGAAGATAAAACACGCAACGATAAAACGAGCGCGGAAGAGCTTTCATTGGGTTTATAACAGTTGCAACCCAAAGAGAAAATGCAGTTACAACTGGAACAGATACAACAACGATTATTATAGTATTGATGAGAGCTTTTATGAAAATCTCATCCTTAAACATGCGTATGTAGTTGTCTAATCCGTTAAATTCAAAAGTATCCAAAGTGTAGTCAAAAAAGCTTGTTACAAGCCCAATTCCCATAGGAACTAAGACAAAGGCGATGAACAAAATCAGCGCTGGTGCCATAAATAAGTATGCAGAAATTGTTTCTTTTCTAACAAGACTGTCTGAAAGTTTATTCGCTGGTTTGACCAAGTTAAACCCTCCTTTTCAGAATATATTTAGGGTTTTTATTTCAAGATTTATTTCCCTAAAAATAGAATTTGCACACACCCACCCGACAGGATAGGTGTGTGCAACCCAAAAATTTTTATCCAATATTTGCGTTAGCTTGGCTTACGAAATCGTCAGCAGCTTCTTGTGTTGGTGTGCCTGCAAATACTTGTTGTAGCATGTTCCACCAAAGAACACGTTGCTCTGGCCAACCGTCGATTACGTTGTAGTAATCGCCTAGGTAAGGCATTAGGCTGATGTATGGAAGAAGTTCTTCGCCACGCTCTGTGCCTTCGTAGATGTTGCCTTGTGATGCACGCACAGGGAAAAATCCACTTGCTAGAACGCTTTCAGGTCCTTGAACAGGATCTGATGTCATGTATGTGATGAAAGTTTTAGCAGCTTCGATTTTTGCCTCATCGCCATTATCGAAGATACCAAATCCCCACATGCCGCCTGCTAGTTCAGGAACACCGTCGTCAGATGGGAAAGCCATTGGGTATGGTGTAAATCCTTCAGCTACAGGGTATGAAAGAGCTAGACCAGAGTTCCAGCAGAATGTCATTGCTGATGTTCCGTTTTGGAAAGCAAGAAGGTCGTCAGCCGCTTGGAATGATGCGTCTGATGAAAGAAGTCCGTCAGCAGTTGCTTGAACAAGAAGGTCAAGTGCCATTACGTTTTCTGCTGAGTTTGCTGTGTATTCTGTGAAATCTGCATTTGTATATTGACCTGAATATAGGTTGTTTACAAGAGCACGAGTTCCTTGGTCGCCACCTTGGCCACCGCAGTATACGATAGCTGGAGTGATAGCAACGCCAGAATCACGAATAGCTTCAAGAGCTAGTAGGAAGTTTTCAGTTGTCCATGTGCGAGTTTCTTCGTCAATATATTGAAGTGCGCCTGCAGCTTCAAACATGTCGTAGTTAATCGCCATAGTGTGAGTTGTCATCGCTAGAGGCATTTCATAGAAAATTCCCTCTGGGCTTTGGCAAGCTTCTACAACAGCTGGGCTGATTGCTTCGATGTCAGCAATAACTTCATCTGTCCAAAGGTCTGAAATGTCAACCATTTTACCAGCTGCGCCCCAGTTTGCAACTAGGCGTTCTGGGCCTTCCATGATGATATCAGGAGTTGTTTCGCCGTTAATAGCGGACATAACTTGGTCGTCGCCTGATGTGTAGTCTAAGTATTCAACATTGACAATAATTCCGGGGTTTGCCGCTTCGAAATTATCAATCATAGCGTCGGCAGTTGGAGCTGTTCCACCCCAAGTTCCGATTGGGTATGTCCATAGTGTGATTTCAATATCGCCTTCAGTTTCTGCTTCTGGCTCATCAGGAGTTGAAGTGTCGCCGCCTTCAGCTTCAGGAGCGGTTGATTCAGCTTCGGGTGCAGGGTCGCCACCACATGCAACCAAGCTAAACATCATTACTAGTGCTAAAATCAGTGCGAGAGTTTTTTTCATTTTCGTTCCTCCTATAAGTGTTTTTTATACAATATATCTAATATTGATAATTTACAATACCATTTTTTTGTTACACTGTCAATTGAAAATAGTAAATTTATGGAAAAATAGTACACAAATATTGATACATAATTTCATACAAAATGTAAAATGAAAATTTTTTTCATGATTGTTAACATGTTTAAAACACTCCAAAAACTATTCTAAAATGTGCCGTTCAGCACATTTTAGAATAGCCCAATCAATGTTATAATGGTTGTAATTCTGAAAAACTGTGATTTTCGAAAGGATTTGTTTTTATGAAAAAGAAATTATTAGCCACCCTCTTATGCACTGTTCTGAGTTTAAACGCCTTTGCAATCAACGCTTCAGCAGGTTTTGCCAGCGATGTTACAGACGACCACTGGGCATATCAAGTAATTGACATTTTGCTGACAAAAGCAGTTTTGTCAACAGACTTGGAATTTGAATTTAAGCCCAACGAGGCGACAACAAGAATTGACTATGTAATCTGGCTTTGGAGGCTTTTCGGTAGGCAAGAAGTCCCCGATGACTTCAGCGTAGATTTCACCGACCTAGACCAGTTTTATCCCTCGGATGGCATGAAATCAGTCGAGTGGGCATATTACCATAACATCACGACAGGTGTTTCCCCAGAATTTTTCGCACCTTTCGACCCACTGACACGTGAGCAGGCATTTACGATTTTAAACCGCACATTTATCAGTATGGACGCTAGCGAAGCTCCCCTTTTCGACACAAAAATAGCTCAATTTAATGACGCAAATTCTGTTAGCACTTGGGCCGAGCAACACATCCAAGCTCTGTTGGGCAAAGGCATAGTCACTGGCGATGATTTGAACAATTTAAACCCTCAAAAACCTCTGACAAACGCCGAAACTGCCGCACTTTTATATAGGTCTTCCTCCTTCGAATATGAAAATACCAGTTCAGTTTCTTACGAAAATCTCGAGGGCTGGTGGACACAAACAAACTCCCAAGCGCTCGGCAAAAAACTCTATATCCACAGGGGTGGCGAGTGGGTGAGTTATATAGTCGGCGCTGGTGCAGAGGACACGATTTATGACTACGGACACTTGGGCGAAGGCAGGCTTTCGGGCACTTATTTTGGCTATCCTAATTTCAACGAGGGAATTATTTCTATCATTGAAAATTCGGGAATGTTAGAATGGGATTACGAAATCTATGTAAAAGATTAGATAAAACGCAAAAAGACTGTGACGATTACAAAAGCGCCTACGTTAAGCCGTACGCTTCCCTGTTCGTCACAGTCTTTTTCTTAAATTTGCCATAGGCAATCTACATTTACTCTATGCTAAAACATCCAAATTTGCTCCTAAGCCGTCAACAGCTGGTGCAATTTCATTAATTTGGTTCACCATTTCTTGCATTTGTTGTGCGCTGGAGTTCATTGCCATATCTGCGACAGATAGCGACACTGTTTGCATGAGTTGAGCATGTGTAGCGCCCATGTATGCTGCGATTGAATCCATGATAATCCCTCCTAATAACTGCATATCTCTGTGTACATTATATTACAAATTTCTGTAATTTGCAAGAGTTAATATTCTGCACCAAGTTTTTTCAAAACATCGCAAAAATAATCGGGCAATTCCGAGTTAATTGTCACCAATTCTCCATCTTTCGGGGAGATAAATTTAAGCTCTTTTGCATGCAAACACTGCCCAGAAACCCCTTTATCCGCCTTCTTTTTTCCATAGACCAAGTCGCCCACAAGCGGGTGCCCTATGTGGGTTAGATGAACCCTAATTTGGTGTGTTCTGCCCGACTCAAGCTTGCACCTGATGTGGGTGAAGCCCCTGTATCTCGCTATGACTTCGTAATGTGTGACCGCTTCTCTGGAGTTTTTCTCGGTCACCGCCATGCGTTTTCTGTCTGTGTGATGTCTGCCGATCGGGGCGTTTATCGTTCCGCTGTCGTCTTTGAAATTTCCATAAACTACCGCTTCGTAAACCCTCGATAGGCTTCTATCCGCAAGCTGAGCAGACAGTGCAAGGTGGGCAAAGTCGTTCTTCGCAACTATAATCAGCCCGGAAGTGTCCTTGTCAATTCGGTGAACAATTCCGGGTCTTTTTTCTCCGCCAATGCCTGACAAGCTGTCTTTGCAGTGGTGCAAAAGTGCGTTTACTAAAGTTCCATTCGGATGCCCTGGAGCAGGATGGACGACCATTCCACGCTCTTTATTTACGACAATTAAGTCCTCATTTTCATAAACAATATTAAGCGGAATGTCCTCAGCGATAAGTTCAGTTTCGCTGATTTCATCGTCAATTTCTACATTAACAACATCGCCTGAACGCATTTTATAGTTCTTTTTCACAGTTTTTGAATTCACTGTGACATCACCGCTTTCAATTAAGCGTTGCACCGATGTTCGGGTTTGTCCTTCTATTGAGCGCACGAGGAGAGCGTCGATACGCTCGCCGCTCTCCTCTGCTTTTATGGTTAGTTTAATCATTAATCTTTAAACTCCGCTAAAATATCATCAAGGTCAAAATCATCGCTTGAAGCTTTTGGTTTTGGCTCTGCCTTTGGTGTTGCAATCGGCTGAGCAACTGGCTCATATGTGGGAGTTGCAACTTTTTCAACTCTCGGGGTGTACTCTTTTATGTACTCCTCCTGCTTTGGTGCAGTTGGAGATTTATCCCATTCAGAAAATGGATTTTGAGGGTCGTATTTTGCAGGTTCTTCCACAACTTGTCTGACAGGCTCGGTTTTCACGGCTGTTCTGACAGTTGCACGGCGAACCATTTCTATATCTCCGCCACGTCTTGTTTCATCAATCGCTGGCTCGATATATTCCTCTTCCATTGCACGGCGTTCGGCTCTGGAAAGTTTTGGTGCTTTTTCACGCAAAGGCTCGTCTTGGTCGTCTTTGTTGAATAAAATGTAGAAACAAAATAGTATTCCAAAGACTACAACGCAAATGTCTGCAAAGTTGAAAACATAGAAATCAATAAACAAAACTTCAATCATATCGACGACATAACCGATGAAAAGTCTGTCAATTCCGTTTCCGAGAGCACCCGCAAGCACTAAAACAGCACTCCATCTGCCCAAGGGAGATTTTATAATTTTCGCAGACAGCACGTAAATGACAACAATTGCAAATATTGCGGTAACTCCGACCAAAATCCAACGAGTATAGTCGAAATCTTTCAAAAATCCGAATGCAACGCCGTAATTTCGCACGTACACAAGCTGAACGACGCCCTCAATCAGAGGGACTTCGCCCGAGTTTAGCGCGATGTTTGTTACCGTCCAATATTTGAGGCCTTGGTCGATAATCAGTATTAAAATTAAAACTATGGCATAAACCATGACAATTGACCTCCGCTCAAAATTTAAATTGCAGAAACAACACGACTGCAACGGTCGCAAAGTTCAGTGTGTTCGCTGTTTTTACCAACGCTGTCGCTGTGAGTCCAGCAACGTGTGCATTTTTCTTTTTCGCTGGGGCTGACTTTAATTGTAAGCCCTTGGAACTCTGCACTTTGATAACCTTCGCCGTCGCCGTCAATAATTTCCATTTCAGAAACTATGCAGACAGTTGAAAGGTTTTGGTTTTTGATTTTTTCAAACGCAACTTTAGCACTTTCAGATACAAAAACTGTAATTTTTGCATCAAGTGGCTTACCAACAGTTTTATCGGCACGGGCAATTTCAAGTGCTTTATTGACGTCAGTTCTGAACGCTTGAACCAGTGCCCAGTTTGAAATTTCGTCTTCGCTCATAGTCCATTCAGCTTTTTTGCTTGGCATATCATTTAGTAAAACATGCTCTAAATTGTCACTTTGTACGTGAGGCATGGACAACCAAATCTCATTTGAAGTGAAAGTTAGGACAGGCGCAAGTAGCTTTACAAGGCTGTCTAAAATGATATACATTGCAGTTTGAGCCGAACGGCGGAGTTTTCCGTTTGCTTCATCACAGTAAAGTCTATCCTTGATAATATCAAGGTAGAAGTTACTCATTTGAGTTACGCAGAAATTGTGAATTGAGTTTGTGACAGTGTGGAATTCGAACTTATCATATGAGTTTAAGCACTTTTCAATCATGTCGCCCAAAGCGCAGATTGCCCAGCGGTCAAGCTCGTCCATTTCGTCAAAACTGACTTGATTATTAGGGTCAAAATCACATAAATTCCCAAGAATATATCTTGCAGTATTACGGATTTTTAGGTATTTTTCGCTTAATTGTTTAAAAATCGGGGTGGAACAACGGATGTCGACACGGTAGTCAGTCGAAGCTGCCCAAAGTCTTAGAACATCAGCACCATACTGCTTAATAATCTCCTCAGGTGCAACTCCGTTACCCAAACTTTTGTGCATTGCCTTGCCTTCGCCGTCAACAGTCCAGCCGTGAGTTAGGACGATTTTATATGGTGATTTGCCTGTTGTCGCAACACTTGTCAGAAGGCTTGATTGGAACCAACCTCTGTATTGGTCAGCACCTTCAAGGTATAAATCTTTTTCATATGGTGTTTCGCAAGACGCAGCGTGAGTTGAGCCAGAGTCGAACCAGCAGTCGAGTGAATCGGTTTCTTTTGTGAAGTGAGTGTCTCCACAGTGTGGACACTTAAAGTCGTTTGGTAAAAGCTCACTCGCTTCCATATCATACCAAGTGTTTGAACCTTTTTCGTCGAAAATCTTCGATACACTGTCTATAGTTTCAGGTGTGCAGACAGGTTTATTGCACGCATCGCAATAAAATACAGGAATTGGAAGACCCCAGTGGCGTTGACGTGAAATACACCAGTCAGAACGCTCACGAATCATCGCAACCATGCGCTCGTAACCCCATTCAGGGAACCATTTTACACCATCGCAAGCCTTAACCGCTTCGTCTTTGAAAGACTCAACCGAGCAGAACCATTGAGGAGTTGCACGGAAAATGATGGGATTTTTACATCTCCAGCAGTGAGGATAGCTGTGGATAATATTCTCACTAGCGAACATTGCGCCAGTCTCATTAAGGTCTTCGATGATAGCCTTGTTGCTGTCATCATAGAACATTCCTGCAAATTTTCCTGCATCTTCGGTTTGGAAACCTCTGTCATCAACAGGAACAATGAGGTCAATGTTATATTTTCTGCAAGTTTGGTAGTCGTCCGCACCAAAGCCGGGAGCAGTGTGAACGCAACCAGTACCGCTTTCCATTGTGACGTAGTCAGCGTTTAATAGGACGGACTCTCTGTCAAGAAATGGATGTTGTGTTTTAATCATTTCTAGTTCTTTTCCAGTAAAACGAGCCAAAATTTCAAAATTTTCAAGCTTTCCAATTTCCATAACTTTCTTGGAAAGTGCTTCAGCAACTACATACATTTCTCCGTTTGAAGCCTTGACAAGGACATAACTTTCGGCTGGATTTAGTGCAATCGCTTGGTTTCCTGGTAGTGTCCAAGGTGTTGTTGTCCAAATTACGACATACATATTTGAAATATCGCCGTATTTTGCAAGTTTTCCTGCATCGTCTTTGACTCTGAATTTTACATAAACAGAGGTGCAAGGCTCGTCGGCATATTCAATTTCAGCTTCTGCAAGCGCCGTTTCGTCTTTGGGGCACCAGTAAACAGGTTTTAGCCCTTTATAAATGTATCCTTTTTCATACATTTTTCCGAAAACACGAACTTCGTCAGCTTCAAAGTCTGGTGACATGGTTAAATATGGATTATCCCACTCACCCAAAACACCCAAACGCTTAAATTCTTCACGTTGAATATCGACAAAATTCTGCGCAAACGCATGACAAGCAGAGCGGAACTCGGAAATTGACATTTTCTTACGGTTCAGCTTCTGCTTTTTGATAATCGCAGATTCAATCGGCATACCGTGGTTGTCCCAACCTGGGACATACGGCGCTTTAAATCCTGCCATATTTTTATATTTTACGATGAAATCTTTTAGTGATTTGTTCAATGCGTGACCCATGTGAAGGTGTCCGTTTGAGAACGGAGGTCCATCATGAAGCACGAAAGTTGGTTTTCCTTCGTTTCTTTCAACCATTTTATGGTATAAATCCATATCATACCAAGTTTTAAGCATTTCAGGCTCACGTTTTGGAAGACCTGCTCTCATCGGAAAGTCTGTTTTTGGTAGATTAACCGTGCTGTTGTAGTCCACAGACATAATTTAGTAACTCCTATCTTTTTGTAAGTATACGGCACAATTGGGCGGACGCCAAATGGCTGCCGCCCAAGCTTTATAAACGTTTTTTAGCCTTTTTCACCATGTGGCAAATCGTCAAGACTGAAACCTTTTGTTATAGGCGTGAAAGGTCTTGTTGGCTCGTCTTCGGCGGTAATTGGTGCGGAAATTTTGTCAATTTCACGGCTTATATCAATCTCGGTTGTGGGCGAATTTAACGCTCCCGAGAGATTGTTGTCAATAGTTCTTACTGTTTCGTGAGTTGGTTCAACGTTTGCAACTCTTGTAATTGAGCTGGCGTTTTTAAACTCAGAAAGTCCTTCGACGATTTTCATTTCGCTTAGGCGGTCAAGAAAATCCAGTTGTTTTGTACATAAAGTACGCATATCTTCAAGGAAACGTGCGGAAGAAAACTTCGCTTCGATTAGCTTTGCTTCTTCATTTTGCACTTCTGCTTGAGCAGTTCTGACCAAATCTCTTGCCTTAACTTCAGCTTCCGTGAGAAGTTGGTGGCTTTTTTGTTTTGAGTCATGCTCGATTTGAGCGCCCATTTTTTGAGCAGTGAGCAGAGTTCTGCTCATGATGTCCTCACTGCCTCTATATTCTTCGATTTTATTTGCAAGAACTTTTAGTTTTGCTTTCAATGTTTGAACTTCTTTGTGAACAGTGCCATAATCGTCATACACTCTCTCCAGAAATTCATCAACAGCTGCCATGTCATATCCACCGAACACGGCTTTTTCAAACGATTTTTCTTTAATCTCGTTAGGTGTCAACATATCTTCATCGCCCTTTCTTATTTTCTATATTCTTCGGTACTAGAGATATAGTCCGTTATTTTCCAATTCGTCAACCACTTCGCCTGTGATTTGCACATTGCTTGGTGCAATGACAAATGTTCCGCCTGGAATTCTTTGAATTTTGCCGTCTAATGCGTAAGCAACACCGCTTAAAAAGTCGATTAGTCTTCTTGCGACTTCGGCATTAACTTTTTCTATATTCATAACAACGGCACGGCGTTCTCTTAAGTGGTCTGCTATCTCTGCGGCGTTTTCAAACTTGTCTGGTTTTACTATAACCATTTGTGGGTTATTTGAACCAAAACTGCTAAAATTTGACCTTGAATTTGTTTGCGCCGAAAAAGCACTTGTAGTTGAGTTTTGGCTTGCACCAAAACCTTGTTGTGCTGTTCCGCTTTGTGCGGATTGTTGTGGTCTCTGTGGAGCTTGTTCTCTCACAGGTGGCTCTTCATCAAAGCCTTCTTCTGGAAATTCGTCGTCGTTATCGTAAAAGTTATCGTCCTCATCATAGGGACGAGCAAGGTTTTTAAAATTATCAAGTATACCCATTATAGCCCTCCAATGTCAACCGAAGTTGATTAATACTGTCTGTCCCCAAAAATGGCAGAACCAACTCTAACCATATTTGCGCCTTCGCTTATGGCATCGCAAAAATCACCGCTCATGCCCATGGACAGAAACTCCATGTTAACATTATCATATTTTTTTGCTCTAATGTCAATAAAAAGCTTATACATTTCTGCAAAAAATCTGCGATTTTCTAAACTTTCGGTCGAAAATGGCGGAATTGTCATCAATCCACGCACCTTAACATGACTAAGCTCGGCAGTTTTATCCAAAATCTGACTTAAATTTTGTACACTTAGCCCAGTCTTGTTTTCCTCTGCGCCTATGTTAAGCTCTATCAAAACGTCCTGAACTATGCCTAAATTGCCAGCTGTTTTGTCTATGACTGCGGCTAATTCGAGGGAGTCAACCGACTGAATTAGAGAAACTTTACCGACTACATTTTTAACTTTGTTCTTCTGCAAGTGACCTATAAAATGAAGTGGCGCACCGTCATAAGCACCCTCTTCAAGCTTAGCAACCATCTCTTGAACTCGGTTTTCGCCGCAGGCATCAACTCCGCCCAAAATCGCTTCTCTAACCTTTTCGGCTGGGTTCATTTTGCTTGCGGCGATTAGCAAAACCTCGTCAATATTTCGTCCTGCATCACTTGCAGCTTTTGCCATTTGCTCACGAATTATCTCTATATTTTTCGCTATGCTCATGTAAGTTCCTCCGTATAAATTTCAAGCACTTCATTGCCCTCAAAAAGCTCATTTGAGCTTATAAGATAGAAGTTTTCGCCCTCATAAACTATATCAACTTTCAGTTGTTCTTTTTTTCCCAGTAAAATTTTTGTGACATAATGGGTGTTATTTTTTTCACAAACTGCGGTTTTCGGAAGGTAAATTCCGCTAAAACTATTCACCAAAAGTTCGCCGTCAAGCTCTCGCAAATAAATGGTGTCTAATACCTCTTTGCTCGGCTGAAACCTCAGTGCGGTTTTGTTATCTGCGCTCTCGCCGATATCCGAAAGTGTTAAATAAACCGTTCCTATGAAGTCATTTTTCAGTTCATATTCAGTTCCGATTTCTAAACCTGCTACACTTTCTGCGTTCGCTGTTGCAAAAAAATCTCCTGTTTCTGTGATGATTTTACCGTCAAAATTTGTCGGTTTTTTCAGATCATAAACTGCAGAAATCGCCAAGGGTGTGAGCTTTGACGGCGATGAAACATGCTCATAGCCGTCAACAAAAGATGTGAAAATCCCGCTCACAGGGGCTGTTAATTCCTCAGAAATTTGAAAGCCAACAGGGAGTTTTCTCCCCTCTAAATGCTCCGAAAGAAAGCTCTCATCGGCAGTTAGGGGGTGTTCGCTCCGCAAAAAAATTCCATTTATCGGCATTTCAACCGAAACAAAATGGGAATAAACTTCAAAAGTTTTCGCCTGAGACGAGTTATAAAGCGTGATCGCCGAAACCGTTATGTAAGCTAAAATTGCAACTAAAAACAACGCCGTGGCTAGCGAAAGTAGCTTATACCGCATGGTTTTAGTCTTGGTTTTCTATGCTCAAGGGCTTTGGCGGGATAATTGTTGAAATTGCGTGTTTATAAATCATTTGCTGTTTTCCGTCGGTGTCTAATACAACGACAAAATTGTCAAATCCGCAGACCTGTCCTTTAAGCTGAAATCCGTTCATCAAAAAGACTATAACGGTCATTTTTTCTTTTCTCGCAGTGTTGAGAAATACATCCTGTAAGTTTTGCTGTTTTTGCATATGTCGCAAACTTCCTTTCTTTGGTCGATTAAAAATCGCCAACAGCAGCAAAACTATTTCCTGACTATATACATTATATAGTAAAGTATTATACCATAGAGTGCCACTGTATAAAATAGTAATATTGTACAAAAAGCGGTATATCCAAAAATTACCTATACACCACTTTCTATACTTCGTCTATTTTATACCATGTTCACTGAAAAATGCTGTCGAAACTTGTCTTGCAAAATCAAAATTTTGCACTTTGTCCCATTCAAGCCACAAAGCCTCTTTGTGTCGCCTAAACCAAGTCAGTTGACGCTTGGCATATCGACGACTTTCTCGCTTTATCCTGTCTATAGCTTCGTCCATGGTGCAATCGCCGTTTATAGCACTGACAATTTCTTTGTAACCTATTGCTTGCATGGCAGTGCAATTTTCGGATATCCCCTCTGAAAGCAGGGATTTCACCTCGTCGATTAAGCCCATTTCGACCATAATATCAACTCTTTTGTCTATCCTTGCGTACAAATCCGCTCTGTCTTTATAGCTCAAAACTATCATTGCGGAGTCATAGCGTGGCGGAATGCTCTTGGTATATTCGTCGTGTTCTGTGATAGTTTTTCCGCTCAGTGTGTACACTTCAATCGCCCGAACAATTCGCCTTTTGTCCGCTGGGGCAAGTTTTTCGGCTCGTTTGGGGTCGAATTTTGACAATTTTTCTAGAAAAAATTCTCCGCCTTTTTCGTCATACTCGGCTTCGAGTTTTAGCCTCAAATTTTCATCAGACGGAGCAGGGGCAAAATCTCGCCCTGCGGTTAGGGAGTCTATATAAAGACCTGTACCCCCGACGATTATGGGTAATTTTCCACGCTGTAATATGTCGTCGGCAATTTCGCTTGCTCGTTCGACATATTTCGATACGGAAAAATTCTCGTCGGGGTTGATTATATCAATCATATGATGTGGAATATTTTTAATTTCGTCGGCGGTGGGTTTTGCTGTGCCTATGTCCATTTTTTTATAAATCTGCATGGAGTCGGCTGATATAACCTCACCGCCATATTTTTCGGCGACCTCTATTCCTAGTGCTGTTTTTCCTGAAGCCGTCGGGCCTGTTATTATGACTATTTTGGGTGGCATGTTTTGAAAATCTCCTAGTGTGTAACTTTGCTGTAAACTTTTTCGCTAATCTCCTCGCCACAGCAGTGGCAGTAGTTCGCCTCTTTAAATCTTCCCGATTGGGCAAGGAGCTTGTCGCAATATGGGCAACGATAATTTCTTAAGTGTATGAAAATTTCTATGACGATTGTTAGTAAAAATATACCGCTGAATATAATTGCAGATTGTCTTTCCACGTTTTCATAAATGAAATCATCAAAAAGTATAAAAACGAGAAGCAAACAAGCGACAATTCCCTGTAAAAATGCCAGTTTTTTAATTAAATCAAGTTTTTTCTTTGTGCTTATGGGAACGCTATCCGACAAATATTCACGCATAATTTGTGCTGAATGTTCGTCAAGAACATGTCCACAGTTGTGGCAAAAACAATATCTGCTGAGTGGTAAGGTTTTGTTGCAATGAGGGCATTTATTGCTGTACATCATGATGATGGAAGCCAAAACCAACAGAAATCCTATTATTAAAAATCCCTCTGAATTTTGGAGTACACCAAGATGGTTTTTGATGTGATTTTGATTTATAGTGCTTGAAATATTGACCATAACTACACTTGCAAGCATAGTAGCAAGTCCTGTATACATCAAAATGTTAATTTTTACAACTTTGCGTGTTAATCTCATATAGTAACCTCCTATACGACACGTTTACTTTTCTTATCCAACTCCTTCTTTGTAATGCTAAATGAAACGGGTCTGCCGTGTGGGCAATATTTAACCTTGCCCGACAGGACTAATTTTACAATTTCTTCTTGTTCTGCTCTTTGTATATTTCGCCCTGCTTTGACCGCCGCTTTGCAAGCCATTGTGTGGAAAATGTGGTCGGTTAATTCTTCTGAACCATTTTCGCAAATTTCCTCCACGGTTGCAAGCGCTTCTGTGCGGTCGATTATTTCAGGTATTGCTCGGATTATAAATTCTTTTTCGCCAAATTCTTCGATTTCAAAACCTAAATTTTCAAGTTTTGACATTTTTTCTTCTAGTGCTTCAACAAAATCACCAGTGGGTGTGAAAACCAAGGGTTCAAGCAAAGTTTGTGACATGGGTGTCATATTTTTTTGCTTTAAACTGTCGAAAATACTGCGTTCGTGCGCTGCGTGTTTGTCTATGAAAATCAGCTCTTCGCCACATTCTACCAAAATGTAAGTACACATCGCTTCGCCCACGATTTTGTAATCGGGCAAAGAAATTTGCTCGACAATTGGCTCTGGCTTTTCTTCAATAATCGGCTCGGGAATTTTTGGAGTTTCGATTATTTCGGCTGTGGGTTTTTCAGGATTTTCGCTGATTTCAACAGCTTTTTCGACAACAATTTCTTCAGCAACTTTTTCAGTAACTTCCTTTTTGACCGCTGGTTTTATCGGTGCTGTGAAGTCGTTTAATTGAATTGTAAATTGCGTTTGCGGAGTGATTTCATAAGGTTTTGCACTTGAAAAATTTTGTGGTTTTGGCGAAACGGGCGGAGTGTAAGTTTTCGCTTTTTGAGGCACTTCGGGTGCAGTGTCTGGGGTGTGACCGTTTTCTTTAATCAGGCTTTCGGTTTTGGGTGAAACCAAAACTTCGGGCACACGTTTTTCCTCGTTTAATGAGGACAATACAGCGTAGTAAATGCACTCGAAAACCCTTTTTTCGTCTGAAAATTTGACCTCCGCTTTTGTGGGGTGGACATTGACATCAACTGAAGCGTTGCTAAGTGATATATGCAGTACACATGCTGGGAATTTGCCGACTAAAAGCGAGTTTTTATAGGCTTGTTCAACTGCCGCCTGTAGGGCTAGTGAGCGTATCCATCTGCCGTTTACGAAGAAATATTGCATGGCACGATTTCCACGTCCGCCTGAGGGTGAGGAGATTAGTCCCGAAACGGAAATTCCCTCATTTTCGCCCTCGCATGGGAGCAGTGATTTTGCGTTTTCTCTGCCGAAAATTGCATAGCTTGTGGACAGAAGTTTCCCGTCGCCTGGGGTAAAAAATTCCTCTTTGCCATCGTGGATACAGCGAACAGAAACTTCTGGGTGCGATAGTGCGCATTTTAGTGCTGTTTGTATGCAAGCTTGTGCTTCAGAGCGGTCACTTTTCATGAATTTAAGCCTTGCGGGGGTGTTGAAAAACAAGTCACGCACCGTCATGGTTGAGCCATTAGGACAACCTGTTTCACGCATGTCTTGAATATCGCCTGCTTCTACGCTCATGAAAATTCCGACATCTGAACTTTTCGGTTTGGTTTGAAGCTCTATTCGAGAAACAGCGGAAATTGCCGCTAGAGCTTCACCTCTAAAGCCTAAAGTGCCAATTGCTTCCAGTCCAAATTCGTCTTTGATTTTGCTTGTCGCATGGCGGACGAAACACACGCCAGCGTCCTCTGGGGACATCCCACAACCGTCGTCTGTGATACGGATATAGGTAAGCCCACCTTTTTTTAGCTCTAATGTTATATTAAATGCTCCTGCGTCAATTGCGTTTTCCATTAGCTCTTTAACTACAGAAGCTGGTCTTTCAACAACCTCACCAGCCGCTATTAAATCTGCGACATGTGGGGATAAAATGTTTATGGTTTGCACTTCATCATTCCTTTCATATACATTATATAATAAATAAGTTGAAAATTCCAGATAAAAATGATACAATAACAAAGATATTTTTATAAAGGAAAAAACTATGAGCTACAAAAGAACTGAAATCGCACCCGAATTGATAAATGAGCAACTAATAATTGCTAAAAATATTAAGACAAGTCTTGACCAAAATGGCAGAAAAAGACTTGCCCTTGTTGACACTTATGGATGTCAGCAAAACGAAGCAGACAGTCAGCGTTTGCGTGGTTTTTTGTCCGAAATGGGCTATGAATTCACAAAAGACGAAAAAGAAGCTGATGTAATTGTCATAAACACCTGCGCAATCAGAGAACACGCCGAGCAAAGATATCTCGGAAATATCGGCGCACTTGTACACACAAAACGCAGAAAACCTGAGCAAATTATTGCCCTTTGCGGTTGCTCCATGCAACAGTCACACATGGCGGAAAAAATTAGAAAATCCTTTAGACATGTGGACATTGTTTTCACTCCGCACACTTTGTGGAAATTCCCCGAAATGCTGAGTAGGGTTTTAACAGAAAAAGGCAGAGTTTTCGACATTGACGACAGCGAAGGCGCAATTTTCGAGGGCATACCCATGGGTCGTGACGGCAAAGTCAAAGCTTGGCTTTCCATCATGTACGGTTGCAACAATTATTGCACTTATTGCATAGTGCCCTATGTCCGTGGCAGAGAGCGTTCACGCTTGCCCGAGGATATTATATCCGAAGCAAAACAGCTAATTTCTGAGGGTTATAAAGAAATTACCTTGCTTGGTCAAAACGTAAATTCCTATGGTAAAGACCTTGAAAATCCAGTCAATTTTTCTGAACTTATCCGCATGTTAAACGCATTAGACGGCGACTTTGTCATTAGATTTATGACTAGCCATCCGAAAGATGCAACAGAGGAATTGTTCAAAACTATGTCAGAATGTTCAAAATGTGAAACGCACATGCATCTGCCCTTGCAATCAGGCAATGACAGGGTTTTGAAAGAGATGAACAGGGTCTATGACTCCGAAAAATACTATTCACTTGTGGAAACTGCAAGAAAATATATGCCAGATATTGTCATCACAACTGACATAATTGTCGGTTTTCCAAGCGAAACCGACGAAGAATTTGAAGACACACTCAAAATGGTTGAAAAAGTGCGTTTTGATGCGATGTTCACCTTCATTTTCTCGCCCAGAGTCGGAACTCCAGCGGCGAAAATGGCAGACCCTCACACCAGAGAGGAAAAGCAAGTTAGATTTGACAAACTGCTTGCCGTAGCAAACAGAATTTCAGGCGAACAACACGCAAAATACCTCGGAAAAACTGTTAGAGTTTTGGTGGACGGCGAAACAGGCGAAGCAGATTATAATTTAAGTTCACGCACAACAGGCGGAAGATTAGTCCGTCTGAAAGGTGATATTTCACTAATCGGAAGCTTTGTTGAAGCGAAAATTGTCGACACAAAAACTTGGGCTTTATTCGGCGAAGTTTTATAGAAAGGAATGAATTTCAGTGGCAGAAATGACTCCGATGCGTAAGCAATATAAGGAAATTAAAGAGAGATATGACGATTGTTTATTGTTCTTTCGACTTGGAGATTTTTATGAAATGTTTGACGAGGATGCCTGTGTTGCCTCTCGTGAACTTGAACTCGCCCTGACCACAAGGGACAGAAACAAGCCTGTCGAGGAGCAAGTTCCCATGTGCGGTGTGCCCTATCATTCCTGTGAGGCATATATTGGAAGATTGATTTCAAAAGGCTATAAAGTCGCAATTTGCGAGCAGGTTTCCGACCCATCCGAGGGCAAGGGCATAGTCGAGCGTGATGTTGTGAAAATTATCACACCAGGAACGGTCACCGATGCGTCCATGCTCGACGAGGGAAAATCAAACTACATGTCAGCGATTTTTCTTGACGGTCAAAAAGGCGCAATTTCATTTTGCGACGTTTCAACAGGCGAATTTTGCCTTGCTTCATTCGAGAGCGAGCCTTTAGAACATATCTTAAACGAGCTTTCAAGATTTTCACCTAGAGAGGCAGTTTTGAGCGAAAAAGCCTTTGAAAACGACATTTTACGTGAGTTTTTAAGACTTAGACTAAACTGCGTTTTCGAGGGTGGAAATGTTCGATTTGACTATGTAAATTCAGCGAAAAATTGTTGTGAAATTTTTAACGTAAGCCACGTGGAAAAGCTCGGAATTGGTGGAAATGCCAACGCAGTTTGTGCCGCTGGTGCGCTTTTATCGTACTTAATCGACACGCAAAAAACCAATTTGTCCAACATTCGTGGCATAGATTTTCTGTCTGATGAGAGCTTTATGGAGCTTGACCACTCCACCAGAAAAAATCTTGAATTGACCGAAAATATGCGTAATGGTGAGAAAAAAGACACACTTTTATCTGTTCTCGACATGACAAAAACCCCCATGGGCGGCAGGCTCATGAGGTCGGTCATCAATCGTCCGCTAATTTCTGCAACGGCGATTAAGGCTAGACTTTCGGCAGTTTCAGAGCTTTACAAAAGCAGTATTTTACGCTCAGAACTCCGTGCATCTATGAACGAAATCGGCGACATGCAAAGGATAATCGGTCGCATAGTTTCGGGCACGGCTGGCGGTCGTGAGCTGCGTGCTTTGGGCAATTACCTCAGCCCTTTGCCCGACATTGTGATGAACTTAAAAGACGCAAAATCCTCACTTTTGAAGAAGATAAAATGCACCGAAACCCTCGGTGATTTATATGAAATTATTGACAATGCAATCTGTGAAAATCCCCCTGTTTCTGTCCGTGAGGGCGGAATTATGCGTGAGGGTTTTGACGAAAATCTTGACTATTTAAGGGACGTTTGCAAGAACGGAACTTCACTTTTAGCAGAGCTTGAAGCCCGTGAGCGTGAGCGTACAGGCATTAAAAAACTAAAGGTTGGCTACAACAAAGTTTTCGGTTATTATATAGATGTGCCACGCTCGGCGGAGCAGAATAATTTGCCTGAAAATTACATCAGAAAGCAAACTTTAGTGTCAAATGAGCGATATTTCACCGAAGAACTCAAAGAGCTTGAGAACAATTTACTGACTGCAAAAGACAAAATCGGTGACTTGGAA
The DNA here is from genome assembly GCA_964371875.1 of uncultured Oscillospiraceae bacterium. Classification (GTDB taxonomy): domain Bacteria; phylum Bacillota; class Clostridia; order Oscillospirales; family Oscillospiraceae; genus Heteroscillospira. The sequence continues at coordinate 2,109 of CAYJOS010000014.1, read as the reverse complement.
TTCAAATTTTTCAGCGAAATTCGTGACAAAATTTTGGAGGCAATCGAGAGAATTTTGGCAGTTGCAGACAGCGTTGCCATGCTTGATGTGTTGTGCTCTTTTGCCGAAGTTTCGGTCAGAAATGGCTATTGTGAACCCGAAATTGACCATTCACGAGTTTTGACCATAAACGAAGGACGTCACCCTGTTGTCGAAAATGCTCAAAATGCTGGCGCTTTCGTTTCAAATGACACACATTTGGGCGAAAATGAGGGCAGAGTTGCCATCATCACAGGCCCGAATATGGCAGGTAAATCCACCTATATGCGTCAAACTGCGCTCATAGTTTTAATGGCACAAATTGGATGCTTTGTCCCTGCAAAAAGTGCAGTAATTGGCGTTATTGACCGTATTTTCACAAGAATCGGTGCATCTGACGACCTTGCTTCAGGGCAAAGTACCTTCATGGTAGAGATGACAGAAACCTCAAATATTCTAAAAAATGCCACAAACAAAAGTCTACTAGTTTTGGATGAAATCGGCAGAGGAACTTCAACTTTCGACGGAATGGCAATCGCCCGTGCAGTTTTGGAATATTGTGCGGACAAGAAAAAACTGGGCGCAAAAACCATGTTTGCTACCCATTACCATGAACTTTCCGCTTTGGAAGGAACTTTGGACGGTGTGATAAACCTAAATATTTCCGCTAAAAAACAGGATGGCAGACTAATTTTCTTGCGAAAAATTTTGAGAGGTGCAGCGGACGACAGCTACGGAATTGAGGTTGCAAAGCTTGCCGGTGTGCCCGACAGCATCATCAAAAATGCCAATAAATACCTAAAAGAATTGGAAGCAAGCACTGCAAAAGCGCCTGTTGAAATTGACGAAATTTCACCGCAAATTTCGCTTATTGACGTGAGCGAAACATCGATTATCAAGAAACTACGCTCAGCTGTTGTCGAAGCTATGACACCGCTGGAAGCTATGAATTTATTGTTTGAACTGAAAAAGGAGGTTGATGACAGCCCGTGTTAAAAATTCCTTTTATATATAGAATGAGGGTGACAGAATTTTACGCAACCCTGATTTATTTGCCAATTCACGCAATTCTTATTCCGATTTTGCTGTCTTGGCACGCATATACAAACCCGAATATGTTTACAACGGCGGAGTATAATGTTGCATATTATGTCTTTTCCTTTGCTGTGATACTCGTGCTTTGTCGACGTTTTTTGCGTCATGAATTTGACGGTTTAATGGATTTAAAACTTCGCAATTTCTTTGTTTTTTTACAGGCGCAAGGTTTGTATTTTTTGCTGACCTACGCTCTTGCGATACTTGTTCAAATGACAGGAATTGACGCAACCGAACTGTCTAGCCCGAACAATGAAGCGATAGACGAAATGGCAGAGGTAAACACAGCCGCTGTCATGGCTTTTGGTGTGTTTTTAGCGCCTTTAGTCGAGGAAGTTTTATTTAGGGCTGTGGTTTTTGGAAGAATAAGGCTGAAAAATCGTGTGCTTGCCTATGTGGTTTCCATCGTGCTGTTTTCTGTCCTGCACGTGTGGCAATTTGCCGTGACAGGCATGGGTATAGAGGTTTTGATATATGCACTTTTCTATGTGCCGGCGGCTTTTGCTTTGGCTTGGGCATATGAGAGGAGTATGACTATTTGGGTGCCAATTTTTGTCCATATGGCGATAAATAATATGGCATTTGCTGTAAGCTGAAAAGGGACTGTCGCATAAAGTAAATTTGAACAAAGATTTGTAGGGTTGAGTCTTGACTCAACCGAAAGAACGAGAGAATTTTCGTTGCGACGAAAAGGACACGCTCTCCGAGGGCATACTTTTTTTAGTGAGAAAAAAAGTATGGAAAAAACTCATCGGGGAAACACCCCCGAACGGTGGGAACGGTTTAGGGTGCGGAATATACAACAATAATTAGAATGCAATCCCCGAAGCAGTAGCAATCGCACGAAAAAAGACGAAATTTGACGGCTGTCGCCTGATTAATACCCGTTGGCTACTCACTTGAAAAATAATATAGTAGGAGGGTCTATTTAAGCCTGTAAGATACCAAGTTTCAAAAACGCTTCGTATCTAGCAGACTTAAATAGACCCTCCTACT
>CAYJOS010000013.1:7748-28997 GCA_964371875.1 uncultured Oscillospiraceae bacterium | reverse complement strand
AACTTCTTATCCCTATAATATTAATCTGGAAGATTTTGCACCTGATGGTTATACTGAAAATGTTAGCTATAAAAATGGTGATAAATTGACAATAGGTTTAACCCATCAGCAGTGGTATCAGCTGAATATGAATGCAGACGATGTTGTTGTGTGGTATGCTTTGGCAAATAGCTCATACTCTGCTTCCAGAGCGTATTTAAACCATCATAACGATGCTTCAAACTCATTTTATATTTATACGGTTGGCAACGTTACCTATACAGGAGCGGGACACAACTTCCTAGAAAGCACTGTATTACCTGACGCAGAAGCGAAGCTATTTATAAACACCATCATAGCCTCGTATCGTGGTGGACAAAGTGATTCAACAGTTGCGTTTACTGACGAGCGTGGAGTTGAGCTTGAAAATGTGTTTGTGCCATTTTACGAAGAAGATGAAAACAATAATCCTTTGTATGAGAATATTTTAACAGTTCCATTCATGATTACCGATAATAAAATCGGTACAATCAGCACGTATCAACAAGTTGAGCTAGTCATAAAAGGTGATAATCCTGCTACTGACGAAGTTGAGAGTGAATATTCAATTATGATAAATGAGTTTACAAACACTCTAAATGGCACAATTGTCACACTGGGAAGTGGGGCGGTTATCACAGCGTCTGTACCCTACACGTTTGAAATTCCTGAGGAAGTTATTGAGTTGCTGATAAGTGATACGACAGTAGAAGTTTATCTGCGTCTAACAGTTGATCCTAACTTAGCTGTACCAATTACAGCAGATACAGACATCTTGACAATCAGACAACTTGGATTATTAGATTTAGGTTAAAATGATAATGGGGATTAGTAGGTAAGCGATGAAAATTTAGCCACGCTAAGAGGACGGAGAGTTTTTCGTTGCGACGAAAAGGAAACGCGCTCCGCTGGGGTCACTTTTTCACGAGAAAAAGTAAGCCCTCGGAGAGCGTTCTCTCGTGCTTTTCGACGAAGCGAAAATTCCTCCAGTGAAGCACATATTTTTCGTCACAAAGAAAACCTCAGCCCAGAGAATAATTTTAAATTATTATGCGACATGTGTTCTGATATAATCCGCCCATTTAACATAAGTATCGGTATTCAAATGAATTCCATCCCAAGTGTCGCCACTGGGCAAAAATCCCTCATAATTTGCCATTGCTTCATATACATTTAAGTAATGAACACTCTTTTCACGGCACATATTTTGCAAGTAAATATTAAAATCAGTCACATATTTATTTTTAATATTCGACTGCATACTCTCGTTTACAGGAAAAACAGACTGCACATAAATGTCAGCAGTTGGAGCATAAGTGCGAATTGTGTCGATAACGCCTGAGTATTCAGCAATTAAGTCGTCATAATTTCCGCCAATTTCGTTTATGCCGAGCGTGATATAAACCGCAGTTTTGCCAGTTGCTTGGTTAGCAAATTTATCCGCATTATATACGGTTAAACTCACTTCGGTGGCATGTGTACCCTGTGTCATGCTGCTGTAAGCCTTAAAACCGTCACCAAGCGAACTTCCAATAAATAGGGCATTGGTGAAGTGGGAGTCATCAACGATAGGGGAGAGGGGCACAGGGTCGCCGTAATTATAAACCGTGTTTGAAGTGGGGCGCATATCAGGATAAAATAGTCTGACAGCCACAACAGAAGCTTCCGCTCTTGTCAGGGTGTTATATCCACCGAAGCTGTTATCGGAAAAACCTGTCAAAATATTTCCTGAATATGCCGTTAAAACGCTATCGACATAGTTCGTGGGGATTTTTTCAAAATCAGATATACCATATTCAATGCCGTCTTTAATTGCAACATTTTCGCCCCTGAATGTGAGTGTATTTGAGGCAATTAATGCCATTTCAAAGCGAGTTACAGGAGAATTCCAGTCGGTGTTTGCGTCAAAACCGCTCAAAATTCCAAGTTCAAAACCCTTGTCCACATATGCCTCATACCAAACATCGGTTTCGGTGACATCAGTGAGCATAGCTGTTATAATTTTAACAAGCTGTGCTTTTGTCATACTGGCATCGGGCGCAAAAGTGCCGTCGGGCATACCATTAATTCCGCCGTCATCAACTAAAATTGCCACTTCGTCGGCATACCAAGCGTCGGTTGCGACATCGGGAAATTCGACGCTTGCGTTTACGTTAATGCTCATGGATAAAATTATTGTCAAAATTAAAATTACAGTTTTCATTGCTGCCTCCTTAGAATTTTTAAATTCAGTATAACATAAAATTCACAATTTGAAAATAGACAAAGTTGTAAAATAATGGTATAGTAAAAATAAAGGGGTGATTTAAATGTCAATAATCAGCCAAAAAGAGCTTAATGACAACATAAAAATCAAAAAAAGGATAATTTCAGTAGCGGCTGGACACGAAAAAGCGGACTTAGTACTAAAAAATGCCACATTTTTGAATATATTTACACACAGTTTTTCCAAAGCTGACATTGCGATTTCAGAGGGAAGAATTGCAGGAATTGGAAATTATGAAGGCGAAAATGAGATAGATGTGACAGGAAAAATTGTAACATCGGGCTTTATTGATGCCCACATTCATCTAGAAAGTTCGCTCGTTTCTCCTAGCGAATTTGCAAGAGCTGTGCTCCCTCACGGCACGACAACGGTGGTTTGCGACCCTCACGAAATTGCAAATGTAATCGGCACTGACGGCATAAAATATATGCTAGAAGCGACCGAAAACTTGCCGATAGATGTGCAATTTATGCTTCCGTCGTGCGTTCCGGCAACACCACAAGACGAGTCAGGCGCGGTTTTAAACTATGAAGATTTAGACGAATTTTACGCAAATCCAAGAGTTTTAGGCTTGGCGGAAATGATGAATTTTGTCGGAGTTATGCAAGGCGACAACGAAGTTTTGGAAAAAATCATAGGCGCACAAAGCCACCACAAAAAAATTGACGGTCACGCACCTGAGCTCTCGGGCAAAAATCTTTGCTCATATATTGCAGCTGGGGTGTACTCGGATCATGAATGTTTAACGCTGGAAAATGCGACTGAAAAACTAGAACTCGGTCAATTTATCATGATAAGAGAGGGGACTGCGGCGAAAAATTTGTCGGCACTTTACCCACTTTTAGGCGAGAAAACAAATTCAAGATGCATGTTTTCGACCGATGACAAGCACCCATCCGACCTGCTACATGGTGGACATATTGACCACTGTGTGAAAATGGCGGTGGAGCTCGGAATTGACCCGATTTTAGCGCTGAAAGCGGCTTCTCACAATGCCGCACGCTATTATTTGATGAACAATAAAGGGGCGATTGCTCCTGGATATTTGGCTGATATTGTCGTTTTATCTGACTTAAAAGAGCTTAAAGTTGAGAAGGTTTTCAAAAATGGAGTACTCAGATTTGATGGGGAAGTGCTACCTTTTGAAGAGGCTATAATTTCTGAAAATTTAGAAAAAAGAGCCATAAATAGTGTTAATTTAAACAAATTAACGGCAAAAGATTTTGAAACTGACACAGCAAAAGGTTTAATCGGGACAATTCAAAACGAAATAATAAGCAAGGATTTGGGCTTGGCTGACAGAGTGGACACTGAAAATGATATTCTCAAAATTGCAGTAATAGAACGGCATAAAAACACGGGAAATGTTGGAATTGGATTTATAAAAGGCTACGGACTGAAAAGGGGAGCGGTGGCGACGACGGTTTCACATGACAGTCACAACATAATCGCAGTCGGGGTGACTGACGCAGAAATCGCCTTGGCAGTCAACAAAATTATCGACTTACAAGGCGGAATAGTTGTGGTTGAGGGCGAAAAAATCACAGCGGAATTACCATTAACTGTTGCAGGACTTATGAGCAAAAACAGTCTACAGGTTGTAAACCAACAGCTGGAAGAGGCGAAAGAAAGGGCAATTTTACAGGGAGTAAACCAAGATATAGACCCATTTATGACCTTAAGTTTCATGTCATTGACAGTAATTCCAGAACTTAGAATTACGACAAAAGGCGTTTACGATGTTTTAACGCAGAAATATGTTTAAGGTTTTCGCATTAGATTAAATAAAAAAACTCCGCTCAAAAATTCGAGCGGAGTTTTTACAATTATTATTGTTTGTTAGCGTTAATTTTAACACCAGGTCCCATTGTTGAAGCTGTAACACAGCTCTTAATGTATTGACCTTTTGCAGCAGCAGGTTTTGCTTTAATGATAGCACCCATAAGCGCTGCATAGTTTTCGTTTAGCTTTTCAGCACCGAAAGAAACTTTGCCGATTGGGCAGTGAATGATGTTTGTTTTGTCAAGGCGGTATTCAATTTTACCAGCTTTTACTTCAGCAATAGCTTGAGCAACGTTTGGTGTAACTGTACCAGCTTTTGGTGATGGCATTAGGCCTTTAGGACCTAGAACCTTACCAAGACGACCAACAACACCCATCATGTCGGGAGTTGCAATAACAACATCATAGTCAAAGAAGTTTTCTGATTGGATTTTTTGAACCATATCAGCTGCACCAACGAAATCTGCACCAGCGTCTAGTGCTTCTTGTTGGCGTTCTTCTTTACAGAAAACTAGAACGCGAGCTGTTTTACCTGTTCCGTGTGGTAGAACAATAGCACCACGGACTTGTTGGTCTGCGTGACGTGAGTCAACACCAAGTTTTACGTGAAGCTCAACTGTTTCGTCGAATTTTGCTTTTGCAGCCTTGATAACAAGGTCAAAAGCTTCTGATGAATCGTATAAATTTGCTTTATCTACGAGCTTTTCGCTCTCTTTATAATTCTTACCTCTAAACAATTTGTTTATCCTCCTTGTAATGTGGTTCGTCGGATGACCGCCAACTAAATAGTGGCATATCCTCCCACGCAGAGTGCCGAGAATTATCTGAAATTCGAACTAACACTCTGTGGACGATACTTTTCTAAACTAAAAGTATCTAAAACTTACTCAGCAGCGACGATAACGCCCATGCTACGGCAAGTACCAGCAATCATGCTCATTGCAGATTCAATGTCTGTGCAGTTAAGGTCAGGCATTTTTTGTTCTGCAATTTTTCTAACATCTTCACGGCTGATTGTAGCAACCTTGTCCTTTTGAGGAACGCCTGAAGCTGTTTCAATTCCGCAAGCTTTCTTAATAAGAAGAGCTGCAGGTGGTGTTTTTGTGATGAATGTAAAGCTTCTGTCAGCATATACTGTGATAACAACAGGGATCATCATTCCCATGTCATTTTTTGTGCGCTCGTTAAAGTCCTTTGTGAACTGAGCGATATTGATACCATATTGACCTAGTGCTGGTCCAACAGGTGGAGCGGGAGTCGCTTTACCTGCGGGCACCTGAAATCTAACGTATCCAACAACTTTCTGTGCCATTTAGAGCACCTCCTGATTATTCTTCTGTAACTGGTTCTACCTGATCGAGAGTTAAATCGACAGGTGTTTCTCTTCCAAACATGGAAACAACGACTTTAATATAGGATTTTTCGACGTCAAGTTCTTCAACAGTTCCGTGGAAACCATCAAGTGGGCCGTCTGTGACCTTAACTGTGTCACCAACGCCAAACTCAAGGGTGTGCTCACGGCGTTCAACGCCCATTGCAAGAACTTCTTCTTCGGAAAGGGGAATTGCTTTTCCGTCCATTCCGACAAAACCGGTTACGCCACGCACGTTGCGGACAAGATACCAGCTTTCGTCTGTCATAATCATCTTAACCAAAACATAGCCTGGGAAAGTTTTTCTTTCAACTTCCTTTTCGCCATTTTCAGAGTGTTCGACAACTGTTTCGACAGGCACATTGACTTCGAGGATTAAATCCTGCATTCGTCTGTTTTCGGCCGCTTTTAGTACGGCAGCGGAAACCGTATTTTCATAACCTGAATATGTGTGAACCACATACCAGTTTGCATTTTCCGTCATAGCTATTAACCCACAAGTGTAATAAGAGCTTGTACTAGGCTTTGAGCAATTTTGTCAAATCCCCAGAAAACAACAGCTGAAATTGCCATTACAGTAAGGGCAACGCCTGTGTTGTTCATAGTTTGTTGACGTGTGGGCCATATAACTTTTTTAAGTTCGCCCTTCATGTCACGAAACCATTTTTTGGTTTTTTGACCTCTTGTCAAGCTTTGTGTATCGACCTTCTTGACAGCTGTGTGTTCAGCTTTGGCGGGGGTAGTGTTTTTCTTCTCTTCAGACATTCTAACGCTTCCTTTCCAAATGCATTACTTCGTTTCGTTATGAACCGTATGCTTACGGCAGAAAGGGCAATGCTTTTTCATTTCAAGACGGTCTGGGTCGTTTTTCTTGTTTTTCATTGTGTTGTAGTTTCTTTGCTTACACTCACTGCATCTGAGTGTGATTTTAATTCTGGCACCAACTTTAGCCATTTTTCGGCACCTCCTTGTATTATTTGCCCCATTTATAAAAGCAGGGCATGTTGCCTCCCTGACTGCCAACGCTTCACTTTTTGCACGCAAAAATAGAGGCCACTTGGCCACAGGTGCTAGTAGTATACCATGTAATTACTGATAAGTCAACACTATTTTATACATTAATAATATTTCCAAACCTATTCTAAAAAATTCTTTTAAAAAATGAAATTTTATCTTGAAAACTTTGTTTAGTGGTGTTATAATGAGGTGCGAAATTAAAGTTTGTTAATTTTTAAACAATGTGGAGTTAAAATCATGAACATAAACGAGGCTTTGGAATATATCGGCTCTGTATGCTGGACTGGGTGTACGCCAGGACTAGACCGTATTACAGAACTTTTGGAGAGAATTGGAAACCCTCACGAAAAAATGCCCTGCGTACACATAGCCGGCACAAACGGAAAAGGCTCTACCGCCGCTTCGCTTTACTCTATTTTAAATGAGGCAGGATATAAAACAGGACTTTGCACCTCGCCTTATATTTTTCGTTTTAACGAGAGGATGCAGTTTTGCGGTGAGGAAATTTCCGATGATGAGCTTTGTGAAATCACAGAATTTATAAAACCACATGCCGACGCTATGACGCAAAATCCAACAGAGTTTGAGTTGGTTTGTGCCATGACTTTTGAATATTTCAAACGCAAAAATTGCGACATTGCCATAGTTGAAACTGGGCTAGGCGGAAGGCTCGATGCTACAAATATTGTAAAATCGCCTCTCTGCACCGTCATCATGAACATAGGGCTTGACCATGTCAACGAACTTGGCGACACTGTCGAAAAAATTGCCCTTGAAAAAGCGGGAATTATCAAACAAAATTGCCCTACTATATTATATAGTCAATCTCAAGCTGTGCATGATGTCATTAAAAATGTGTGTGACGAGAAAAATTCTGATTTGACTGTTACGGATTTAACAAAACTCGAAGTTTTGCCCCACGGAATTGAAGGAACAGAATTTTTGTATAAATCCAACAAATATCTCACCCCACTTTTGGGTGAACATCAGGCAAAAAATGCAATAGTTGTACTAGAAACTATTGAAATTTTGCGAAATTTAGGGTATAATATACCGCAAGAAAAACTTTTGTCAGGTCTTTCCAAAACCACTTGGGCGGCAAGATTTGAAATTTTAGGCAAAAACCCATGGTTCATCGTTGACGGAGGGCATAACTCTCAATGCGCCGAAACTGTGGTTAATAATATGAAAACATATTTTCCCGACAAAAAAGCTGTTATTTTAACAGGAATTATGGTTGATAAAGATTATGACAGCTTAATTCGCATTGTGGACGAAATTGCAAGCGAATATGTCACCATAACCCCAGATTATTACAGGGCTCTTTCCGCTGAAAAATATGCGGAATTTATCAAAACTTACGGAAAAACTGTCACCGTTTGCGGTGAAAACATAGCTCACGGAGTTGAAACTGCTCGCAAATTAGCAGGAGAAGACGGCGTTGTAATCGCTGTTGGCTCACTCTATTTGGCGGGACCCATTAGGGATTGTTTTGGGCAAAATTAGCTCAAAATAGGGTGCGTTAGGCAAAAATCCACTTTATAAAATATTCGAGGTGATAAGACTTTTTTATTAATTTGACAGAGTAGGAACGGTGCGTTAAGTGTCGGTGGATGGGAAGTTGCCGCCGAACGAAGCCAGCTTGGCATTAGTCAGCCAAGTGCATTACGCTACGGTACCGTGTCCGCATCCGCTGCCACATTGATGAGAGTCTAACTCTTCTTTCGTGGCGTATAAATATATAAAATATTTATGTTTATCGTGTTTTACACGAAAGGAGAATTTTATAATGAAACAAAATAACCACCTTAGAATTTTGGTGCAAGTTTCTATGCTTGCCGCTTTGCAGATAGTTTTATCACGCTATCTTTCAATCAACACCGACACAGTCAGAATTGGTTTTTCATTTGTGCCTATCGTAATTTGCGGTATGCTTTACGGTCCTGTTTGGACAGCGGCGACAGCCCTTGTTGCAGACATTTTGGGCGGATTGATTTTATACGGCTACGTAACACCAGCTCTAACACTTTCAGCTGTTGCTCTAGCTGTTATTCAAGCTTTAATATTATGTCGTGAAAATCCACGCTTCTTCCTACACGTAGTTCCAGTTGTACTTATCGGTGCGTTTTTTACATTGATTGTCAACACATCTATTCTGTCAAACCTTTTCGGACTTGACTGGATGGTAACTTTCGCTGGAAGAATTCCACAAGCAATTGCAGCTGGTGTTGCAAAACTTGTTTTAATTCCACTGCTTGTAAAACTTGCGCAGTCACTTTCAAAGCACGGAATTGCAGCCACAACAAAAAAAGTAAAAGCTTAGGAGTTATACATGCGAATAATGGCAATAGATTATGGCGACGCAAGAATTGGTCTTGCAACCTCAGACCTCACAGGGAGCATTTGCGGCGAAGCTTGGGTTTTGCCTGTCAGCGATGTTCAAAAAGCGGCAGAGCAAATCATTTTGGAAGTTAAAAACCGTGAAGTTTCAAAAATTGTCCTTGGACTTCCCAAAAACATGGACGGCACAGAGGGTGAGAGAGCACAAAAAAGCCATGATTTCAAAGCCATGCTTGAAAATTTAGGCGCACCCGAGGTCGTGCTTTGGGACGAGCGCAGAACAACAGTCGATGCCCACAGAATTTTGCACGACTCAGGATATAAAATGAAAAAACACAAGAAAAAAGTTGACGCTGTTGCAGCTTCGCTGATTTTGGAAGGTTTTTTAAATTCGGGGCTAAAATAATTGAATTTTATGAGCAGATTTTTTGAAAATCTGCTCATTTTTATGTGGAAATTTTAAAAGCAATGTGATATAATTTAAAGGACGGCTTAAAAGCCGATAACTTTCACGACATAAAGAAAGAGTGGTAATAGTGTTATGGATATTTATGGAGTTTTAGCTCTTCTCGGCGGACTTGCGTTTTTCCTCTATGGAATGCACAACATGTCATCAGGGTTAACAAAACTTGCAGGTGGTAAGCTTGAATCAGTTCTCGGAAAAATGACCTCGAACAAGTATAAAAGTCTAGCTCTCGGTGCGGTTGCAACTGCTGCAATTCAGTCATCTTCAGCGCTGACTGTTATTCTTGTTGGACTTGTAAACTCAAGTATTCTATCGTTCCAACAATCTGTTGGAATTATCATGGGTTCTAACATAGGAACAACAATCACAGCTTGGATTTTAAGTCTTGTTGGCATTGAAAACGACAATATTTTCGTCAAAATGCTAAAACCCGATAACTTCTCGATGGTTTTTGCGGTTATCGGTATTATAATGATCATGAACTGCAAACGCAGTAAAAACAAAACAATCGGCGAAACTTTGCTATCATTTGCAGTCCTAATGTATGGTATGCGTATGATGGGTGACGCTGTTGAGCCTCTTGCGGATATGCCCCAATTCCAAGAAATATTGGTCATGTTCAGCAACCCAATTTTGGGTGTTATCGTCGGTGCGGTTTTCACTGCTGTCATTCAAAGTTCCTCCGCTTCAGTCGGTATTTTGCAGGCTTTTGCCCTAACAGGGACAGTAACATACTCAACTGCAATTCCCATTATCATGGGTCAAAATATCGGTACTTGTGTAACTGCTGTTATTTCTAGCGTTGGCGCAAACACAAGCGCAAAACGTGTTGCAGCTGTCCACGTAACTTTCAACTTAATCGGTACAACAATTTTCCTAATTTTATATTACATCGCCATGGTAACCTTAAAGCCAGCGTTCCTTGGTGACGCTATCAGTGTAATGGACATTGCGATTTATCACAGTGTGTTCAACATTGCAACAACAATAATTTTGCTTCCTTTCACTTCATTACTTGAAAAAATCGCTTGCAAAGTTATTAAAGACGAAAAAGCTAAAGACCAAGTTGTTATGCTTGACGAAAGAATAATTCGCTCACCAGCTATTGCGATTGCTGAATGTGAAGCAAGAACTTCTGAAATGGGTGAGCTTGCACAAGATACATTCGGAATGTCATTAGATATTTTGAAAAAATTCGACACAAAGAAAGTTAGCGAACTTCTCGAAAAAGAAAATGGACTGGACGATTATGAGGACAAACTCGGAAGTTTCCTTGTAAAACTTTCATGTGCTCAACTTTCAGGAGCGCAAAGTAGACAAGTCACAAAATGTCTTCATTCTATCAGCGATTTTGAAAGAATTGGCGACCATTCACGTAATTTGATGGAAACTGCACAAGAAATGTTCGAGAAAAATGTCGTTTTTTCAAAAGATGCTCTAGGCGATATTGATATTATTAACACTGCTGTTACAGACATTGTAAAAATGACTGTAGATGCATTCAAAAACAACGATTTGGAAATTTGCAAGCATATTGAACCCCTTGAAGAGGTAGTTGACGAGCTTGTTTCTGAGGCAAAATCTCGCCATATTGCACGTTTGCAATCTAGTGAGTGTACAATTGAAATCGGATTTTTATACTCTGAATATTTAACAAGTATGGAACGCGTAAGCGACCACTGTTCAAACATTGCAGTTTGCCTACTTGAGCTAGCTTCTAACAGTCTAGACACTCACGGTTATATTGAAAAAATCCAAAACGACCCTGAGTTTAGAAATCTTGTAAATGTCTACAGATCTAAATACAAAAAATATTCAAAATAAACAAAATTTAGAGGTGAACCGTGAGCCAATTAAAGGAAATTAACCTAAAATATGACATGCCCACCTCTCAAGAGGCGATCAAGCGAGTGACCTATAATTTGAGAAATGGCAAAAGTTTTGGCTGTACTGCGCTGAAATTCATACATGGCTACGGTTCTAGCGGTAAGGGCGGAAAAATCCGTACTGAGGTGCGTCGATATTTAAGCTCTGAGCTAAAAGCAAACAGGATAAAACTGGTTATTGAGGGTGAAAAATTTTCGATTTTTGACGAAAATACTCGAAAGGCATTTATGGCTTGCGATGATTTACGCAAGGATGAAGATTTAGAACGTCACAATAACGGTGTCACAATTGTAGTACTTTAAGAGGTGAAAAATGAGTCTTAAAGCACAAATTCTTGAAATTTTAGAACAAAACAGAGGAAAAGCTGTTTCGGGTAGCGAGATGTCTGAAACTTTTGGTGTTACTCGAAACGGCATTTGGAAGGCTATAAATTCCCTGAAAAATGACGGGCACAACATTGTAACTGTCACACGAAAAGGCTATTGTCTTCAAAATGAAAGCGATATTTTAACAGAAATTGGTATCAGAAGAGCGATGAGAACTTGCTCTTCTGATATTAAAATTGAAGTGTTAGATGAAACTAATTCCACGAATAACGACGCAAAACGTCTAATTTCTGAGGGTGCAAGTGGTTACACTCTTGTTGTTGCCGACAAGCAAAATCTGGGCAAGGGGAGAATGGGAAGAAGCTTTTTTTCGCCCTCTGGTGGGATTTATATGAGCTTGGCTTTTGACATTGACAGTGAAAATATTTTAAATGCCTTGAAATTAACCGCCTCCGCCGCTGTCGCTGTTTGTCTTGCTATTGAAAAATTTTGCGATGAAAAACCACAAATCAAGTGGGTAAATGATGTTTTTTTAGACAGGAAAAAAATTAGCGGAATTTTGACCGAAGGTGTCAGCGATTTTGAAACAGGGCGAATTAGCTCTGTTATCATTGGTATTGGTCTTAATTGTGGCGAGATGAAAGTTCCACCTGAACTTTGCGAAATTATTGGAATTTTGAACAGAAAAGGTGTTCCTAGATGTAAAATTATTGGTGAAGTTATATCAAATTTAATTGATTTTATTGAGGGGAAACAGGGATTTATTGACCATTACAGAGAGAGAAGTTTGGTCATCGGAAAAAGTATTACCTATATTAAAAATGGTGTTGAATGTCATGCTACTGCTGTGTCGATTGACGACAATGGTATGCTTGATGTTAGGCACGATGATGGTGAAATTCTTACGCTCTCGTCAGGGGAAATCTCAATTAAAATGTAAAAAATCCGCTCTTTTGAGCGGGTTTTTTCCGTTTAATATCATTTGTAGGGGGATTTTCGCTTCGGCGAAAATCACGAGGAGAACGAGAGATTTTCGTTGCGACGAAAAGAAACAGAGAGTTTTTGCTTCGGCAAAAAGAAACGAGGGGAACGGTCTCCGACGGCTCACTTTTTCTCGTGAAAAAGTAAGCAAAACACGTCGGGGACTCGCCCCCGAACGGCGAGATGCGGTTAGGGTGCGGAATATACAGACTATCTTGGATAGAAAAATTTGTACCTGTAGCAATCGCACCAAAAAAGAGCAAAACAAACAAGGGCTAATTGCCCTCTGGGTTGCCCGTTGGCTACTCATTTGCAAAGAAATATAGTAGGAGGGTCTATTCAAGACTGTAAAATGCGAACTCTGCAAAACGCTTCGTATCTAACAGTTTTAAATAGACTCTCCTACTCGTAGTTTTGCCAGTAGGTAGCCAACGGGAGTAAATCAGGCGACAGCCGTCAAATTACATCTTTTTCCGTGCGATAGCAACTATTTAAAGTTTTTCTATCCAAAATAGCCTGTATACTCCGCACCCCAACTCGTTCCCACCGTTCGGGGGTGTTTCCCCGATGAGTTTTTTCCATACTTTTTTTCTCACTAAAAAAAGTATGCCCTCGGAGAGCGTATCTCCGTTTCTTTTCGCCGTGGCGAAAATTCTCTCTGTCTTTTCGCCGAAAAAAAGGAGCGGATTTCTCCGCCCCCTAATATTAAAAGTTAAGTGTTGCAAAATAATCGTCAGGAGTTTCAGCTCTTCTTATAAGCTGATGTCCACCGTCTTCACAAAGTAAAATTTCAGCACTTCTGAGTTTACCGTTGTAGTTATAACCCATAGAGTGACCATGTGCGCCTGTATCGTGAAGAACAACAAAATCGCCTTTGTCTATGCGTGGTAACCAGCGGTCAATTGCAAATTTGTCATTATTTTCACAAAGTCCTCCTGTAACGTCGTAGAGATGGTCGCAGGGGGCGTTTTCTTTGCCCATAACTGTAATATGATGGTAAGAGCCATACATGGCAGGACGCATTAGGTTACACGCACAAGCGTCAAGTCCAACATAATTTTTATGAGTGTGTTTGTGGTGCAAACACTTTGTGACTAAATGTCCGTATGGTGCGAGCATAAATCTGCCAAGCTCTGTGAAAATCGCAAGGTCACCCATGCCAGCTGGAACTAAAATTTCCTCAAATGCTTTTCTAACAGCGTCGCCTATGTAATCAATATCCGCCATAGATTGGTCAGGTCTGTAAGGAATTCCTATACCGCCTGAGAGGTTTATGAAGCTAATTTTACAGCCTGTTTCCTCTTTCAGCTCAACAGCCATGCGAAAGAGTTTTGAAGCTAAAGTTGGGTAATAGTCATTTGTTGTGGTGTTTGAAGCCAAAAATGCGTGCATACCAAACTCTTTTGCGCCTTTTTCTTTCAAAATTTTGAAAGCTTGGAACATTTGAGGTGTAGTCAGGCCATATTTTGCGTCACCTGGTGTGTCCATAATTGTATTGCTGATTGAAAAATTTCCGCCTGGATTATAACGGCAACTAATTTTTTCTGGGATATATCCTATAGTTTTTTCAAGAAAATCAATATGTGTGATATCGTCTAGGTTGATAGTCGCACCAAGTTTTGCAGCAAGTTCAAAGTCCTCGGCAGGTGTTGCGTTTGATGAAAACATAATTTCATCACCGACAATTCCGCAACGCTCGCTTAGCATAAGCTCTGTTTTTGATGAGCAGTCCATGCCACAACCCTCTTCATGGAGGATCTTCATAAGCGTTGGGTTTGGAGTTGCTTTAACCGCAAAATATTCCTTAAATCCCTTATTCCAAGAAAACGCTTTGTGCAAACGTCTTGCATTTTCACGAATTCCTTTTTCATCATACAGATGGTATGGCGTTGGGTATTGCGCTGTGATTTCTTCAAGTTTTTCTAGGTTTACGAATGGTGTTTTCATTGGTATTTTCCTTTCAGTTCATATCTTCGTTTTCTTTATATGTATCAAATTTTAATGTAATTGATGTTCCTTCACCCATGCGGCTTTGAAGGCTAAGTTCCGCTTTGTGGAACATTGCTCCGTTTTTGACTATAGAAAGCCCAAGCCCTGTGCCACCTGTTTCTTTAGAGTGGCTTTTGTCAACCCTGTAAAAACGCTCAAAAACTCTGTCTTGGTCATCAGGTGGAATTCCGACGCCTGTGTCGGTGACAGTGACAATCACATGTTCGCCCTCGGTTCGGGCAAAAATGTCAACTTTTCCGCTAGGTTTGTTGTATTTAATAGCGTTTTCACACAGATTATAAAACATTTCATATAAAAGGCTAACATTTCCATTTACAACTCCGCCCTCACCTCTAACCGAAATCATAACAGCAGAAGCCTCGGCTTTGTCCTCCAGTCTGTCTGCAACTTCGTCGATTATAGACATCAAGAGAACTTTTTCTTTAGGTATAACTCCGCCGCCTTCGTCGAGGCGAGAAATGCGAATTATGTCGTTTGTCAGCGAAATCAGTCTTTGTGCTTCGTCATAAATTTTGGTGGAAATCCAGCCCACGTCCTCGGGTTTTGCCATGCCTTCTTTTATAAGTTCGGCATAGCCTGAAATGGAAGTTAGTGGTGTTTTAAGTTCGTGTGATACGTTAGCGGAAAATTCACGTCGCATTTTTTCAGCGGCGATTTTTTCGGTTACGTCACGCATCATGACAACAACGCCACGAATTAAGTTTGAAACCAAAACAGGGTTTACGGTGACTTCAACAATCAAACCCGACATTTCTACCGTGCAGTTTGAGAGTTTTCCGCCCATGGCTTCGTTGACCGCAACTTGGACTGATAGTGAATGGTTTGCTGCAAAAATATGTTTTCCTGCTATATTTTCTTCTTCAGCTCCTAAAAGTTTACACGCACTTTTGTTCACTGTCATTATTATACCACGTCGGTCAAGTAGTATCAGCCCTTCGCTGATATTTGAAACAACAAAGTTTAAATTTCGCTCTTTTTCCTTGACTTCATTTGTAGTATCCATGATTTGATTGCTTTGATCTTTGAGGGCTTTTTTCAAATGAAAAAGCTCAACATATTCTTCGTCCTCCTCATTTTGAGACAGGGGCTTTACAATTGATGACGCAAATTTATTTGCCAGCGGAATTGATAAAACTACAACTATCATAATCGACAAAATTTGCATCCAAAAATTCGTGTGTAAATCAAATTGAACTGCAACAAACTTGCAGATTATATTTGACAATATGGAAGCCAAAAAAGCCATCATAACTGCTGAGGCGACTATACGTTTTTTCATACTAAAATCACACTCTCCTTTGATATTAAATATCGTGACACGACATAATATGTGTTTTTCCGATATGTCTTTTATGCTAAACTCATAATTATAGACTCGTTTTATTGACACTATTTATAATAACACGGTGTTGAACTATGGTCAAATATTATTTTTATGCTAAAATTGTCAAAATTTCGCAATTAGAGATGTACAAGTAAACATTTTTCTATTATAATACATATAGTAGCCAAATTTTGGAGGTAAACTTATGGAAAACAAGGTACTACCCGAGCAAGAGACACTAACCCGAGAACTGACGCTTTTTCACAGTGGTAACTCGCAAAGTGCGCACACAATTTACGGCTGCCACTATGTCCCTGAGCGTAATGCCCATAGATTTTTGGTCTGGGCACCAAATGCAGAAAAAATTAGCGTAATTGGCGATTTTAACAACTGGGACGAAAACGCTAATGTTATGGAACGCTTAGACAGCGGAGATTTCATCGCCTATGTCGGTGGACTTTCAAACGGAACTATCTACAAATATGCCCTAACTTATAACGGCGGTGGAATTGTTCACAAAGCAGACCCATTTGCTTTTCACTGCGAAACAGGTCCTAAAACAGGCTCTAAAGTCTGGGATGTTTCTGGCTATGACTGGAATGACAGAGGTTTTAGAGAGGCTAACGCAAAAGTTGACGCAAGACACAGCCCAATGAGCGTTTATGAAATGCACATAGGCTCTTGGAAGAAAAAAGAGGGAGAAGTTTTCCCAAATTACCGCAATGTAGCGGACGAGCTTGCCGACTATTGCCACGAAATGGGCTTTACCCATGTTGAACTTATGCCTATCACAGAATATCCTTATGAGGGCTCTTGGGGCTATCAAGTAACTGGATTTTTTGCGCCAACATCAAGATATGGCACACCTCAGGATTTTAAATATTTTGTTGATAAACTACACGAAAAAGGAATTGCAGTTATAGTCGACTGGGTTCCTGCTCACTTCCCAAAAGACAGCCACGGCTTGGCTTATTTTGACGGAACTGCTCAATTTGAGCGCCTAAACCCTGAAATGGCAGCTCACCCACAATGGGGAACTTTGATTTTTGAATATTCAAAACCCGAAGTTCGTAGCTTCCTTTTCTCCTCTGCTTGCTTCTTTGCAGAAGAATATCACATAGATGGCTTGCGTTTTGACGCTGTTAGCTCTATGCTTTATCTTGGTTATTGCCGTGAGGGTGGCTTCGAGCCTAACCCATATGGTTATGATATAGACCTTGGTGCAGTTTCTTTCTTGAAAGAAATCAACGAAAGACTTCATAATTTAAACTGCATCACAGTTGCTGAGGAAAGTTCGGCTTATGCCGGTGTTACAGCTCCAACAGAACACGGCGGACTGGGCTTCACCTTCAAGTGGGACATGGGCTATATGCACGACACCTTGGATTATTTCGAGCTTGACCCTGTTTACAGATGTTTTGAGCACAATAAACTGACATTCTCCATGATGTATGCCTATAACGAACATTTTGTTCTAGCGTATTCACATGATGAAGTTGTTCACGGGAAACGCTCCATGCTTGACAAAATGAGCGGTGATTACGAGCAAAAATTCTTCTCACTACGCTCGCTTTACGGTTATCAATTTGCTCACCCAGGTAAAAAACACATTTTCATGGGTAGCGAATTTGGTCAATTTATCGAATGGAATCCAAAAATCGAACTCGATTGGTTCTTGCTTAAATATCCAAGTCATGACAGTATGCTTGCATATTTCAAAGAGTTAAATAAATTCTACATAAATCATCCTGCACTATACGCAGTCGACGACTCATGGGAAGGTTTTGAGTGGCTAAACGTAGAGGACAACGAGAGAAGTTGCCTTGCATTTATGCGTAAAGCACCAAACGAAAAACCTATTGTCTGTGTTTGCAACTTCACTCCTGTTTTCAGAGAAGATTACATGATTGGGCTTAATTGTGGCGGAAAGCTTGACCTTAAAGTCAACAGTGACGAAGCACGCTTCGGCGGTTATGGTTGCCTGATTGACGGTCATATCAATGTACACAAAGACGGATTTTATGGCTATAGCCACAGTGCGCAAATTAAAGTTCCGCCTATGAGTTGTCTGTATTTTGAACTAACAGTTGAAAGTTAAGGAGGACGATTTATATGAAACAAACATTTGAAAAACAAGTCAAAGCACTTTGCCGTGAAAAAGGCAAGAGAAAACCACTTTCCGTATTAGTTGTCGGCGCTGAATGTGCTCCATATGCGAAAACAGGCGGACTTGCCGATGTTGTCGGAACACTTCCGCAATCACTGAAAACAATGGGAATTGACGCTAGAATTATCATTCCTTGCCACCGTGTTATCAAGGAAAAATACGGCGACCAAATGGAGCATTTATGCCATTTCGACCTCTATCTTGGCTGGCGTTCACAGTATATAGGCATTGAAAAATTGATGCTTGGCGATATTCCTGTTTACCTAGTTGACAACGAATATTATTTCGGAAATGATATATACATGGGTGGGGATTTTGAATGTGAGCAATATGCTTATTTCTGCCGTGCTGTCCTTGCTGCTATTGAAAAAATCGACTTTGTGCCTGACATTTTGCACGTAAACGACTGGCACACTGCGGCTATTCCCATGCTTCTACGCACTCAATATAACGGCACTGCACTTGAAAAAATCCGCACTGTTTTCACAATACACAACATTGCATATCAAGGCAAAAACGGTATAGATAGAATGTGTGATTTGCTTGCGCTTGACTGGAAATATGCTACTTGGGAATATATGCAATACGACGGCTGTGCTAACCTCATGAAATCCGCTTTTGTGTTCTCCGATAAAATCAATACGGTCAGCCCAACTTATGCCCGTGAGATTTTAACCGACGAATACGGTGAAGGTTTGCAACATGTTTTGAGAACATATTCATATAAATTATCAGGCATAGTCAACGGCATAGACACAGAAGTTTTTGATCCCAAAACCGACAAATTAATCGAAGCAAACTACGACTCAAACGACCTAAGCGGAAAAGCACTTTGCAAAAAAGCGATGTGCGAAGAGCTTGGCTTTGACGAAACAAAACCACTGCTTGGAATGGTCACACGTATGACCAGCCAAAAAGGTTTTGATATTATCATGAACGCTTTAGAGCAAATGATGGCGCTTGATGTCAACTTTGTTTTGCTTGGTAGCGGTGATAGATATTATGAAGATTATATGCGTTATATCGAAGCGAAATACCCAAAACGTATAAAGGCTCACTTGGCTTATAACGAAGCATTATCCCATAAAATTTATGCTGCAAGCGACTTTTTCCTCATGCCATCTCAGTTTGAGCCATGCGGAATTTCTCAAATGCTTGCAATGCGCTATGGTTCACTTCCTATCGTCCGCCAAACAGGTGGCTTGCGTGATACTGTTGCACCATATAATAGACATACAGGTCAGGGGACAGGCTTTGGTTTTGTGCAGTATAATTCATATGATTTGCTGGATTGCATTAAAAAAGCTCTCGAAGTTTATGACCACGCTCTAATTATGGAACACCTTATGAAAAGTGGTATGGACGCTGATTTCAGCTTTACACTCTCAGCATTCGAGTATGCTAAATTATATATATCTACATTGTAAAATGAGAAATGCAAAAATCCCACTCAAACGAGTGGGATTTTTGTATTTTAGACTGTAGACAAAAGTAAATTAGCTGATTTCGGAAGGAGTGGGAGTGTGAGGGCGAACCATCAGGGTTCGCCTTCACGTTGAAATAACCTGCGTCCGCAGACGCATATTTTGTAAATTTCATACAAAATTCTATGATAAAATAAAGAATTTACAAAATGCCATCGCAAAGCGATGGAGCGAAGCTTGGGGACAAAAAGGCTCGCAAGCCTTTTTGTCTTCAAGCTGAAATGCAAAAATCCCACTCAAACGAGTGGGATTTTTGTATTTAAATATTAGTTAGAAGTACGTTTTTTGTTTAGCCAAATCGCCATATAAATAAGTCCTGCAGCGAAGAAAGAGCTAAGCGTAATAATTTGCCATGTAGCTAAAGAAGTATCAATAACGCCACCTGTTTGTGGTAGGTCGCCTAGTGGAGTTTCTTCGTCAGCGATAATAAGCTCATCAGTTGGCTCTGTTGGAAGTGAGCCTAGAGGAACATCTTCGTCAGGTAGATCACCTAAAACAACTTCTTCTTCAGGTAAATCACCTAGAGGTGTTTCTTCGTCTGGAATGTCTAGTTCTGGGTCAGGAGTATTTTCTGGGTCTGGAGTGTTATTTGGGTCAGGGGTGTTAACTGGGTCAGGGTCGCCGCCGTCATCACCGCCACCGCCAGGCTCGCTGTTGTCTACAAAGTTTACAGTTTTGCTGTCTTCAGCAGAAACAGTTTTGTCATTTACATCAGCAGTGACTTTTGCGTTGTTTATTGCATTACCCTCTGTGCCTTGTGTGTAACTGTATGTTACAGTGATGGTTTCGCCTACTGCAAAACCGTTATCGAAAGTAGGTGTGTAAGTGTCTGTTGCATCGTTAAATGTTTTCTCTAGCTCAGTTCCGCCTAATTTAAAGCTGATGTTTTCTGCTCTGCCATCGAAGAAGCTGTCAGTGATTTGGACATTGCTTAGTGCTACTGTTCCTGTATTTTTGATAGTTAGAGTGTAGTTAACTGTTTCGTTAATTTCTGCTGTGGTTTTATCAACTGCTTTATCTAGAGTTATTCCTGCCCATAGAGCGGTGAAGACTACATCATCAATAATTGTGAATTTATGGCCTTTTGTTACTGTTGTTTCAAGAGCTTGATTATTAACAGTACCAGTGGTTAATTTCCAACCAACAAAAGTTTTTCCATCTGTAGTTGGTGTGCCGTTATCTATTGTTACTTCGTCGTTATCATCGTAGTATTTAAGTCCAGGCATACCATTAACATCAACGCCTGCGTCTAAACCTGTTTCATAAGTTACTTTGTGTGTCAACTGTGCAAAACCATCGATGTGCCAGTTGTCGCTGTTAGAACCTGATTGGTCTTTGATAACATACCAATCAATTTTATATTTAGATAGAGTAAGTTTATCTAGTTCAGTGGGCATAGTTCCGCCATTTTCTACTAGTTCTGCGATAAATTTATCTAGGGTTTGATAGTTTTCTAGCTCTGGTGCAAATGTAGTAACTTCCTCAATTGAGCCTTCTGTATAATCAGACCAAGTTTTGTAACTACCTTCTTTTTTACCTGCGGTAGTTTCGCTAGCTAAAGCTGATATGTTTATCCAAACTTCAACGCCTGTGTGGGAATTTGGGAAGTAGTTCGCACTGTCTTTGGGTGCGGTAGAAGCAGTGCCGTAGTCTATGTCAGCGCTGTAGTGGACATAAATGTGCGTTTTTGCATACCATGTAGCTTTTATTGACACTGTTGAACCTGCAGCGATAGTGAAATCCTCATCGATTTCATATTCAGTGTCTACTTTAATGTTTGTGTCATCACTTGCGGTAACTGTCCAAACA
>CAYJOS010000013.1:0-7738 GCA_964371875.1 uncultured Oscillospiraceae bacterium | reverse complement strand
ACAACTTTATATTCAATTTTTCGGCTAGCAGCAGCACTATCTTGACGAGCGTTGTCAGGAATTTCAACTGTCATGCCATCGCTACTAGTTGTAGTTTTTTGTTGCTCACCTTGTGGAATAATAGTATCAGTTCCATCAATTACAAGGTTAACTGTACTTGAACGGATGACATCATCCCCAAAATTAGGGTCGATATTTAATGTAGTAGTTGTTCCTTCAACTGGAGTATTTCTTAGCATAGATCTGCTCATGTTCACAGGAGCAGGGATAATTGCTGCATCATCTGTTGGAGTTGTTGTTACTTCTGGAGTTGGAGTTACTGGTGGTACAGTAACGTCTGGTGTTGGAGTAGGAGTTGCTGGTGGTGTTGTTGCGTCTGGAGTTGGAGTTGCTGGTGGTGTTGTTGTGTCTGGAGCTGGAGTAGGAGTTGCTGGTGTTTCTGGAGTTTTTGTTACTGCTGGTTCTTGTGTACCCTCTGTTGCCAGTGCTGCTGTTGGGAACATTGCAACTAGTAGCATAACCACTAAAAGCAACGCAAGACCTGATTTTAGATTTTTCATAAACATAGAAATCGCTCCTTAATAAAATATTATTGTTCGGCTAAAACCCCCGAAGTGTACCTATCCACTTCATTTCTAACCGACGATGGAGTAATCATACCCCATTCATGTTGTAAATTATACCATTATTGACTAAATTAGTCAATAAGTAGAAATGTTAAAACTTTAACGACTTTTTATGTGAGTTATAGTCAAAATGTGCAAAAAATAAAGTCCTTAAGAGCTGTAATATAGCATAGTTCAATAATTTTAACTATAATATTTTAACTAGTCTTAACTAACTCAATCTCTGAGACCAAAACTTCAAAGGATATGCTCTCTAAAGTTTGCCCTTGATATTTTCCATATTTTTGTTTATACTAAAATAAGTAAAAAATATTACAAAAACAGAGGTATTTAAATGAATGACTTTAAATATGAATTAAGCATAGCGCTTATAGTTAAAAATGAAGCAACTGTTTTACCACGTTGCCTTCGTTCACTTCAAAAATTAAGAGATGCTATCCCTTGTCAGCTTATAATAACCGACACAGGCTCTACAGACGGCACTATAGAAATTGCAAAGGAATTTGCTGATACTTATTTGGAATTTGAATGGTGCAATGATTTTTCCGCCGCAAGAAACACGGGTGTTGAAGCCTCAGAAGGTCGCTGGTTTGCTTATTTTGATGCCGATGAGTTTTTAGACGCCGACTGTGAAGATATTATAGAGTTTTTCAAAAATCCAGAGCATAATGAATATAGTTGCTTAGAATTTGAAAGATATGACTATAACGACACCTCTTTCACAAAATATGATAGTATTACGCTTCATCGTTTCATGAACTTTTCTGATGGGAAAAAGTTATTTATCGACAAAATCCACGAACAACAGGTCTATACTGCGTATAAAGTTTTTTCCAGCAAGACGATTTTACACCACACAGGTTATGTCGGTGCAGCTCTTGCTAAAAAAATTGCTAGAAACAACGAATACCTATATGCTGCAATTGAAAAAGACCCTTTACACGTTCGCAGTTACTTACATTTAGGTGTAAGCATCGAAAGTGCTGAAGCGAGAATTGAACTTTTTGAAAAGTGCCTAAGCTATGTCAAGGATATTAAACGTCCAAAATATAGAAAATATCTTCCTGCACTTTCTTTACTTACTGAGCTCTATTACAACAAGATATATTATGATAAATTGGACAAATTGGTTAGCAAATACATAGAAAGTTCAGAGGAAAATATATCACCCAATCTCGATATTTTGTTTTATTTGGCAAACTCTAAACATAAGCGAGGAGATTTTCAATCGGCAATAAAATATTTTGAGAGATATCAGGCGGTGTATCTTGCGCTACAGGAAAATAAAGACCCTGAATTTTACTTTATGCATTACTTCAAATCAAGAAATGAACAATCGTATTATTCATCTCATTTTAACCTTGCAAATTGCTATAGGCTTTCAAATGATCGCCAAAGCGCACATCGAGCTATCATGAAATGTAACCCTATGGAACATTTTGTAAACAAAAAGCCTGTACTCCTTGCGGAGTTTATAAAAAACATGTTTCATTTAAATAGATACGACGAAATCAGAAATGCCTATGACAAATTTTCATCCGAGGAAGAAAGCAGAAAATATACCATTTTACTGTTAGAGCCTTACCTCAACCCTGTGATTTATTCACCATACGCAGTTGAATGCATAGACGCTTTTACCGAAAATATCACTGATGCCTATGTCGCTTTATTAAAACTAAAAAATGTAAATTTTTCTCTTTCAAAACTTGACAATTCGGTAGTGGATATCATAAAATCAGACGATTTAATTTATAAATCACCCTTCTTTTCTGACCTTCTATACTACACATTGATTAACAAAAAAGATATATTTGAGCTCATAGAAAATTGTTCCATAGAGCAAAGCGGCGAAAATATCAGAAGGGTTTACACCACATATGCAGACTATCCAGTTTTTGTTATGGAATACATGTCCTCATTAGATTTAAGTGAAATTACAAGCACAAAAATGATTAATTTTGTAAAAAATCTTGCACATATATACCTTATAAATCTTGATAATGTGCATAAATGTATAGGTTTTTCAAACCAGGATGTACTTTTTATGACTGATATATATGTAAAACTCAGCATGGAATTGATGGAAAACTCATATGACCTTGAAAAAGTCCAGAAAAATCCTGAGCTACTAACGCCTGATTTGACAGCTGTTTTCTACCTCAACGAAGCAGATATAAACATAGATGGCGATCGCCTAGAATATGTAAAACTTGTTAAAAAGGCACTTTCTTATGACAAGAGCTTATACAGATGTATCCAAATTCTCATTTCAGAAATGGAAAATCGTCCACTTGAAAATAATGAGCAACAAAATGAATTTGCAGAGCTTGCAAAACAGGTTAAAGCTCAAATCAATGCTTTGATTGAGGCTGGAGATTTTAACAGCGCCCAGCTGATTTTAAACCAATACAGCAAAATTAATCCAACAGATAAAGATATAGCTGAGCTAGCTAAGAAAATTAAGGCATAATTTTCTTGAAAAATTAAAGAAATAGGGGGCTGTCGCAGATGTTTTTGCATTTGCGACAGCCCCTTTTAATTTAGCTAAATTGCACCAGAATCTACTTTTTCAATTTCAGTGATAGAGACCTCAAAAGCTGTTTTCTCCAAAGTTTCGCCGTCGCAATTTTTAATATAATTTCTGCTTTGAATTCTTCCACTGATTTCAACAACAGTCCCAACCTCCCAAGCCGAAGCAAGCCTTGCACGAACACCCCAAGAGATGCAGGGGAGATAGTCCGACCTGCCGTAATGCCTGTTCACGGCAACCATCAAATCACAAATATCACGCCCCATAGGAGTTGTACGGTGGTTTGGCGGTTTACAAATTGTTCCTGTTAGAAAAACTTCATTGCATTCTTCTTCGTCGGAAATTCGAATATCTTTGGCAAAAACTGTTATTATAAGCTTGTTTCCTGTGTCACCTTTGTTATTAAATGAGCGAAGTTCACCAGTTATAAAAACATTCGAACCCTCTTCAATTTCTATCTGCTCTAAAATATCATGCCTAACAATGATATTAAGCCTGTCAACATTTCCCGATAATCTCGAAACCTCTAAAGGAAAAGTGAAAAAAGTGACATCACGGCTTTCGTGTGAAAATTTTGGTCGCTCGCAAATTGAACCGCATAGCTTGACTTTATTAGTCTCTCGTAATAATTCCATATGTACACCTCGTTATCTTTGATATGAAATTGTATTCTCAAAATCACTTATGTATGAGTTAAAAATGAAAAATTATAAATGAAAAACAGCTTGTGTAAAATCAAAGTAAAATTTTTTTAAAATATTTATTAATTTAATGCAATAAAATGCCTCGCTCGTGCATTAGTATTTCAGAGGACTCAAAAAAATAGAAAAGGAGCAAAAAAATGTCTGTACAAACAATTTTCAAGAGGTACGAACTAAAGTACAAGCTTACAAGGCAACAACATGCAGATTTATGCGACTACATGCAAGGTTTTATGAAGCTTGACGATTACGGTCGGCACAAAATTTCAAACATTTATTTTGACACCGATGATTACAGAGTAATCAGACACTCCCTTGAAAAACCGAAGTACAAAGAAAAATTAAGACTGCGTATTTACGGAACACCAAATGATGCAAAACCAGCATTCATAGAACTCAAAAAGAAATATGACGGAGTTGTTTACAAAAGAAGGATTTCGGCAAACCAAAACGAAGCACTTGCATATTTGTTTGACGGCAAACAAGTTGAAGCGCCCACGCAAATACATAAGGAAATTGATTATTTTATAGACAGCTACGAAAATCTGCTAATGCCAAGGGTTTACTTATCATATGAGCGGGAAGCTTATTACTGCGAAGAGGACGAAAACTTCAGAATGACTTTTGATTTCAACATCAAAATGCGTGAAACAAATGTTTCATTATACGATGACGAGAGCGACACAAAAGTTTTAGAAGATGAATATGTTCTGCTTGAAGTCAAAACGGCACAGGGAATTCCGTTCTGGCTATTAGAATTTTTTAATAAAAACCGTATTTATAAAAGCTCGTTTTCAAAATACGGAACTGCTTATAATACATTCTTACTACCACAAATTTTAAATGAACAAAGGGGATTATATAAAAATGCTTAATACATTATTTGGGAGCATACTAAGCACCACACCAGCCATGAGTATAGAACTAGGAGATTTTTTTGCCTGCGTTATCACATCCATAATTTTAGGAATATTTATGTCGCAAATGTACGCTTACAAAACAAAATGCACCAAAGGTTTTGTCCTAACTCTTGCTGTTTTACCACTTGCGATTTCGATAGTAATCATGATGGTCAACGGAAATATCGGCGCAGGTGTCGCAGTTGCTGGCGCATTTAGCCTTGTACGCTTTCGCTCTGTTCCCGGTACAGCAAAAGAAATTAGTGCAATTTTCACAGCAATGTGTACAGGCTTAACAGTTGGAATGGGATACATAGGA
The DNA here is from genome assembly GCA_964371875.1 of uncultured Oscillospiraceae bacterium. Lineage (GTDB taxonomy): Bacteria > Bacillota > Clostridia > Oscillospirales > Oscillospiraceae > Heteroscillospira. The sequence continues at coordinate 2,663 of CAYJOS010000013.1, read as the reverse complement.
TATGCAGTTTTATTTGCAATAATTTCATCTTCGTTTGCAATGCTTTTAAGCACTTCAAAATTTGGTGAGCCAAATACAAATGGGCGTGTGCTTTCAATTACAATACCAGAAAGTTTGAACTATTCATCAGTTTTTGATGATATAATGAAAAAATATACAAATGATTTTTCGCTTGTCAGTGCAAAAACTGTCAGCATGGGCAGTCTTTTTAAATTAAGATATGATGTTGAAATTAAAGACGCTTCATTTGAAAAGGATTTTATTGATGAAATCCGATGCAGAAATGGAAACCTTGAAATCTTAATTTCTAAAGAAGATAGCGGGATAAATGGGCTTTAAGGGCTGTGTTTTCCCTCTTTGTACAGTGGGATGAATACGTAAAAACGCAAGATATTGCTCAAAAAAACAGCAGGAACAGAAAGCATAAGCCATAATCCAAAAAAATGCAGGCTGATTTGTCCATATAAATTATATTCTTGAAATGAATAATCCCAAACACCCCAGCCGAGTCTTATATTGATAATAGAGCCGACAAAAAACTCAACTGCTGTGATGCATGAAGCGGACATAATCCATTTTTGCCATAGGGGAGAGGGCATGAAATTTGATACTATATAAATAAGTATAAAACAAAGCCCGCCTGTGATTGGCATGGTCCAATGTGTAAATCCTTGCCATAAAAGCTCTATTGTCCAATATAAAGTTGCACCGATTAAAAAAATTGATGCTGTTTCTGCTGTTTTCAATTCACATCACCTCAGGGAATATTTTTCCCGATTATCCAAAAATTATCACAATAAAATTAAATATAAAATTTTAAAAACTTTATATTGACAACTTAAACCAAAGCTGATATAATAACTGAGATGAAAACAAAGAAGGATGGTGGTGTCCGTCCTCACCGTAATTGCGTTCAGCGGTTCGGTCAATAAAAGTTCAACTCCGATTTTCGGGGTTTAGTAAGACTTTTGTGTGCGGATGCCTTGTGTGTCCGCACTTTGTATATTATATGGGAGAAACTCCCATATGCGATATGCTTGGAGGTGTATTGGTATCGCGAACATGGAGCATCAAATCAATGACGAAATACGTGACAAGGAAATTCGGCTGATTAGCGACAGTGGAGAACAGCTTGGCGTTATGACTGCTGCAGCGGCTATGGCAATTGCAGAAGAACAGGATCTTGACCTTGTTAAAATCGCCCCTGGTTCAGTCCCACCTGTTTGTAAACTCATGGATTACGGAAAATTCCGCTTTGAGCAAAGCAAAAGGGACAAGGAAGCAAAGAAAAATCAAAGAGTTATCGAAGTTAAAGAAATTCGTATGTCACCAAGTATCGGTGAAAACGATTTCAATGTTAAACTTAGAAACGCTCAAAAATTTCTCACAGAAGGTGACAGAGTTAAGGCGACAGTCCGTTTTAGAGGACGTGAAATGGCTCACACAAACTTGGGTGAGATTTTGCTGAAACGCTTTGCCGAAGAATGCGGAGAGATTGCAACTGTTGACAAAAACCCGAAGCTTGACGGTAGACACATGACAATGTTCCTGTCCCCCAAGGCACAGCCCGTGGCAAAGAAAGAACAAGTAAAGGAGAGTTAATCCATGCCAAAAATTAAGACACACAGTGGAGCTAAAAAAAGATTTAGCCTAACAAAGAGTGGTAAAGTTAAGCGCGCAAGTGCTTACAAAAGACACATTCTAACAAAGAAAGACAGCAAACGCAAGAGAGGCCTCCGTCAGAGCGCCTATGCAGACGTAACAAACGAGTTTGCAATCAAGCGTATGATTCCCTATAAATAAGAGGAGGACGGAATTTAAATGGCTAGAATTAAAGGCGCAACTACTACGCGCAAAAGAAGAAATAAAATCCTAGGCATGGCTAAAGGTTACTGGGGTGCTAAATCTAAGCACTTCAAAATGGCTAACCAGGCCATGATGAAATCAGGTCGTTATGCATATGTCGGCCGTAAACGTAAAAAAAGAGATTTCCGCAGACTTTGGATCACAAGAATTAACGCTGCATGCAAAATGAATGGTATCAACTATTCACAATTCATGTGTGGAATTAAAAAAGCTGGTATCGAAATGAACCGTAAAATGCTTTCAGAAATGGCTATTAGCAACCCAGCTGCATTCACAGCTATGGTTGAAAAAGCAAAAGCTGCGAAATAAGTATTAAAATCTGTAACAGTTAGCTGTTGCAGATTTTTTGCATTTAAGGCGAAGGGGTTTTAACAAACTGAAATATTTTCGCTTCGGCGAAAAGAACGGAAATACGCGCTCCGCTGGGGTAACTTTTTCACGTGAAAAAGTCACCAAAAAACGTCGGAGTCTCGTCTCTGAACACGAGTGACGAAAGCGGGTGCTGAATATACAATAATAATTAGCTGGCAAATCCTGTAATAGTTGCCATCGCACCAAAAGAGAGCATAGTCACGGCTGTCGCCTGATAAAAGCCCGTTGGCTACTCATCTGCAAGCCCTTTAGTAGGAGAGTCTATTTAAGCCTGTAAAATGCGAACTCTAAGCAACGCTTCGTATCTAGCAGACCTGAATAGACCCTCCTACTCGCAGATTTTGCCAGTGGGTAGTCAACGGGCAACCCAAAGGGCGATTAGCCCTTGTTCGTTTAGCTCTCTTTTGGTGCGATTGCTCCTGTTT
>CAYJOS010000012.1:0-29532 GCA_964371875.1 uncultured Oscillospiraceae bacterium | reverse complement strand
CCGACGTTTTTTGGTAACTTTTTCACGTGAAAAAGTTACCCCAGCGGAGCGCGTTCTCCCTCGTGCTTTTCGTCGCAACGAAAACTCTCTCGTTCTCTCGTATCTTTTCGCCGAAGCGAAAATCTCTCCAGTTCTTTCCGTTGAAGCTTGTTTTTAAAACAGAAGTTTCGACAGGCAAAGCTACTATTTTCCTAAGCCATATATTTTTATAAAAAAATTCTGAAAATTTGTCAAAAAAGTGTTGACAATCCAAGAATTATCTGATATTATTACTGAGCGCTCCAAAGACAGTAGGTGGATTTCAATGGAAATTCGTAAACCCTACCGAGGACAGCATCAGTTTTGATTGCTATGTTCTCTTTGTTTTGTGCAAAGAGATTTTTTATATTTTTGGGCGCAAATTATTCTAACCCGGAGGTGAAACCACACATGCCTAACGCAAAGGTACTAAGTGAAAAGCAAGCTATTGTCGAAGCTCTGGCAGAACGTATTCAGAGTGCAGGCTCCGGCGTGCTGGTTGACTACAAGGGCATCACAGTCGCTCAAGACACAGCTCTACGTGCTGAACTACGTGGAAACGACGTTGAATATTCTGTCGTTAAAAACACACTAACACGTTTTGCGCTGAAGAAAATCGGAATGGATGGAATGGATGAAGTTCTTAACGGAACAACATCTCTAGCTACATCAAACGGCGATCCAATCGCTCCTTTCCGTATTTGCAGCGACCATGCTAAGAAGCTCGACCAAGTCTTCACAATCAAAGCCGGCTTTATGGACGGCAAAGTCCTTTCAATGGACGAAATCAGTGCTATATCTGAGCTACCTTCAAAAGAAGCTCTATATGCAAAAGTTCTCGGAACCATGCTAGCTCCTATCACAAGTCTTGCGGTCGTTCTTGGCCAAATTGTCGAGCAAAAGGGCGGTTCTATCGCAGCACCAGAAGCTGCAACAGAAGAAGCTGCAGCTGAATAATGCAGCATACATTTTAAATTAATTAATTATCAGGAGGATTATCACTATGGCAAGCGAAAAAGTAACAGCTATGATTGAAGAAATAAAAAACCTCACAGTTTTGGACCTAGCAGAACTAGTCCACGCTCTTGAGGAAGAATTTGGTGTATCTGCAGCAGTAGCAGCGGCTCCAGCAGCAGGCGGCGCAGTTGCAGCAGCTGAAGAAAAAACAGAGTTCGACGTTGTTATGACTGACTTCGGCGCAGAAAAAATCAAAGTTATCAAAGAAGTTCGTGGCATCACAGGTGCAGGACTTGCAGAAGCAAAAGCTATGGTTGAAGGCGTTCCAGCTAAAATCAAAGAAGCTGTTTCTAAAGACGAAGCTGAAGAAATCAAGGGCAAACTTGAAGCTGTCGGCGCTAAAGTCGAAATTAAATAGTATATGCCATTCCGTTCAGGAAGATCCGCATAAACAAAAAGGAGTTATCATTTTGATAGCTCCTTTTTGACTGTTTAAATCAGTTTATAAACAACTCCAAAGCAAATATTTTTATTAATAACGACAATGTTTTGGAAAAAAACTAAATTTTTTCTAGAAAACACTTGACTTTTTTTATATTTGTTGTATAATGATAAAGCCTGTTTGTATACAGGCTATCCTTGCCTCTGATTTATAGAGGCCATACAGTCCAGAAGGAGGTGCCCAATTGGCTAAGACAAGCGAAAAGTACGAGCTTATGTACATCATTTCCACAAACCTTAATGAAGAGGAAACAGCTGCTCTAGTTGAGAAATTCAAAACACTAGCAGAAGCAAACGGAACTGTTGATGAGCTTCAAGAAATCGGTAAGCGTAAACTTGCTTACGAAATCAACTACATGTCTGAAGGTTTTTATGTTCTAATGAAATTCACTTCAGCTCCAGACTTCCCCGCTGAACTCGACCGTGTTATCGGTATTACAGACGGCGTAATTCGTTCTTTGATCACTCTTAGAGCTGAATAATGGAGGTAATGAAAAATGCTTAACCACATTACTTTAATGGGTAGGCTCACCCGTGACCCTGAATTGAGATATACTCAATCAGGCACGGCTGTTGCTTCTTTTTCAATTGCTGTTGACAGAGATTTTGGATCTCGTGACGGCAGTGAAAGACAAACAGATTTTATTGACATTGTCGCATGGCGTCACACTGGCGAGTTCGTTTCAAAATATTTTGCAAAAGGCTCTATGTGTGTTGTTTCAGGTAGACTTCAAATTCGTGACTGGCAGGACAAAGACGGAAATAAACGTCGCACTGCTGAAGTAGTTGCGGAAAATGTCTATTTCGGAGAATCTAAAAAAAGTGCGGAGTCCGCTCCCTCTTATGACAGATATCCTTCCGAACCACCACGCCAAAGACAAGCCCCACAACAACAGCAGCAACAACCGTCATATAATAACGGCGGTGGTGGCTATCAGCCAGCTGCTTCGGCTTTTTCAGAATTTGACGATGGCGACGGCGAGTTGCCCTTCTAATTTTGACTAAGTAACACAATGATTTTTTGAGAGCAAATGCTCTTATACTCCCCACCTTCGGGTGTGTGGTATTACTATAAAAGGAGGATATTACCTTGGCTTTTGATAGAGATCGTAGCAAAAGCAAACGCCGTAAGGTTTGCCAGTTCTGTGCTGATAAAGCAACACACATCGACTATAAAGATACTGCAAAACTTCGCCGTTTCATGTCTGAGCGTAGCAAAATTTTGCCACGTCGTACAACAGGCACATGCGCACAACACCAACGTCAGCTAACAGAAGCGATTAAAAGATCACGTCAAATCGCTCTGCTACCTTATGTAACAGACTAATTAATTTTATATTAGTGTTAAAAATCCGCTCAAATTTGAGCGGATTTTTAAATTTATCGAAAAAGTTCTAAAGGACTTTTTTGACAAGCTAAGCCTTAAAACATTCAAGTTTTAAGGCTTTTTCTATATTAGAAACATGGAGAATACACAGTTTAAACGGCTACTCAAGAGGTTTTTAAAAATGTAATCCAGCAACAGATTCAGCCATAGCTTCACGTATTTGCTTGCACTCCTCGGGGTTTCTTCTCCACATTTCTTGGTATAAAATGTCGACAATAAGTAGCTGAGCCATTCGTGTTGGCATAGTTCCCATTTGAAGAGGGCTGTCGTTTGCTCCGTTTTGTAGGCAAATATCTGCCATTTCGCCTATGGGTGAATTGGGGAAACGAGTCAGCAAAATTGTTCTTGCTCCACGAGCTTTTGCTGTTTGTAACATTGTGACAAATTCCTGTATAGAGCCAGAGTAAGATACAACAAATACAACATCTCCGGGGTCGAGCTGTGAGATAGCAATTGCCTGTAAATGCGTGTCCATAACGCAGGAAAAACCCTTGAAAGCGGTAGTAAAAAGGTGGGCTGCCTCCTGTGCTAGAATTGAAGAACCGCCAACGCCCACGCAAAGAACATGCTTTGCCTCGACCATATAATCAACGGCAAGCTTGATTTTATCATCGTCGATAAATCGTAATGATTGCGACATTGCCCCTATGTTAGCATTGTAAACTTTTTTTGCCAAATCCCCTATGCTATCTTCTGGGAGCACCATTTTGTCGATGTCCTCATCAGTTGCACTGGTGCCATTGGTTAACGCTGTAGACGTTGCGACAGCAACTTTGAATGCACTAAACCCTGGATAACCCAAGCGCTTGCTGAAACGTGTGATAGTTGCAAGCGCAACACCACATGCGTCGGCGAGTTCGGATATAGACATATACTGAGTTTGCTTGCTGTTTTGTGCCACATAGTCGGCAACACGTTTTTCCGTACCTGTGAGGCTGTAATACTCCTCATTTATTCTCGTAAAAATATTAGGCATTTGGCTTCTCCTCTTTTTAGCGGTTTTATTATTGCTGTATTTTCACCACTATTTTATCAACTTTAGAGGGTTGACATATTTTTGTAAACCTCCTAATAAACTTTGTGCTCATTATTCATATATTTTAACGCTAATCTTGTGTTTTCACAATAGTCAAATGATAAAAAGTAAATTTTTGTATATTTTCACAGTTTACGATATTGATTATCATTTATTATGTAAATTGAAAATTATTTTCATAATGATATACTATAACAAGTGGAGAAGAAATAAAAGCAAGGTTTAAAGATTAAGCTTATATCCACTTGCAAATTCTGGAATTTAGTTTTAAAATATGCGTATCGCTAAATAATTTTGCCTTTAAAAACTATGGTTTTTATGTTGAGCGATTTATCAAGCAATACAAAATTTGCCTCTTTTCCTATTGTAAGGCTACCAACTTTTTCAAAAATTCCTAAAGCTTTTGCTGGGTTGACTGCCGTTGCCATAACCGCGTGGTGCAAGCTTATGCCCATAGAAACCGCAACTTGCAGAGCTTTCATCAAATCTGTAACAGAGCCGGCAATAGTGCCATCAGCTAAAGTTGCAAGACTGCCATTTACAGTGACGTTTTGACCACCTAAATCATACTCGCCGTCTTCCAAACCAGTGGCACGCATACTGTCGGAAACCAAGATAATGCGGTCAACACCAAACATCGAAAAAGTGCCACGAACAACAGCTGGGTGCAGATGAATTCCATCGCAAATCAGCTCAACACGAGAATGTGGACAGTCAAAAGCAGCACCTATAACCCCAGGGTTTCTGTGGTGGTATGGTGGAACAGCGTTAAACATGTGGGTAACGTGTCGTGCGCCGTTTGAAAAAGCCGTGGAAGCAGTGTCATAATCTGCTTCGGTATGGGCGAGTGAGAAAATCACATCGTCAGAGAGCTTTTCTATCATTTCTTTAGCACCTTCAATTTCGGGTGCTACGGATACGATTTTGACATTTCCTTGAGAAGTCGAAATTAAAGATTGCAACATTTCGGCATTTCCCTCTTGAATCCAAGCTCCGTTTTGTGCGCCACGCTTAGCATAGGACAAAAATGGGCCTTCTAAATGCAAACCTGCTACAGTTGCGCCTGATTGTGGATTTTTTTTGTATTCAGCTATCATTCGACATAATTCGTGCAGAGTTTCTGCTGGCAAGGTCATGCCTGTGGGACAAAATTGGGTTACACCTCTCGAAAGTTGATATTCAGCCATTTTTTGTAAGCCGACAATATCACAATCCGAAGTATCCGCACCAACACAACCGTGAGTGTGTATGTCTGTTAACCCTGGGATTATGTAGCAATCTGTTGCATCTAAAACTATATCATCTTCGCTATCCGAAGTGAAAAGTCCATTGCTTGTGTATAAAGTTTGCTCTATAAAACCGTTAATTTCATCAAAAATTTGACCGTTAAGTATTTTCATAGCAATTCTCCCTTGAATTTATTTCTAATAAATATGCATTATTTCATGTTTGCTAGCTGTGTATGTAGTTTTATATTCTCATTATATGGCAAAAAAAGCAACAACTAATTTTAAAAGGATGGATATATAAATGGATACGAACAGCATCAAATCAAATAGAGAGTGGATAAAAAAAGAACTTGACGCCTGTGTTTCCTTTTGGCTAAAAAACGGGCAAGACCACGAAAACGGCGGTGTGTACACCTGCCTTGACCGTGAGGGAAAAATCTATTCCACCGATAAAAGTGTGTGGATGCAAGGTCGCTGTGCTTGGACATTTGCACAACTTTGCAGAGTGTATGGAATTAAACAGGAATGGTTAGATTTTAGTCGTAACTGCCTTGATTTTATGGAAAAACACTGTATAAACCGTGATGCTGGCGGACGCATGTACTTCACCGTCACAGCCGACGGAAAACCACTGCGACAACGTCGTTACGCTTTCTCTGAGGCATTTTACGCTTTGGCGAACGCAGAATACTACGGCTTGACAAATGAGCCTGAACGCTTGGAGAGAGCTCGCTTTGCATATAAGCTTTTCTGCGATATAAACGAAGGCAATATCACAGACCCCACAGGTTTTGGTGCTAAAACTATAAGCGAAACTCGCAAATTGCGTGGCTTGGGTTATCCTATGATTTGCCTTAATCTCATTAGCGTTATGCGCCGTGTTGACCCAGCAAATGTTGAGCAATATGACAAAAAAGCAAAAGAGTGCATTGCGGATATTTTTAACTATCATTTCAAACCCGAAATGCGTTGCACTTTAGAGGCAGTTTGCCCAGATGGAACACCACTTCTTGATGTTACTGAGGGTCGCATGGTAAACCCTGGGCACGATATTGAGTGCGCATGGTTTGTCATGGAAGAGGCAAATCACCTTGGAGATAAAGAACTTCACAGCAAGGCTTGCGAAATGATGGACTATGCTTTAGAAGGCGGTTGGGACGAAAAGTTCGGCGGTATTTTATACTTCATAGACTGCCTAGGAAAACCACCAGAAGCTTATGAACACGACATGAAACTTTGGTGGCCTCATAACGAAGCCCTAATTGCAACACTTATGGCTTATCGTGATACAGGCAAAACTGAATATTACGACTGGTTTAACAAGCTTTTGAGCTATTGCAAAGATAAATTCGCTGATTCTGAAAACGGCGAATGGTATGGATATTTACGTCGTGATGGTCTTCCAACAGAGCCATCAACAAAAGGTAGCACTTTTAAAGGGCCTTTCCACCTTCCAAGAATGCTCGTAATGGTGGACACACTATTAGGCGAGCTAGAGGATAAAAGCGTATGAAAAAACACATAGTTTGTTTTGGTGATTCAAACACCTATGGTTATCGTGCTGATGCCGTAGGTGAGAAGTTCATGCGCTATGACGAAAGCGAAAGATTTCCTACAAGATTGCAAGCGCTATTAGGTGAAGATTATCTAGTTATAGAAGAGGGTTTGTGCGGTCGAACCACTGTTTTTGAGGATGCCTTAACCGAGGGTTTGTGTGGCTTGAACTACATCACACCTTGCCTTAAAAGTCATTCGCCTGTCGACCTGCTAATTATCATGCTAGGCACAAACGATGTTAAAGAGCGTTTTGGAGTTTCGGCTCAATGCATAGGCGAGGGAATGCACCGTTTGCTCCAAAAAGCAATACACACCGATTGTTGGGCAGGTTCTCCACAAATTTTAGTTGTTGCCCCTCCGCACATAGGCGAAGAAGTGCGAAACACTGCTGTTTTTGGCTTTATGGGTGAAGGTTGCGTTGAAAAATCCAGAGAGCTTGCTATTTTTTACAAGGAAAAAGCGACTGCCTTGGGTTGCGATTTTATTGACGCAAATGTAATAGAAAATGCTTTTATAGAAGTTGACCACATGCACTTTACAGCAAGAGCGCATGAAGAACTGTCGAAAATTCTTGCTGAATATATTCAAAAAATGGGCGTAGAAGGAGAAAAATAATATGAGAATTTACAAAGCGAGTGATTACAACACACTAAGTAGACGTGCGGCAAATATAATTTCTGCACATGTCATACTAAATCCAGCATCTGTCTTGGGCTTGGCAACAGGTTCAAGCCCCGTCGGGATATACAAGCAACTTGTCGAGTGGTATAAAAAAGGCGATTTGAGCTTTAAGGAAATTACCACTGTAAACCTTGATGAATACTATGGTCTTGCCCCAACGCACGAGCAAAGCTATCGCTATTTCATGCAAAGTAATTTCTTTGATCATATTGACATCTTGCCACAAAATACCTATCTACCAAACGGATTGAACAAGGATATAGAGGCAGAGTGTGAAAATTATAACAAAACTATTTCTGCTTTAGGTGGCATAGATTTACAGCTATTAGGAATGGGCTTGAATGGACACATCGGTTTCAATGAACCTGGTCATGCGCTTGAAATTGGAACACATGTCGTCGACTTGGCAGAGAGCACAATTGAGGCAAATGCACGCTTTTTCTCAAGCGTTGATGAAGTTCCACGCAAGGCGTTCACCATGGGTATGCGCAATATTATGCATGCACGCAAAATTTTGCTAGTGGTCAGTGGTGAAGACAAAGCCGAGATGGTCGCTCGTGCATTCCAAGGGCCTGTGACATCTGAAATACCTGCATCTGTTTTGCAACTACACCCAGATGTGACATTGGTTGCAGACGAAGCTGCGCTGTCGAAAATGAAATAAGTACACGATTTTATAATTTGAAGGGAGATTTCATCATGGAACTACATGGAATTGAAGTGAATTTGGGGACAACTGCCCCACTAGACCCCTCATTTATACCACTGGGACGCTTTAATGATGCTTTTCTACAAACTGCAACCGCACCGCTAGGCATTGCGCTTGAACGCAGTGGCGGTCAGATTGCTGTGATTGAAACCAAAATCCATGGCACACAAGAAAAAGCAGAGGCAGACCGCTATTATGTGCGTCGCCTGATTAAGACTATGCTTTGGCTATACGGTGGCTATAAAGTTTATATCTGTGGCAGTGAATCTATGGCGGAAGCTATGCGTGAAGATTTTGGAGATAAAGGAATACAAGATTTTGATTTTCACTATATGACACGAGTGTTTGAGCAAGTATTTGAAGTGGTTTCGTGCGACAAATTACCCGACGAAAAAGGCGAGCCAAAGGCGATAGGCAGACACCTCGAGGGATGTCGTATTGGCTTTGATGCTGGTGGTTCTGATCGCAAAGTTTCAGCTGTTATTGATGGAGAAAGCGTGTTTTCTGAAGAGGTTGTATGGCATCCCAAATTGCAATCTGACCCTGAATACCACTACGAAGGCATAGTCAGTGCGTTAAAAGCCGCAGCGTCAAAAATGCCACGAGTTGACGCAGTTGGGATATCTTCAGCTGGTGTTTATATAAACAACAGAACCATGGCGGCGTCATTGTTTTTGAAAGTTCCTGATGATTTGTTCGAGCAAAAAGTAAAGGATATTTACATACGAGCGGTTAAAGACACATTTGGCGAAGTACCTTATGCTGTTGCAAATGATGGCGATGTTTCGGCACTTGCCGGAGCGATGAGCCTTGGCACGAATAATGTCCTCGGAATTGCTATGGGAACAAGTGAAGCGGCTGGATTTGTCGATGCAAATGGCTGTATCACTGGCTGGTTAAACGAGCTTGCTTTTGTGCCAATGGACGCATCTCCAACTGCAATGCAAGACGAATGGGCGCTTGATATCGGCTGTGGCGTTAAATATTTCTCCCAAGATGCGGTTATAAAGCTTGCACCTGCGGCTGGGATTGAACTTGATGAGTCACTTTCCCCTGCCGAAAAACTAAAAATTGTACAGGCGAAAATGGCAGAAGACCACAAAGGCGCAGCGGATATTTTCCGCACTATCGGTGTGTATCTTGGGCATACACTGTCATTCTATCATGGCTTTTATGGCTTTTCACATGTGCTGTTATTAGGACGTGTTATGTCGGGAAAAGGTGGAGATATTCTTATTTCAACAGCAAAAGAAGTTCTGGCGAAAGATTACCCAAACCTTAAAATTGCACTTGAATTACCTGACGAAAAGGCAAGACGAGTGGGGCAATCTGTCGCTGCGGCGTCTTTGCCTGAGTGCTAAGGCTAGAAAACTTATCGATTATATCGTTGTGGCGAGTGTTCAAGAGAGCAAAGTATAATCACAATTTTCCGCCTTTTTAAATTGGTTTATACAGCAGAGTAAATTTTTTGAGTAAATTAATAAAGAGCGTGAAAGTTAAATTCCACGCTCTAGACTGTAGACAAAAGTAAATTAGCTGATTTTCGGAAGGAGTGGGAGTGTGAGGGCGAACCATCAGGGTTCGCCTTCGCGTTGAAATAACCTGCGTCCGCAGACGCATATTTTGTAAATTTCATACAAAATTCTATGATAAAATAAAGAATTTACAAAATGCCATCGCAAGGCGATGGAGCGAAGCTTGGGGACAAAAAGGCTCGCAAGCCTTTTTGTCTTCAAGCTGGAGCGTGAAAGTTAAATTCCACGCTCTTTTTTGATTGTCCTAATATCTCTACCACAAAATTCCAACGCAAAAAACTCTCCGTCCAATCGTGAGGCAGTTTGTGCGGAATATCGCTTTGCAATCTCGTTTTGAGAAAAACCCGTTACCAAAATCATGGGTTTTTTGTCGGCTAATCTGGTGTTTATAATCTGATAAAGTGCCGCCGAGGAAAATGCCCCTGGTAATTCGTTGCCCAAATCGTCTAAAATTAAGAGGTCACATTCAAATAATTTCCTAATTTTTTCTGATGCAACGCTGTCAGGGTCACGGGAAAATTTCCTCTCCTCTATAGCCTCAAAAGCGCTTTGTGCAGTTTCGTAAACCACGGAAAAACCACGCTTTGCAACAGTTCTAGCCACGCAAGCAGACAGGAAAGTTTTGCCCAAACCGGGCGCACCTCTGAACAATAAATTTATGCTGTTTAGCGAAAAATTGTTTGCATAAACTTCACATGCGTTTTTGATAATTTCCATGCGTTTTCTGGGCGAAGCTCCGCTTTTATAGTCGACCGTATCGTCGTAAAATGTCAAATTGAAGTCATAAAAATCACCGCTGTCTGTTTTAACCAAATCAGACAGCCTTTTTGCGCACTCTTCGCCATAAAGTTTTTTAAGGCAGGTGCAAATTTTTCCCATGACATATCCCGTGTCTTTACAAATTTTGCAGTCACAAATTTCGGATAAATATTCAGGGCTATAACCCATCTCGCAAAGTTTTTCTGCCTTTGCGATTTGAAGGTCAAGGCTTTCGGTTTCGAGGGCTTCGAGCGAGCCTTTTTTGCCTGTTGCAATGGCAAAAACTTCTATCATAATTGCCTTCAATCTTGCGTCAATTTGCTTGATTTCGGGTGATTTATAGTAAATTTCACGCTTTCTTCTCTCGTGCTCGGCTTCGTTTTCTTCCTTGTTTCTCGAGAGCATTTCACGGGCGGCGGCAAGCGATTTTAGGTCAAGTGCCATCGGTTATCCCTCCTAATTATTCTTCATTTTGTCAATTAATTTTTCCATTCGAGCAATTTCGCCCTCGGGGTTTTGTTGAGGTGTGTAGTTTTGTTTTCCTCTGTTTAACAGTGGCATTTTGTCGCCTTCGGAAATTTCTTCGACTGTATGTAGGTTTTTGCTGTGCCAGTTATTGAGTATTGAATTCATATATTTCCACTGCAAACCGCCAGTTTTCATGACCGTTTTGTCATAGGCAATCGCAAGGGCATCACACTCAAATCCCAAAGAAACCCAGCTTTCGACATATTTTTTCTCAGTTGTGGACAAATCACGCTGATGTATGCCCAAAACGGTTTTAATTTTACTGATTTCACTGTCACGACGATCGAGATATTTCAAATGTTCGTCAGCCATGGCAATGGTCATAATTTCCCTGTTTGCCCAAGCATAAGCCTCTTTTTCGATAGAACGCAAGGTGGGCAATTTTCCAAGTCCCAGCCTTTTTTGGGTTCGCTCTATGCAGTGGCTTACTAACATTAAAATGACCTCAGGTGGTAGGGAAAGGTAGTCGTAAATTCCGAAAAGCAATTTCAGTTCAACACCCGACAAAATTCGACCCATAAGTTGCTGAACTTCGCTAATAAGTGTTGAAAATTCTGAACTGTCCATGGTTCTTGACTTGATATCTTCCGTGGTGACTTCAGGTAAAACCTCGGCAGGTTCTAAAATTGCGTGAATTTCCAAAAGCCCCATTTTTTCTAAAGCTTCGGCAGAAGCCCTGATTTCTAAACTTGTCCGACCGAGGGCTTTTGAAGCACTTTCGAGGGTAAATGTGCCGTTTGAACGCAAAAGATAGAGAAAAAGCATAGCGCAGTTAGCATCTCGCCTTGCAAGCAGTTTGTCTATATCACGAGCGGAAACAGAAATTGCCATCTCCTTGGGAATTAAATACTTTATTTCACTCATAGATATTTTATCCTTAAATGTAAATTTATTTTAAATATAGTCTTAACTTTCATTATAGCACTAAAAATGACTTGTAGCAACAGGTAGTTATGTGGTATAATACTATGATTAAAGAGAAAAAGCAACAAAACAGTTACATTTTTAGAGGTTATACATAAATGTTAGAATTATTATCTCCCGCAGGCTCTCCCGAAGCTGTCATTGCGGCAGTTCAGAGCGGTGCGGACGCAGTATATATGGGCTTTGGTGCTCACAACGCAAGACAAGGTGCGAAAAATTTCACAGACGAAGAATTTGAAGACGCTGTTAAATATTGCCGTGTCAGAGGGTGCAGAGTTTATTTAACTTTAAACACTCTCGTCAGCGACAGGGAAATGACAGAAGCTTCAAAACTTGCCCAAAAAGCGGCAGAGCTGGGTGTTTCTGCAATTATAGTTCAGGATTTAGGGCTAGTTAGAGTTTTAAAAAGCCTAATTCCCGACATGCCCATTCACGCAAGCACTCAAATGAGCGTCCACAATTTAGAGGGTGTTTTAGCGGCGGCAGAGCTTGGAATTTCAAGAGTTGTCCTCGCTCGTGAGCTGAGTTTTGAGCAAATTGAATATATAGCTCGTCGCTCCCCTATAGAGCTTGAAGTTTTTGTTCACGGTGCGCTATGCTTTGGTCATTCGGGGCAGTGTTATATGAGTTCGCTGATTGGAACTCACAGCGGAAACCGTGGTAAATGCTCGCAAACTTGCCGTATGGATTTCAGCACAGGCAGTCGTATGGACGAAAAACCCATGAGCCTTAAGGACAATTGCCTTATCCACTATTTGGAAGAGCTCGAGCGAATAGGCATAGTCTCCGCCAAAATTGAGGGCAGAGGAAAACGTCCTGAATACACAGCAGTTGTCACTGAAATTTATTCAAAACTGCTCAAAAATCGCACTCCACCAACTCCCTCAGACATGCAAAGGCTTGAACTCGCCTTTTCTCGCCAAGGCTTTACCGACGGCTATATGAAAGGCGAAATTGGCGCTCATATGCTTGGCGTAAGGCAAGACCCTGACAGAAGCGTCGAAAGACTTTACAGCGAAACAAGAAAAAAATATATCAATGCGGAAGCAAGACGCGTTCCTGTCATTATGTTCGCTGTTATCAGAGCGGGAGCAAGGTCGCTTTTTGCGATTGAGGACGAAAACGGCTTGCACGCAACCGCCGAAGGGCCTGCACCACAACGCTCGGTCAGCCGTGAAATTAATGAGGAATACATCACCCGTCAGTTATATAAAACAGGCGGAACACCATATTATTGCGTGAATATCAACTGCAAAGTCGGCGAGGGGCTTTATCTCTCCGCTTCGGACTTAAACGAAGTTCGCCGTGAGCTGATTTCAAAACTCACACAAATGAGAAGAGAAAAGCTCGTCCGTGCAGAGGGAAGTTTTCCACAATCTCCCCTATCGGCGGCGCAAAAAGGCACTCCGAAAATTATTTGCCAAGTGACAAATGCAGAGCAATTGTCGCCCGAACTTTGCGAAACTCGACCCGATTATTTATATGTACCGCTTGAAATTATACATACAAATTATGAACTGGTATCGAATTTTGTGAAAAATAATATAGCAGTTTGTGCGGTTTTGCCCAGAATTATCACAGATTCTGAACGTAGCGAAGTTTTAGACATGTTAAAACATGTAAGCGCTTTGGGAATTACAGAAGCCCTTGTCGGAAACTTGGGACACATCGCCCTATGTAGGCAAGTAGGCGTTGCAATCCGTGGCGACTTTGGTTTGAACACATTTAATACGCACTCAGCTGAAATTTTACGCATGGCAGGGCTGATGTCTGTCACCGCTTCTTTTGAGCTTAGGTTGAGCCAAATCCGTGACATGATAAAGCCTGTAAACACTGAAATGATAGCCTATGGGCGCTTGCCGTCTATGATTACCGACCAGTGTATTATCAAAAATAGTGCTGGCAGATGCAACTGCGAAAATGTCACTCAGCTTAATGACAAACGTGGTGCGATTTTTCCTGTAATCCGTGAATTTGGGCACAGAAATGTGGTTTTAAATGCCCATAAACTCTATTTAGCGGATAAAAGGGCAGATTATGAAAATATTGGCTTGTGGGGAATTAGACTACTTTTCACCACAGAAAGTTCGAGAGAATGTGTCAATGTTGTCAAAAATTACATGGGTCAGTCGAAAATTATCATGACGAATATAACACGTGGACTTTATTATAGAGGCGTGGTGTAGATAAAAAGGTGAATTTATGAATATTATTTTAGCCTCAGGCTCTCCGAGAAGAAAAGAGCTTATAGAAATGCTTGGAATAACAAATCCTTTGATTTTCCCAGCAGTGGGTGAAGAAGTTGTCCGTGAGGGACTTGCTCCAAGTGAAGTCGTAAGAGAACTTGCAAGGCAAAAAGCCGTGGAAGTTAGGGATATAAAGGGCGGAGAAAACCTCATAATCGCAGCGGACACAGTCGTCAGCATAGACGGCGAAATTTTGGGGAAACCCAAGTCAAAAGCTGATGCGATTGCAATGGTTAAAAAATTGTCAGGCAAAAAACACAAGGTTTTCACTGGAATTTGCGTGACAAAAGACGATGTCGAAATTTGCGATTTTGAGGAAACAGAAGTTTCTTTCAGAGTGATGACAGACATGGAAATTGAAAAATATGTCGAAACTGGCGAGCCTATGGACAAGGCTGGCGCTTATGGAATTCAGGGTAAGGGTGCATTATTTGTCGAAGGAATTGTCGGAGATTTTTATAATGTAATGGGCTTGCCTGTGTGCAAATTGGGTACAATATTGGAAAAATTAGGTGTGGATATAATTTGAATTTTAAAAAGTTTTTAAGAAAATACGGAGTAAGACTGGCGGCGATGGTAATTTCTGTCGTGCTTATAGTTTCTGTAAGCTCCGTTTATTTAGCAGGACAGGCAGGGCCACTAACCAATGCAACAGGAGTTGTCAGCACTCCTATTCAAAGTGCGGTAGACTCTGTTTTGGGCTGGTTTGAAAGCCTTTACGGGCAAATTTATGAATATGACAAACTTTTAGCCGAAAATAATGCCCTAAAAGCACAGCTTGCCGATGCGGAAGAGCGTGCCCGTGAGGGTGTTTCGGCAGTTGAAGAAAACGAGCAATTGCGTGAACTTTTGGGACTGAAACAAAAAAGAACCGACTTTTTGCTTGAAACTGCACGCATAGTCAGCTGGAACTCCTCAAACTGGTCAAGCTCTTTTTCCATCAGCAAAGGTGAGGACGCAGAGCTTGCAGTTGGCATGCCTGTCATAACCGAAGCTGGCGAACTTGTAGGGCAAATTAGCGAAATTGGTGACAACTGGGCGAATGTTAAAACCATCATTGACGTTGAAATTGACGTCGGTGTTTTGGTTGGAGAAATCGGAAACCCAGCCATGGCTATAGGCGATTTTGAACTGATGCAAGACGGCCAATGCAGAATTTTCCACTTAACCGAGGGAACAAATCTGATTGAGGGCGACATTGTTATGACTTCGGGTCGTGGTGGTTCTTTCCCTTCGGGCTTGGTTTTGGGAAATATTGAGTCGGTTCTGACAGAAGCCGGTGGACAAATGCCTTATGGTGTGCTCGAGCCTTCGGTTGACCTATCTTCCCTATCGCAAGTTTTCATAATTAAAGACTTTACAGTCGTAGAATAGGTGGCTTATGATTTTAGACCTCATTGACATAGAAAAAGTAAAACGTGCAGTTTTATACTCCGTCGTGATGGTAGCTGTGCTAACTTTTCAAGAAATTATAATTTCACGCTTTCCGCTTTTCGGTGTGCTCGCATTTATAGTGCCGATTTTTCCTATCGCTATCGGCGTTATTGAGGGTGCTATGTGGGGGATTAGTTTTGGTTTGGCTTGCGGACTTTTCACCGATGCAATGCTCGCCGATACAGTCACGCTTTTCACCATGCTATGCCCTGTTGTTGCTTTTTTGGGTGCAATGGCGGATAAATTTTTAATAAGCCCAAAAGTCACTTCCTTTTTATTTATAGGAACTTTGGGACTTATATTTGTCGCATTTTTTCAAAGTTTAAGAATGTTTTTGTTGTTTGAGGCTGGAGTTGCCGCACTTTTTAGAGTGTCGGGGCTTCAAGTGCTTTATTCAATACCATACGTAATTCCGATTTACCTTATTTGCAAGAAAATAGGAAAAACCAGCATAGATTAGGCAGAAAGGTGGTTTTATGGATAGATTTTATAAAAAAAGTAGGCTGATTGGATTTTCAATTTTTATGTTTGTTTTGCTTGGTATATACATTTCGACTTTGTATAGACTGCAAATTGTCGAAGGTCAAGCCTATTACGAAAGCTCCACAAACAGCATAGTCACAAACGAGAGAATTGTGGCAGCTCGTGGTAATATTTATGACAGATACGGTAGGGTTTTGGTTTCAAACAGAACCAGTAATAATATAGTCATAAACACAAATGAGCTTTTTGAACACGAAGACCCCAATGCGGTCATTTTGGAAATGATTAGAATTGTTCAAAGTGAGGGCGAAAAACACACAGACACAATGCCTGTAACCATGCAACAACCCTTTGAATATGTGGACAATATGACAAATGTGCAGAGGACTTTTCTAAATGGCTACCTCACAGATGAAAGCCGTGAAGACGTTCTTGGCGAGGGTGCAAGTGCAACAGAATTACTTGCGTTTTGCCGTGACCGCTATGGAATTGACAACAACTACACAGGCGAAGAAGCAAGGCTTATTGCTGGTGTTCGCTACGAAATTAACGGTAGATTTTCAACCCCGACTAGCGACTATGTTTTCGCAACTGACGTTAATATAGACCTAATTGCAAAACTTTTGGAAAGCGATTTGCCTGGTTTTGAAATTGAAGTTTCCTATATTCGTGAGTATAATACCGACTATGCCGCCCATGTTCTCGGCTATGTCGGACCTATTACGAACTATGAAGACTACGACGATTTGGGCTACTCAATGGACTCCCAAGTTGGAATTGAGGGCACTGAATATGCTTTTGAAGAATACTTACGTGGAACTGACGGACTGGCACGTGTGACCAGAACTGCCGACGGAATTGTTACAAATACTTCCTATATAGAAGACCCTCAACCGGGAAATCATGTATACCTAAGTTTGGATATAGGCATACAAGAGGTTGCTGAACAGTCACTTGAGTCGTATATACTACAATATAACGAAGAGCTTGACGAAAAAAACGCAGAAAAAATTGCAAACGGCGAAGAGGATGAAGTGCGTGAACCTATAACAGGCGGCTCTGTTGTTGTAATCAAAGTTGACACAGGTGAACCTCTTGCGTTGGCAAACTACCCAAGCTTTGACCCTGCAACAGTTTTTGATAACTATGCAGAATTATTAGAAGATGAAAATAATCCGCTTTTTAACAGAGCGTTAAATGGACTTTATGAACCAGGCTCAACATTTAAGCCTGTAACTTCACTCGCAGCTTTGGGCAATAATGTCATAGAAACCACAACGACAATTTACGATGAAGGTATATTTACGAAATATGCTGCCCCCGAAGACGGTGCCTATGCCCCTACTTGCTGGATTTATGGTGAAGGTTCTCACGGAGATGTTAACGTTGCCAGTGCGACTTCAACATCATGCAACTATTTTTATTATACTATAGGTGACCTTGTCGGAATTAATGCCATAAACGAATATGCAGGCGTTATGGGCTGGGCTGCTCCCTCGGGAATTGAGCTTCCTGAAACCATAGGAACGCTTACAACTGATGAATTTAAGATAGAGCTTGAGGGTAAGCCACTGTATTCGGGTGACACCTTACAGGCAGGAATTGGACAAGGTTATACCCAAACAACTCCTTTGCAACTTGCGAACTTTACAGCAATATTGGCAAATGGTGGAACAAGATATTCCACAGATATGCTGAAATCTGTACGAAACTTCACATTTTCCGAAAATGTTTACACAAGAACACCTGAAACACTTGGAGTTGTTGAAGCTGAGCCAGAACATTTCCAAGCAGTTCGTGATGGTATGTATAGCGTTGCGAATGATATTACAGGTACATCATTTCAAACATTTGGATACTACCCCATAGACGTCGCCGCAAAGACAGGTACAGCCCAACAAGGTGAGGGAAAAACCAATGACGGACTTGCAATTGTTTACGCACCTGCAAACAATCCTGAGATAGCAATTTCCATTATCGTGGAAAAAGGTGGCGCAGGTTCTGAGGTCGACGAAATAGCTATTCCTATCCTCGACTACCATTTTAGCTCGAAAAATGGGGGCACTGCAATGGAAAATGAGATGCAATTGTTGAAATAGTTAAAAAAATAATAAATATTAATAAAATTTTTATTGAAATTTGAAAAACCTTGTAGTATAATGTATTGTATAAAAAATAAATTTGATTTCAAAAAATTAGTAAGAAGGTGACTTTTACTGTGAATATAGCTTTGATAGCACATGATGGTAAAAAAGAATTAATGGTTGAGTTCTGCATAGCATACTGCGGAATTTTGTCCGCACATACAATTTGCGGAACAGGCTCAACAGCTAGACTGGTCAGCGAAGCGACAGGTCTTTCGGTAACTCAATATTTCAGTGGGGAGCAAGGCGGAATTCAGCAAATTGGCGCAAGAATTGCGTACAATGAAATTGACCTTGTGCTTTATTTCTGCGACCCTAATGGCAAGGAAGATTTTGATGGATTGAACGAAATTTCAAGACTTTGCGACACCCACCAAATCCCATTTGCAACAAATGTAGCTACGGCGGAAGTCCTAATCCAAGGACTAAAACGTGGTTTCTTAGACTGGCGTGACATCGTCAGAGAGAATAAAAAAAGGTAATGACAAAGCAGGAGTAGCCGAAAAATCATAGCTCACAGGGACGGACACCACGACTGAAAGTGTTCGACTTTGACTCGGTGAATGACAGCTTTCGAGCCGGCGTATAAGGCTAACTATGCCGAAAACGCAGTTTGCTCCGCTTTAAGGGGCGTACCGAGGGTGCATAATTGCGCCGAATTTGGGTGGTACCACGACATACAGTCGTCCCAATCTATGGGATGACTGTATTTTTTTGTAAATTATTATTACTATTAGGAGTAGAAAAAATGCAAAGAATAAAACCACGCACTATATCAGGATTTATGGAACTTTTACCCGCAAAACAGGCAGTTTTAGAGCAATTTATGGAAAAATTGAGAAAAACTTACTCACTTTACGGCTTCACAGCGCTGGACACGCCTGTGCTTGAAGCGGCTGAAGTATTGCTCGCAAAAGGCGGCGGAGAAACCGAAAAACAAATTTATAAATTCCAAAAAGGCGACACCGACCTTGCGATGCGATTTGATTTGACAGTGCCTTTGGCAAAATATGTAGCTTTGAATTATGGCGCACTAACTTTCCCCTTCCGCAGATACCAAATCGGCAAGGTTTACAGGGGTGAGAGAGCGCAAAGAGGAAGATTTAGGGAATTTTATCAGGCGGATATTGATATCATTGGCGACACAAATTTGAGCATCATTAATGAAGCGGAAATTCCATCAGTAATCTACAAAACTTTTACAGAATTTGGTTTCAAAAACTTCGTAATTCGAGTAAATAACCGCAAAATTTTGAATGGTTTTTATGCAATGCTAGGGCTATCGGAAAAGTCAGGCGATATCATGAGAATTGCCGACAAAATTGAAAAAATCGGAGCAGAAAAAGTTAAAACTTTGCTCTGTGACGAAGTTCAATTAACAACAGAAAATGCGGATGAAATACTAAAATTTATGGCAATTAAAGGCACTAACTCTGAAGTTTTGGAGCAATTACAAACATATATTGGTAAAAATGAAAGTTTTGACATTGGTGTTTCTGAACTTTCAGAGGTCACAAAATATTTATCAAACTTTGGCGTTCCCGAAGAAAATTTTGCAGTCGACCTCACTATTGCTCGTGGGCTTGACTACTACACAGGCACGGTTTACGAAACAATAATGACTGATTATCCAGAAATTGGTTCTGTCTGTTCGGGCGGTCGCTATGATAATTTGGCTGAATATTATACAGATAAAAAGCTTCCCGGAGTTGGAATTTCTATAGGATTAACAAGACTGTTTTTTGTACTAAGTGAGCAAGGTTTGTTGTCTGAAGAATTGATAACTGCCCCCTGTGATGCTATAGTTTTGCCTATGACAGAGGACTTGGAATTTCCAATTTCATGTGCAACAATGTTGCGTAAATCTGGCATTAGAACACAACTTTATAGCGAAAACAAGAAATTTAAAGCAAAAATGAGCTATGCAGATAAGTTGAAAATTCCATTTGCAATCATCATCGGTGAAGATGAAATTGCAAATAATGTAGTGACATTGAAAAACTTAAAAAGCGGTGAGCAATGCTCTGTGAATATGGAAAAAGCAGTTGAAATTATTTCAGAGGAAATGAATAAATATTCACAAATTACACCTGTAAACGAGGTGCAAAAATGAAAAAAAGATTGCTAGCAGGAGCTTTGTCAGTAGCACTTTTCGCCTCGACTTCGCCGATTTCGGCAATGGCATTTGATGACACAAATGACCACTGGTCGGCAGAATATGTCAATTTTTGCACCGAACTTGGACTGATAAATGGAGTTAGCGAAAGCCAATTTTCGCCCGATGAGAACCTAACAGTCGCACAAGGCGTTGCGATTGCGGCAAGATTTCACACATACATGACGGACAGCGTCGAACTCAAAGAAATCGACCCTTGGTACGCAGTTTATGTGGGGTATTTCGAGGATTTAGGGCAGGAAATTCCCGAAAACTTGGAAAGAAATATAACAAGAGAAGAGTTTTTTGAGCTATTAGCGATGGTAATGCCCGAAAAAAACCTCGAACCAATCAACGATATTGACGAAATCCCCGACACCGACGACGAGAAAATCCTAGCTTTTTACAATGCGGGAATTTTGACAGGAAGCGATGATTACGGAAATTTCAACGGTAACACAAGCCTAACTCGTGCGGAAAGTGCGACAATTATGGCGAGGTGTGCGGATGAAAATTTACGAATTGAATTCACTATTGACGAAGTTGAGGACAGTATAGCTGGTGAATATTTATTCATGAATGATGATGACGCCGCTCTGACAATCAACGGTTTTGAAGTTAGCGCAGAAGCATATATGGCGGTATTAAACACCGAACTTGAAAAAATCGAGGCAGAGCATCAATTGGAGTTTTATCCTGAATTACAAGAACAATATAACGCTTGGTTAAAGAGTGATTTTCGCTTTGGATTTGAAAGGTATTTATCCGAAATTCACGGTATAAATGACTACAATCCTATAATTTGGACTCAAAAAGACGAAGAAACTGGCGTTTTTCCCTACGAAGTTGCAAGTGAAAATGTATATGGTTATTTGACCTATCACGCAGCGGTTCGTTCACTTTGTGAGGACTATGGATTGAGCCTGTCAGACGATGAAAAAACCCAAATTGAAGAAGTTATTAAAAGTCTTGATATCAAAGACGAAATCAGAAAATCATATACAAAAATTACATTGGATGATGAATATTTATACAGTTTGTTGGTAGAGGAAGTTAAGCCAACCGCTCCAAAAATTGACAGCATGATAGCCACAAAAGACTATGTTTGCGCAGACTTCATAAGCTTTGATAAAACTGATTTAAGCGAAGCGGAACTAACTGTATTGCGTGAGGGCATGTCGGCACTACACGCTGAGTTGAACGCATTACCAGTTTATGCAAATTTTGTCGAAACGGCGGCAAATTTGGAAGTTACTTACAGTGGAATGCGCCCCACGATCTACTCCGAAGATAGCATAGGGGAGGGATTGTTCAACACTTTAGCAGCCCTAAAACCCGCTGGTGTCAGTGCAGTAATGGAAACTGATGAAAGCATAAAAATGTATTTTGTTATGCTTGGACTCGATCACGAAATGACCGAAATTGTTCGAGAAAACCATGCAAATGACCTTGTTCAGGAACAAATGGCTATGTTTTTAGCGAATGTTGAAATCGAAAACAGCTCTGCTGTTAACAACTTAAATGTCTTGGATTTTGCCAGGGAAATAATGTAAATTGAAAGGAATTGAAATAAAATGAGAACTAATTATTGTGGAGATTTGAGGATTTCCGACTGCGGAAAAAGTGTAACCGTTTGCGGTTGGGTTCAGCGTCAACGTGACCTTGGTCAGCTGATTTTTATTGATTTGCGAGACAGAAGTGGCATCGTGCAACTCGCTTTCGGAGATACAACAGACAGGAAAATCTTTGAAGATGCCTTTGCGACACGCTCGGAATTTGTCATAAAAGCAGAAGGTGTTGTTCGTGAAAGAAGTTCAAAAAACACCGAAATTCCAACAGGTGAGATCGAAATTGAGGTCGAAAAGTTCGAAATTTTGGCAAAAAGTGAAACTCCACCTTTTGCAATCGAAGAGGACAGCGATGTTAATGACACACTAAGATTGAAATATCGTTATCTGGATTTACGCAGACCTGACATGCAAAAAATCATAAAAATGCGTCATAAAATTTCCAAAGTTTGCCGTGATTATTTTGATGAGAACGGCTTTTTGGAAATTGAAACACCGATTTTGACAAAGTCAACCCCCGAAGGCGCGAGAGATTATCTCGTCCCAAGCCGTGTTCACCCAAGTAAATTTTATGCGCTGCCTCAAAGCCCTCAACAGTATAAGCAATTACTAATGTTGGCAGGATTTGATAGATATTTCCAAATTTGCCGCTGTTTCCGTGATGAAGATTTGAGAGCAGACAGACAGCCTGAATTCACTCAAATCGACCTCGAAATGAGCTTCCTAAACGAAGATGAAATCATGGAAATTCAAGAGGGATTCATGAAAAGGGTGTTCAAAGATGTCCTAAATATTGACATTAAAACTCCTTTTGAGCGTATGCCTTGGCGTGAAGCGATGGATAGATTTGGAAGCGACAAGCCCGACACTCGCTTCGGTTTTGAGCTCTGCGATATTAGTGATTTAGTGGCAAATTGTGGATTTAAAGTGTTCACAGACCCTGTTGCAAACGGTGGTTCTGTGCGTTTAATCAACCTAAAAGGCTATGCAGACAAGTTCCCAAGAAAGAAAATTGACAAGCTTGTTGACTTTGTAAAAACCTACAAAGCGAAAGGTTTGGCATACACAAGAATGATAGACGGTGGAGTGACTTCGTCCTTTGCGAAGTTCTTAACCGAAGAAGAAAACGCAAAAATTTTAGAAAGAGCAAATGCAACGGACGGCGACCTAATTTTAATCGTCGGCGACGCCGACAACGATGTAGTTTTCGCGTCTCTTGGAGCACTTCGTTGTGAGTGTGCAAAGCAACTTGAAATCTTAAATCCGAACCAATTTAATTTCCTTTGGGTTACAGAATTTCCTATGTTTGAGTACTCAGCCGAGGACGACAGATACTATGCAAAGCACCATCCCTTCACAGCTCCGATGGTTGAAGATTCTAGTAAAATTGCTACAGATAAAGCTAATTGCAGAGCCAGAGCTTATGACATTATACTAAATGGTTGCGAGCTTGGAGGAGGTTCAATCCGTATCAACACCCCAGAAATGCAAGAGGAAGTGTTCAAGGCTTTGGGCATTTCTGACAAGGATATTGAAGAGCAATTTTCTCATCTAGTAGGTGCATTTAAGTTCGGCGCACCTCCTCACGGTGGCATTGCTTATGGACTTGACAGACTTGTAATGTTAATGGCTGGAACAGATTCGATACGCGATGTAATTGCCTTCCCTAAAGTCCAAAATGCGTCAGATTTGATGATGAATTGCCCAGATTTTGTAGATGAAAAACAGTTAGACGAGCTATCTGTTGCTATTAAAATTCAAGAAGAAAAGTAGTAAAATTTTATTGTAATAAGTTACAATTGATATGAAAGGAGGACATGAAAATGATTGCTTCCATACGTTCAATGGGTTTTCAAGGGATAGGTGGTTATGCCGTCGGGGTCGAGTGCTTCATCTCGAACGGACTGCCAGCTTTTGACATTGTCGGCTTGCCTGACACGGCGGTAAAAGAGTCCCGTGACAGGGTTCGTGCAGCTCTTAAAAACTCCGGATTGGGATTTCCTGTCAGCAGAGTGACCATAAACCTTGCCCCAGCCGACACGAAAAAAATCGGCACACTTTATGATTTACCAATTTTGCTGGGAATTTTGTCGGCACAAGGAGCGATTTCGCCGTTAAACGACGACTGGGCGTTTGTTGGTGAGTTGAGTTTGTCGGGTGAATTGCGACCAGTTCGGGGTGCTCTTTCGATGGCGATTGCGGCGGCAAGAAATGGAATTACCAAGCTTTTTGTGCCTGAAGAAAATGGTGTGGAAGCCGCCTTTGCTGACGGAGTTGAAGTGTTTCCGGTCAAAAATGTTTCGCAATTAATCGACTTTTTGAACGGAAACGAGCAAATTCTACCTGCAAAATCGCCCGAAATGGTAATTTCTAACGATGTTTTGGCAGATTTTGCCGATG
Source organism: uncultured Oscillospiraceae bacterium (assembly GCA_964371875.1). Classification (GTDB taxonomy): domain Bacteria; phylum Bacillota; class Clostridia; order Oscillospirales; family Oscillospiraceae; genus Heteroscillospira. The sequence continues at coordinate 5,281 of CAYJOS010000012.1, read as the reverse complement.
TTAAAGGACAAGAAAATGTTAAAAGAGCATTGGAAGTTGCCGCCGCAGGTGGACACAATGTCCTCCTTGTCGGCCCTCCGGGTTCTGGAAAATCAATGCTCGCCAAGCGCTTGCCGTCGATTTTGCCTGACATGACCAAGGAGGAAATCATCGAAACCACCGAGGTTCACTCTGTCAGAGGATTGACAAATGGAAAAAATCCCCTGGTAGCTACAAGGCCTTTCCGATCGCCGCATCACTCGGTTTCGGCAGTCGCACTTTCGGGTGGTGGCTCGAATTTATTGCCTGGAGAAATTTCACTTTCGCATAATGGGGTGCTTTTTTTGGACGAATTGCCTGAATATCACCGTGATGTTTTGGAGACTTTGCGACAACCTTTGGAGGATGGGCACATCACCGTGTCGAGGGCTTCGGGGACGGTCACCTATCCAAGCCGATTTATGTTGATGTGTGCGATGAATCCATGTAAATGTGGATGGCACGGAACTGGTAATAAATGTATTTGTTCGGAGTTTTCGGTTAAAAATTACAGGTCAAGAATTTCGGGTCCGATTTTGGATAGAATAGACATAATTCTCGAAGTTCCAGCCTTGGATTATGACGAATTGAGCAAGAGGCACAGCTCTGAAAGTTCGGCAGAAATCAAAAAAAGAGTTGACGAAGCAAGAGTTGTGCAGAATAGTAGATTTGCAAAAATTGGAACTGATTGCAACGCAAGGATGGGACAAAAGGAGCTTCATGAGTTTTGCAAATTGGATGAAAGAGGAAATAATTTACTTAAATTGGCTTTTGAAAAGATGAATTTGACCGCAAGAAGCTATGACAGAATTTTGCGTGTTGCTCGGACGATCGCCGATTTGGCAGGTGAAGAAACCATAAAAAGCGCACATATCGCCGAGGCGATACAATACAGAGCGTATAGTTACGGCTAAAAAGGAGACAAAAAATGACAGATATTATACTGTTAAAACAGGGCGAAATTGTGCTAAAAGGATTAAATAGACGCAGTTTTGAACAAAAATTGATTTCAAACGCAAGAAAAATGCTTAAAGGATTGGGAGAATTTCACATCTATGGCGTGCAGTCGGCTATCTATGTTGAGCCCAAAAGTGAAGACTGTGATTTGAACGAAGCGTTGAACAGATTGAAGAAATTATTTGGAATTGTCTCGCTTTCGATAGCAAGAGCGTGCGAAAAAGACAAAGATGAAATTTTGAAAACAGCGCTACAATATTTGGGAGAAGATGTCAAAAATGCAAGCAGTTTCAAGGTCGAAACCAAGCGTGCTGACAAGAGATTTCCAATGACTTCCATCGAATTGTCGCAATATGTCGGTGGAATTATCGCCGAAGAGTACCCAGAAACGAAAGTTGACGTAAAAAATCCAGAATTAATTGTCAACCTTGAAGTTAGAGATTTCAGCGCATATGTCCATGGAAATTCAATTCGTGGCGCTGGCGGAATGCCCGTCGGGAGCAATGGGCGAGCAGTTACCCTGCTTTCGGGCGGAATTGACAGTCCGGTTTCCAGCTACATGATTGCCAGACGCGGGGTTCAGGTCATTCCGGTTCACTTTTTCTCGCATCCTTATACATCAGAAAAAGCTAAGGAAAAAGTTATAGAACTTGCACAAATTTTGACTGGATATTGTGGAACATTGAACATGGAGTTAGTACCATTTACCAAAATTCAGGAAGAAATTAGAAAAAATTGCCCTGAAGAACTGTTCACAATCATAATGCGTAGGTTTATGATGAGAATTTGTGAGAAAATTGCCGAAAATACTGGCAGTTCTGCGCTTGTAACAGGTGAAAATTTGGGACAAGTTGCCAGCCAAACCATGCAAGCCATGGCGGTTACTGAAGAATGTATAAACCTTCCAGTACTGAGACCTCTTGTCGGCATGGACAAAAGGGATATAATCGAAATCGCCCAACGAATTGAGACTTTTGAAACTTCGATTTTGCCTTACGAAGACTGCTGCACAGTTTTCACTCCCAGACACCCAAGAACCAAGCCAAAACTGGAAGAAGTTTTGAAAGCTGAAGAGAATTTAGATATAGAATCGCTGGAAAAAGAGGCGATTGAAAACATCGAACGAATGAGGATTTATGCATGAAAACTGTATATAATGCAGAGCTGATTGGCATAGGAACAGAGCTCCTATTGGGGAAAACAGTGAATACAGACGCAAGAGATTTGTCCGTATATTTGTCTGAAATTGGTATAAATGTGCTGTGGCATACGGTTGTTGGCGATAACCCAAAAAGACTTTCGGATGCGGTTGAAATTGCAAAAAATCGAGCTGATATTATCATCACAACAGGCGGACTTGGCCCTACTTGTGACGACCTTACAAAGACGATTTTAGCGCAGAGTTTTGGCTTATCGTTGGAGTATAACGAAGAGGCTGCGGAGCGTATTCGTGAGCTGTTCAAATCCTTGGACAGACCTATGACGGAAAACAACTTGCAGCAGGCGTATTTGCCTGAGAAATGTACAGTTTTTCAGAATTTTTGGGGCACTGCTCCAGGTTGCGCTTTTAATGAAAACGGCAAAATTGTTATGATGCTTCCAGGCCCTCCCAGAGAGTGCAACGCCATGTTTAAACACTGGGGAAAACCCTATTTGAGTTCGCTTTCGGGAGATGTAATTGTGTCGCACAATTTGCATGTTTTTGGTGTTGGAGAATCTCAAATGGAGCACATGCTCAGGGATGAAATGAACAGGCTTACAAACCCAACTTTAGCACCGTATGCAAAAGAGGGTGAGTGCTTTGTACGTGTCACTGCAAAAGCCGAAAGCGAAGAAGTTGCGGAAGAAATGATGAAGCCTGTCATTGAATATGTATATTCAGTTTTGGGTGAATATATATACGGAATAGATTGCGAATCACTGGAAAAAACAGCTTTCAACCTAATGAAAGAAAAGCAAGTGAAATTGGCAACTGCGGAGAGTTGCACAGGTGGAATGATTGCAAGCAGAATGACGGATTTGGCTGGTGCTTCGGGTGTATTTTGCGGCGGAGTTGTTACATATTCTGACAAAACTAAAGCTGAACTTCTCGGAATTGACCCCGAAATAATTGCCGAAAAAGGTGCAGTTAGCGCCGAAGTTGCCGAATTAATGGCGAAAAATGTCAGAAAACTTCTAAATTCTGACATTGGAATAAGCACAACAGGCATCGCAGGCCCTGAAACCGACGGAAAAAACGAGGTCGGGACAGTGTTCATTGCGCTTGCCACAGCCGAAAAAGTTGTTGTCAAAAAAATGAAACTCGGCGCAAGACGTGACAGAATTCGACTCGCTGCAGCGAATAACGCTTTCGATTTCATTAGAAGATTTTTGAGCGATATTTCAATTTAGTGTTGATTTTTTGATAAATTTTAGGTATAATAACGACAGAAAATTACTGGAGGAATCTTTACCATGACTTATGAATTGGACGTTGCCGGCTTAAATAGAACTTTACCGCTTTGCCGTGTTGACGACGAACTTTACATTGCGGCATTTGTCATTTTTGGCGATGTCGAGTTAACTGTACATTGCGCGACCGAATTGCTGAAGTGCGCGCCTGATTATGACTATTTAATAGCTCCTGAGGCAAAAAGCATACCGCTTTTGTACGAAATGGCTAGACAAAGTGGCGCTGAAAAGTATTTTGTTGCACGAAAAAACGCAAAACTTTACATGAAAGACATCTTTGAAGTTAATGTCCGTTCGATCACAACAGCCAAAGAGCAAAACCTATTTTTGTCAGCTGACGACGCAAAAGAGCTATGCGGAAAGAAAGTTTTGGTCATCGACGACGTAATTTCCACAGGTGAATCAATCCTTGCGATGGAAAAACTTATGGAGCAAGTTGGCGCAACAGTTGTTGGAAAAATGGCAATTTTGGCTGAGGGCGATGCAAAAAATCGTGATGATATCATCGTTTTGGCGAATTTACCTTTGTTCAATGCAGACGGAACTGAAAAATAATATTATTTAATATGTAAACGGGACTGCTTTTGCAGTCCCGTTTACCATAAAGAGGAAAATATGACAGAAAAATTATTTTATAATGACAGCTATTTGAAAGAATTTACTGCAAAAATTGCCGATTGTAAGGCAGAAAACGAAATTTTTCAAATTATTTTAGACAAAACTGCTTTCTATCCCGAAGGTGGTGGACAGGCTGGGGACACAGGGTTTTTAGGGGAAATTGAAGTTTTGGACACCCGTGAAATTGATGGTGAAGTTGTTCATTTTACAAAATTTCCCTTGGGAATTGGCGGTGAAGTTATTGGTAAAATTGACTGGAAAAGACGCTTAGATTTGATGCAAAATCACTCGGGTGAACACATAGTTTCGGGCTTGATTAACAGTCGTTTTGGGTTAGAAAATGTCGGGTTTCACATGGGTAGCGAGCTTACAACTATTGACTTTGACGGAGCTTTAACTCTTGAAGAACTGCGTGAAATCGAAGTTGTTGCCAATGAGAAAATTCGTGAAAACTCAATTTGTAATATCAAAACATATGGAAATTCTGAACTCAGAAATGTCAATTATCGAAGCAAAAAAGAGTTGACAGGCGAAGTTAGAATTGTCGAATTTCCTGAAAGTGACAGCTGTGCTTGTTGCGGTTTGCATGTGAAAAACACAGGAGAAATTGGCTGTATTCGCATTTTGTCTGTACAAAATTTCAGGAGTGGAGTTAGGGTTGAAATGCTTGCTGGCGAGCGTTGTTACAATTATTTTTCCATGGTTGCAAGCGAAAACAGAAAAGCATCTTCTGAACTTTCTGTTATGGAAAATGGGACACTTTCTGCTGTTTTACGCCTTAAAAACGAAAATTTACTATTAAAAACTCAAATTGCAAAACTCCAAAAATCACGCACAGAATTTCTTGCAAATCAATATATTAACAGTGGCGATGTCTTGGTTTTTGAGCCTGATTTAAGCCCTGACGGAGTTCAAAGATTGTGCTCTGCAATTATTGAAAACTGCAATGGCGTTTGTGCTGTTTTTAGCGAGAGCGAAGACGGAAGTTTTAAATATGCAATTGGAAAAAAAGATGGAAATTTAAAAGAACTTGTCGGAAAACTCAATGCAAGTTTAAACGGTAGGGGCGGTGGAAAACCGCACTTTGCACAGGGAAATGTCAAGGCAAAAAAAGACGAAATTTCTGCTTTTTTCAGTTTTTTTAATGAAAATTCCGCTCAAAATTGAGCGGAATTTCAGCTTGAAGACAAAAAGGCTTGCGAGCCTTTTTGTCCCCAAGCTTCGCTCCATCGCCTTG
>CAYJOS010000011.1:0-29589 GCA_964371875.1 uncultured Oscillospiraceae bacterium | reverse complement strand
CGTTATCAGCATCTAAAATTTTAAGAATAATAGACGCTACAATACCCGTGCATTCAGCTTCGGTCATTTCTGGTTTAAATTTTGATAAATCTAAATTATACGAAAAATATACTGAATCGTCTTTTGTTATATGTATATTTTCCTCTGTTAAAAGTAAGCTTAAAACCGAATAAGGCAAAAGTGAAGACATGCAATTCACAACTAGGGCAAGGCTTATTTGTTCTCTCGAAGCATTTGACAAAAGTTGACCAGAAGAAAAGCTAAATAAGCGTCTTTCGTCCTTATACTCAAAAAGAAAACAAGTATCCTCTCCGCTGGCAAAAGCACCCTTAAATGGGCAGTCGAGGGCAATTGGGGAACCATTTCCCTCTAATTCATTAAGCAGACTTTTACTCAAGAATTTATCTTTGACCTTTATGAGCGTGTATCTTTCGGAAACAGTGCCATTGCGATTTTCGCAAATATAGGTGGCATAACTGTCATCCTCAAAGATGCAAGCTATTTTTTCAAGTAGTCTCGTTTCATATTCAAAAAACATAAGGAAACCTCAGATAAATTTTCTTTTTAGAATAAATCTTTATTTTTTACGATTGCATAGGCATAAGTGGAAATAAGTGGCATTTCTGTACAAGAAATGCGAATTTCATAAACGCCTTGCTTATTCGGCGCAGTGTAAATTCCGTCAATTGTAATTTCACCTGAGTTAGCATCAGTCAATTCATATGTAAGGGTAACAGGGTCCATATTTTTAAATTGAACTCCGAAATAATGGCTGTCTTTTGTTCCTAAAACAACAGTTGGGGTATTTGCAACTATGCTTTTTCCTGTGACATTTGCAATACGCAAATTATCGTCAGGGGCATTTAATCTCATAGCAACCCAACGCAAAACCAAGACAACATAGCTAGTTTCTTTTGTAATTTTTGCCGCAGCGACAAAAGTTCCTCTGGAGTTATAGAGCTTAACCGCAGTTTGTGCATAGGTAATTTCGGGTAAATCATTTGAAAAAAGTTCGCTATCTCCATAAATTACACAGCGTTCGTGAGCACCTGTTCTTTTGTCAACCGAAGCATATTCAACGCCGACAGAAACATGCACATCACCTTCACCCAAACCGTGGATGATTTCGTCAGAATAGAAAATGTCTCCTTTTCTGACATTTGTGCTGAGTGGAATTTCCAAAACACCTGTTGTTATACCATGCTGAGAGTTTTTAGAATTCAAAATGTTCTCACTAAAATCTGCTGTGGTTGCTTGTTTAATGTTTTGAATAACACTTTCAGTTTCAAAATATTTACGCATCGCACGGCGTCTGTGTTCGTCAGAAGGCAGAACCATTCTATTATTAGTATATCCCTCAACCGCTTCTATAGAATAGGCATTTTGACTTATATATAAATCAAAAGTTGCAATGGCAACATCAGAAGGAATTCCAAAATCACGCATTTCAAGGCTTTGTTTTGCAATTTCACCGTCTAAAATTTCTTCGATATCAAGGTCAAGCACAGCAGTTTTTAAAACAAAATTGGTCTCAGGTGTTTTGTTTTCGCCGTTTTTCATGACTGTTGTTTTGCCTTGCATTGCGATTAAAACAGTGTCGTCTGCAAGTGTTGTTGGAATTATCCAGTAATCATATTCCAAACTTTCGCCTTGATTTAGGCAAAGGTCATAGAGTTTAATTGGAAGTTCCTTTTCGCCTGTTTCGCTGGTAAAAGCAGGAGTTTGAAGAATTGTTTCATATGAAAAATCAGAAACATTGTCTGTAAGTTTCGTGATTTTAACCGAAAGCTTAGTTTTTGCAGAAAGCGATGTTTTCGACGGAAACTCAACACTGACGGCATAGTCACTGTCCTCATAGAGAAAAGCAGAGTTTATAAGTTCGCCCATGTCATAAACGATTTCGGCTGGTTTTCCCTGCATTAAGTAGAGCGAAAACTCTTCTTTAACTCTTCCAGGGACATATCCATCTCCTGAAGAATTTACATTAGGAGAAAAAACAGGCGCAATATTTTCTTCGCTGTATTTAATGTATAAAGTTGACTGCCCGTTTTCAAGTTCTGAAAATCCGTCAATCGCAGACAGCTTTTTCATCACAGAATTAGGGACGACAATTTCACGTCCGCTTCCGTCGATTGCAACACCTGATTCTATCATAATAGATATGTTATCAAGGTTATAAACCGACAGACCGCACATAACACCGCCGCCCAAAGTGTATTTATTTATAAATCTTCTCTTGTTGCCTATGTAAGTTTGTTCTGCTGAAAAATCAGCGGAAGTGAGTGGCTTTCCACTCCAGTATCTGTTTCTTTCGAAATGTAGAACATTTAAATTTTCCATAATGCACCCCTCAGCATTTTTACAAATTACTTAAAAAATGAAAAACCATTATGTGGTTTCGTTGACAATATTTGCTCTTCGTGATATACTTCGATTATAAATTCATCGTTCGACTTTATTGACTATTATATACTAATTTTCGACAAAATACAACACAATATGTAGAAAAAATTACATAATTTTAGCTCCAAATTCACATTTATTTCTAAAAATGTGTACAAATTATTTTATAAAAAATTAATATAAATAAAATTATATCTGAAAACTATACTTTCGGATAGTAAAGGAGTAGCGAAGTGAAAGAACTTACTATTGAAGCCAGAATCGAAAACATGGACGAAGTTTTAGACTTTGTGAACAGCGAGCTCGAAAAGCACAATTGCCCACTCGACGTTTTGATGCAAATCTCCATCGCAGTAGAGGAAATTTATGTAAATATTGCACATTATGCATATAATCCAAAATATGGATATGCTACTATTATTTGTGCGATAGAAGACGACCCCTTATCGGTTACAGTTCAATTTCAAGACAACGGAACGCCGTATAACCCACTCGAAAAGGCAGATCCTGACATCACACTTTCAGCCGAAGAGCGTGACATCGGAGGACTTGGAATTTTTATTGTAAAAAAACAAATGGACGACATAGAGTATAAATTTGAAAACGGAAAGAACATTTTAACTTTCAAGAAAAAGTTTTAACAGGAGCGTGCATACTATGGATAAATTTACTAAAAGAACACAAATGACAGTTGAAGAAATTAATAAATTTTTTCAAGAAAATGGCATAAAAACACTACGCGTAGAGTTTTTAGACTTGCTTGGAATTTCGAGAGGAAAAACAGTTCCTGTCGCAAATGTTGGCGGACTTTTAAGCGAAAAATCCGAGGGGTTGACCTGCTCATCCGCTATCATGGCGCTTGCTTTTGATGACGATTTTGTCGAGGTTTCTTTCTTACCCGACAAGCGTGACGACATGGTAATCGTACCAGATTTTTCGACAATGGAACAGCTTCCATACTCGCCTCACGTTGCTATCGTGCAAGCCGATTTGAAGTATAAAGACACACCTTTTGAAGCAAGCCCACGTGTGTTTTTAAAGAAAGTTGTGGACGAATATCACAAACTTGGACTAGAACCAATTTGTGCTTGTGAGCTTGAATTTTTCGCATTTAAAAAAGATGACAATGGAAATATGGTTACATATGTAAACGAACCTTGCAACTGTTACACCGTAAATAACCGCAACGACTCAAACGGTTTAATCGAAAAAATCAGCACCACACTTTGCGGAATGGACTTTGGATATTCAGGCTCAAACCATGAGTTTATAGCTGGTCAATATGAGTTCAACTGGGGTCATTCCTCGGCTGTAACCGCTGCTGACAGAGCTGTGCTTTTCAAAACAATTTGTAAGGATTTATCGCATGAAACAGACACAAAAGTGACATTTATGGCAAAACCAGCTGGTGTTGGCGGTGCTTCAGGTTGCCATTTCCACCTGTCTATCAATGATTTAGAAACAGGAAAAACTCTTTGCAGTGACCCTGCTAGCCCTGACGGACTTTCAGAGCTTATTCGCAATTTTTCAGCAGGTATTCTTGAGCATGGTCTTGCAATTACACCTTTCATGTCACCAACCGTAAACTGTTACAAACGTTACCAACCTGACTCATATGCTCCAACTCATATTGCATGGGGCGATGACAACAGAACTACATATTTAAGAGTGCCAACAGCGAGAGGGAAAAGCACAAGAGTCGAAGCCCGTGCAGCATCTGCAACTTGCAATCCATATCTGGCTTTGGGTGCTTTGCTTTTGGCTGGTCTCGACGGAATTAAAAAGAAAATGACACCACCACCAATGACAGATATTAACATTTATAACGATGCGCAATTCCGCTCAACTTTAGTTGAACTACCCGCAAGATTGCCTCTTGCAATCAACATCACTCGTGACGACGAATGGATGAAAACCGAGTTTCCAAACCAAGTTTATGAGCTGTTTTTAGCGCTTAAAGAGAGGGAATATCAAGTTTTTGAACGTTCGGTAACCGAATGGGAAATGAACACATATTTCTATCATCTATAATATAGTTTGCAAAATGAAAAGGGGGAAATGATTTGAAAATGAATAACAAACTGATTTCTGTTATTCTTGTTGCAATTTTAGCTGTGTTTGTGTTTGGAATAATCAGTTACAGCACAGGAAATGAATATGGTGAAAATCCTGACATCGCTGAAGTTGAAGTTGGAACAAACACAGTAGGTGAGAGCACCTTAGGAGAAACTATCACAAAATCACCAAACTCAGCCGAGATTAACTTTGCCGAAATGCATGAGGATTTAGCTCGAATTATTGAAAAAGACACTTTAGTTGTTGCGACAACTATTTCTGACCAACCACCACTTTATTGGACAAATAGCATGGGTGAATTGGACGGACCTGAGATTGATATTGCGAGAGGAATTGCAAACGCACTTGGCGTTAAACTTGAAATATTAAGATGGTCAGACGACTATTCCGAACTTCAAAATGCAGTTATCGACCGTGAAGCAGACATGATAATTGCTGCTTATTCAAACACTTTGGAGAGAGCGAAATTCCTCAATTTTTCCGATGTTTACATGTCTTCAAACTACGGTGTTATGGCGAACAGTTCTTCGCTAGTTCAACATGATATAGAAGAAGACCCCATAGGATATATGCTTGAAAATCCTGTGAAAATTGGTGCTTTAGGCGGTTCGGCTCACGTCGACGCTTTGAGGGTACTTTTCCCTAACTGCGAACCCGTGGAAGTGTTTTTAGAAGAGGGCGATGAGTATGAAAACGCCTATGACAAAGCCGCTTATATGGTCGCCGATGGCGAATTATTTGCATATTTTTGTGTTGAACTCGAATTTTTAATTCAATACGAAATGTTCCATGATTTAACGATTTATACCAGTTCTTTTGCATTTTCCGATGTAAGTGACAGCTATGCCATCGCTATGCATAAAGACGACACAGGACTCCTCGCTTTTGTTAACTTATATCTATCACAAACAGAAGTCGGTTCTGCTAGTGATGTTATTTCGGGATATCTTGATTATTCAGAACAGGAGGCTTCTAAATGACGGAGACTAAAAAAGATTTAGTGCTTAAAATCCTTCGCAGTCCTTTGACACTTTTCATATCAATGGGTCTTGGTATTGCGATAAGCCAACTTGCAAAACCTTTGCTTCCTGTCATGGACATAATAGCCACAATTTACATGAGTTTACTGCAAATGTGCGTTATCCCAATTGTTGTTTGTGCAGTCACAGTTAACATAGGAAATCTTTTAAAAAGTGGTAGTAAAAACACTCTTTTTAAATGGATTTTATTGTTTGCAATAACCCTTTCGGCAACATCAATTCTCGCTGTAATAATTTCAAGCCTATCCTCTGGTTTTCTACAACCAGACCCTGAAGTTTTAACGCAAATGCAAGAAGCTTCGGGCTTACAAGGCGAAGATGCAATTAAAATGATTGAATATTATGGCGACCACAGTAATGTTGTCGTTCAAACCAATCCATTACTCGACTTTGTTTATACAATTTTCCCTGAAAATATTTTCACCGCTCTAACAGGCGGAGAAATGCTTCCTATAATTTTCTTCTTTATCTTACTCGGCATCATGCTTACTAATATAAGCGAAGAAAAATCTGCGCCTGTTTACAAAGCTTTTGATGGAATTTACGGCGCAATGAACAAACTTATGGATTATATTTTATTGCCATTCCCAATCGCTATTATGGCACTTTTAGCACAGCAGTTTGCCTCACCTAATGTCTTTACACTAATCGGTTCACTTGTTCCACTTGTCGCTATCGTCCTTGCAGTAGTTGTAATTATGTGCATCATCACATGGATGATTGTTAAATTTTCAGCAGATGTTACAGCGAAAGAGCAAATTGAAGCGGTTAAAAGAACATTTTTCGTTGCAATCGGTACATCAAGTGCCATGGCAACCGTCAGCGTTGCACTTGAAGATGTTTGCAACCATTTAAAAATTAAACCACAACTGGGAAAAACTGTACTGCCCATTTCTATAAGCATGTGCCAGCCTGGTGTTGTCGCTTCTGTTGCTGTTGCAGCTGTTTATGGCATGGTTATTTATGGAATTGAATTTAGTATTACAAATCTAATTTTAGTCGCAGTTACTTCAGTTATTTTCTCCCTGGCAGTTATTGGTGTTCCGGGGCTTGTTGCGGTTTCTATGCTAACAATTGTTCTCGACCCACTTTACATTCCAAGTGCATTAATCATTGCTATTTATTTAACAATAATTCCGATTATCAACCCACCTGTTGTTTTCGCCGGAGTTTATGCAAACTTTGGTATTTTATCCATTTTAAACAAAGGGGATACCTCTAATGAGAAGAAGCATTAAAAGAAGGTTAACCATAAGGTTTTCGTGGCTTGTCGGTTTAATGATGCTTGCTGTGCTCGTTCTTATAATTTTTTCAATGTCAATTATTCGCAATAACGTCTCAGATAACGAAGCAGAAATGGGACGTTCAGCAGCAGAAAATAGCGTGGAATTACTCATGGAACAAGCGCTAATATCGGGTGAAACTTATGTCGACAAAACCGCTGATGTTATCAATGAGAAAATTTCAAATTACGAAAAAGTTTTAGAATCATTGGCTATATCCGCTTCAGACATTTACGAAAACCCCGAAAATTATGCGCCTGTTGATACAGTTCAAAAACCTGCAATTCAAGTTGAACTCGGTAATGTTGACGGAAATGTAATGAACTGGATTCCATTTGACGCCGCAAGAGACACTATCGAAAACCAAATCGAATGCCAAAGATTAGGCTATTTATACAATATTCTTAATTCAAATTTAGAACTTTATCCAGAAATCACACTATTCTACATAGTATCTAAAAATGGGTATACCGTCGGAATAGACGACTCTGTAGCTTTGCGTTCATCTGTTGAATACTATGACGCTAGTGAGGTGGAATATTTCACTCGTCCACTTATCAGAGGCGAAAGCTACATTTCATCAATCTATGAAGACCAATTCGGAAAAGGCATACTCATCACGATGTCAGTTCCAATCATCGTAAACGATGAAATCATAGGTGTTTTTGCGGCAGATATTTTAGCCGACGACCTCAGAAATGTTGCACTCGACTCCTCAGTTGAAGACATCAGCGGAGCTATGCTTTTCGAAAAAGATGGTACTGTAATCGCCCACACCGACGGCTTGTCCGAGCAGTTTATAACAGAGGCAAGCAAGGCACTTTCGGTGACAAAAAGCGGCACAAAAGGCGATGTTGCAATCACCGAGGACGAAAAATCTTCCTATCTAATTCACTCTCCAGTGGAAAAAGCCGACTGGATTTTGGGTGCAGTTTTGTCCCAAGAGCAGATTGTTGCACCTGCCGAAGAAGCTGAAAAAACAATCACCGAGCTAACAAACGCCATGCTACTGGATCTCGACGACATAATTAGCATGACAGAAATTAGCATAATAGTTTTATTACTACTTACCTTGTTTATCATAATCGTTGTTGTTCGCCGTGTTAGCAATTCTATAAGCGAGCCTTTGGTTGAGTTATCTAATGAGCTTGAAAATGTCGGTATTGGAAATCTTGATTTTACCAACAAAGTAGACACAGGTGATGAAATTCAAGTTTTGGGTGAAAGTTTTGAAAAAATGACAGTTTCACTCAAAAAATATATCAACAATCTAACCGAAGTCACAGCAGAAAAAGAGCGTATTGGTGCAGAATTAAATGTTGCAACAGGAATTCAAGCAGGCATGTTACCAAGTATTTTCCCTGCATTTCCAGACAGAACAGACATGGACATTTATGCTTCCATGCGACCAGCTAAAGAGGTTGGAGGAGATTTTTATGATTTCTTCTTCGCCGATGAAAAACACGTTGCACTGGTAGTTGCAGACGTCTCAGGCAAGGGTGTTCCGGCGGCGCTTTTCATGGTTATTGCAAAAACTTTGATTAAAAATTACGCACAATTGAAGCTCAGCCCGTCCGAAGTTTTCACAAGAGCAAACGACCAACTTTGCGAAGGCAACGACGGCGCCATGTTTGTAACTGGATTTATGGGAATTATCAACCTTGAAACAGGTGAATTCACATATGTAAACGCAGGTCACAATTTGCCATATATTAGAAAATCAAATGGTGATTTTGAAGTTTTAGAAGCACCTGCCGGCTTTGTTTTAGCTGGACTTGAGGGCATTCCATACGTTCAAAAAACCACCAAATTCGAAAAAGGTGACATGATTTATATGTTCACCGACGGCGTTACAGAGGCAATAAACACAAGCGAAGAGATGTTTGAAGAAAAAAGACTTGTCGAAGTTTTGAATAAAAACAAGGACAAATCTTTGAAAGAAATTCTTGACAATGTTAACAGTGACCTCGATAAATTCGTGGGCGAAGCTCCACAATTTGACGACATCACAATGTTGATATTCAAATATTTCGGACAATAAGACTTCGAAAAAAGTTCTTTACAATCTAAGATGGTGTGACGAAATTAAAGTTTCGTCACACCATTTTTCTATTTGTCAAATGCAGGATTTACAAAATACACATTTTTTTGGTCTAGTTTTTCAGTTGCTATGCGTAAAGCCTCGCCAAATCTTTGGAAGTGAACAATTTCTCTCTCACGCAAAAATCGTATGACATCGTTGACATCAGGGTCGTCGGATAGTCTTAAAATGTTGTCGTATGTTACTCTTGCTTTTTGTTCTGCTGCCATATCCTCTGTCAAGTCCGCAATAACATCACCCGTAACCCCAATTGTTGCCGAAGTGAAGGGCGCACCTGAAGCAAATTGTGGAAAAACGCTAGCAGTATGGTCAACAAAATAACATTCATAGCCACTTTCTTTAATCTGTTGAGTAGTCATATTGCGTGTTAGTTGGTGGACAATTGTTCCAACCATTTCCAAATGCCCCAGCTCTTCCGTTCCAATATCTGTCAAAATCCCCTTAACCTCATTATAAGGCATGACATATCTCTGGCTTAAGTACCTGAGGGACGCACCAAGTTCGCCGTCAGGTCCGCCATATTGTGAGATTATAAATTTCGCTAAGGCAGGATTTGGATTTTTAATTTTTACTGGATATTGAAGCTTTTTTTCATATACAAACATTATTTTACACCCTCCTCAGCATTTTCCGAATATTCCCAAGGCCACGGATTATTCAACCATGTGAAAGTTCCCATTTCCATCATATCGCAGTGGGTGAGTGGGCCATAAGTTTCGCTATAAGCTTTTCTTGCTTCAAATGACATTTTAAGTAAATTTTTGTAAGTTTCAAAGGCTTCAGCATCATCTTTATGTGTGTCTAAGTACAGCAAAAGCTCGTTGCACACAAAGTCCAGTGCCATCACTTCGACTAAAGGTGTGCTTTCGATGTCAATTCTGTTGACAATATTCATAAAAGGTAAGTCGAGCGCTGGAAAAGCCGTCCCTCGGCTGAGAGCTTCGCTACTTTCATACATGGGCGATGCCGACTGTTGCATAGGTACATAAGAAACAGCAAGCTGACCGCAACTTGGAAGCTCTCCTTTATAGTAATCACATGAATTTCCACATTCTTTCATGTTAAACCTCCTAATTAAATTTGACCGAAAACTCGTCTTTACATAATATGCAGAACAGAAAAATGGGTTAATCGACATAATAAATTCGAATATTTCCAATAAATTGTTGACCTTTTGACGATTTTCGTTTATTATTAAATTGTAACGATATTTTGTAGAATTTTGTCGCAATATATCCAAAATTATGAATTTGATTTGAAAAAAAGAATTTTTTATCAGGAGGATTTTCAATATGAAAAAAGTGGGAATTATTATGGGAAGCGACAGCGACCTTCCTGTAGTCAGAAAGGCAGCCGAAACACTGTCAGAATATGGTGTACCCTTTGAAATGCATGTTTTTTCAGCTCACAGAACACCTGTCGAAGCTAAAGAATTTTCATGTAATGCACGTGAAAACGGCTTTGGTGTTATCATCGCTGCAGCTGGCATGGCAGCACATCTAGCTGGCTCACTTGCTGCGAACACAACTCTACCTGTAATCGGAATTCCAATCAAGGCAAAGTGCTTTGACGGCATGGACGCACTTTTGGCAACAGTTCAAATGCCCTCAGGCATTCCTGTCGCAACTGTTGCAGTTGACGGCGCAACAAATGCAGCTCTTCTTGCGATTCAAATGCTTGCAATCGAAGACGCTGAACTTGCTGAAAAACTTAAAAACGCAAGAGCAAAAGCAACAGAAACTGTTCTTTCAAAAAACGCTGCTATTGAAGCTGAATTTAATAAATAAGGAGCACTTAAAACAATGGAAAAACTTGTTCAAATGTACGAAGGAAAAGCAAAAAAAGTCTTTTCTACAAGCGATGAAAACCTATGCATAGTATCTTATAAAGACGACGCAACAGCATTCAATGGTGAGAAAAAAGGCACTATTGAGGGCAAAGGTTCAATCAACAACCGCATGAGCAATCGTATGATGCGTATGCTTGAAACTAAAGGTGTTCCCACTCATTTTGTTGAGGAATTAAACGATAGAGAAACTGTTGTTAAAAAGGTTTCTATTGTCATGCTTGAAGTAATTATCAGAAATATTTCAGCAGGTAGCTTTGCAAAACGCTACGGTGTTGAAGAGGGTATTGTTTTCGAAAATCCAACAGTGGAATTTTCTTACAAACGTGACGATTTGGGTGACCCTCTAATCAACGATTCTCACGCACTTGCACTAAAACTTGCAACAGCAGAGGAAATTGAGCTAATTAAAGGCTATGCTTTTAAAGTAAACGACACACTAAAAGAATTTTTCAAAACTATAAATATCAATCTAGTTGACTTCAAAATTGAATTCGGTAGACTTCCTGACGGAACTATCGTTCTTGCAGACGAAATCAGCCCTGACACCTGCCGTCTATGGGACTGCACAACAGGCGAAAAGCTTGACAAAGACAGATTTAGACGTGACATGGGCGGAGTTGAAGACGCTTATAATGAAGTTATGCGCCGTTTGACAGGCGAATAAGAGGGGAGAGCGAATGAAAAATTCTCATTCCGAGTCCTACGCACAAGCCGGGGTTGACGTAACTGCTGGCTACGAAGCGGTTGACAGAATTAAGCCCCTAGTCGAGTCCACTTATATTAAAGGTGTGCTTGGCGGTTTGGGCGGTTTTGGTGGCATGTTTGAGCTTGGCGAAATGAAAAATATGGAAAATCCTGTTTTAGTTTCAGGCACTGACGGCGTTGGAACAAAACTAAAACTTGCATTTTTGATGGACAAACACGACACAGTTGGCATCGACTGCGTCGCAATGTGCGTAAACGACATAGTCTGTGGCGGCGCAAAACCCTTGTTTTTCCTAGATTATATCGCATGTGGAAAAAATAAACCCAGCAGAATTGAAGCAATCGTAACAGGAATTACCGAAGGTTGCCGTCAAGCTGGTTGCGCTTTGGTTGGCGGTGAAACTGCTGAAATGCCAGGTTTTTATCCGGAAGACGAGTATGATTTGGCTGGTTTTTCTGTTGGAATTGTCGACAAACCAAAGATTTTAAGCAACGATAATGTACAAGTTGGTGATGTTTTGGTTGCAATTCCATCAAGCGGAGTTCACTCAAACGGCTTTTCACTTGTTCGCAAAATTTTCGATATAGAAAATACTGACATCAAAAAACCACTGGAAGCACTTGGCGGAAAAAGCCTAGGCGAAGCACTTTTAACTCCTACCAAAATTTATGTAAAACAGGTTTTGAAGCTGATTGAAAGCGTTAATGTAAAGTCTGTTGCGCACGTCACAGGCGGTGGTTTTTACGAAAATCTACCACGTTCAATGCCAGACGGAAAAGGTGTGAAAATTGATAGAAGTGCTGTCAAAATTTTACCTATTTTTGAATTAATTGCCAAAGAGGGCAATATTTCAGAGCGTGATATGTTCAACACCTTCAACATGGGCGTTGGAATGACTGTTACAGTTTCTCCACAAGATGCACAAAAAGCTATTGAAATTTTAAAAGAATGTGGCGAAGATGCCTATATTTTAGGTGAAGTAATTGCCTCCGACGAGGGAGTAACCATATGCTAAAAGCCAAAATTGCAGTGTTAGTATCGGGTGGTGGAACAAATTTACAGGCACTCATAGATGCACAAAATGATGGCAAAATGTTCAAATCAGGCGAAATTGCTCTCGTAATATCAAATGTCGAGGGTGTATTTGCCTTGGAAAGAGCTAAACAAAACGGAATTCCATCAATAGTTTTGAGTAAAAAAGCACTTGGTGGACAAGAAAATTTTGAAAATGAATTAATACAAAATCTGGAAAAGCACGGTATAGATATTATCGTGCTTGCAGGTTTTTTAAGTATTTTAACTAAAAATTTTACAGATAAATATCCAAATCGTATAATAAATGTACACCCATCATTAATTCCATCTTTCTGTGGTGAGGGATTTTATGGACTGAAAGTGCATGAAGAAGCTTTAAAATTTGGTGTAAAAGTCACAGGCGCAACAGTTCATTTTGTGAATGAAATTCCAGATGGTGGAAAAATTATACTACAAAAAGCGGTAAAAATCAGGAAAGCAGACACAGCAGAAACCTTGCAAAAAAGGGTCATGAAAGAGGCTGAATACGTGATTTTACCACAGGCAACAGAAATGGTTTGTAAGTCAATTTTGAAAAAATCCTGCAAATAACGAAGGGAGATTTTAATTTGAAAGTAATGGTCATCGGAAGTGGCGGTCGTGAACATGCCATCGTAAAAACTCTAAAAAAAAGTAAAAAAATTACAGAATTATTTGCTCTACCAGGCAACGGAGGCATGGCAAATGACTGCACTTGTGTGAATATCGGCGTTAAAGAAATCGACAAAATTTGTCAATTTGCAACAGAAAATGGAATTGAATTTGCAGTTGTAGCACCTGAAGACCCCTTGGTTTTGGGCGCAGTTGACAAGCTAAACGCAATCGGAATTCCATGTTTTGGCCCCGACGAAAAAGCAGCAATTATTGAGGGAAGTAAGATATTTTCCAAGGATTTGATGAAAAAATACAACATTCCAACAGCTCAATATGAAGTTTTTTCCAATAAAGAAGACGCTTTAAAATACCTAGAAACCGCACCAATCCCCACTGTCATCAAAGCTGATGGCTTGGCACTCGGAAAGGGTGTTGTAATCGCTGAAACACGTGAAGTTGCGATGGAAGCCGTCGTTTCAATGATGGAAGACAAAGTTTTTGGCGACAGCGGAAGCAACATTGTAATCGAGGAATTTTTGACAGGCCCAGAGGTCACAGTTTTATCCTTCACAGACGGAAAA
Organism: uncultured Oscillospiraceae bacterium; assembly: GCA_964371875.1. Classification (GTDB taxonomy): domain Bacteria; phylum Bacillota; class Clostridia; order Oscillospirales; family Oscillospiraceae; genus Heteroscillospira. The sequence continues at coordinate 15,882 of CAYJOS010000011.1, read as the reverse complement.
ACTGTCGTCCCGATGATATCTTCCATGGATCACAAGCGTGCATTAGATGGTGATTTGGGGCTAAATACTGGCGGAATGGGAGTCATTGCACCCAACCCATATTATACAGAAAATATTGCAAAAATATGCATGGAAACCATTTTTGAACCTACTATAAAAGCCCTAGAAAAAGAGGGTAGACCCTTCAAAGGTTGCCTATATTTTGGCTTGATGCTCACTCCTAATGGACCAAAAGTCATAGAGTATAACTGCCGTTTCGGTGACCCTGAAACACAGGTAGTTTTAACACTTCTAGATACAGATTTACTGGAAATTATGCAGGCTGTTTCTGACGAAAAATTGTCTGAAATTGAAGTAAAATTTAAAAACGAAAGTGCCTGTGCAGTTGTCATGGCATCGGCTGGTTATCCTCAAAAATACGAAACTGGCTTTGAAATCAAGGTTGCACCCGACTGTGAAGCCGAGGTTTTCATAGCTGGCGGAAAGTTAGAAAATGGAATTTTAAAGACAAATGGCGGACGTGTTTTGTGCGTTACCGCAACTTCTGATACACTTAAAAATGCAATTGATAAAGCATATAAAAACCTTGAAAAAGTCAGCTTTGACAAGGCTTTTTACCGCCGTGACATTGGTGCTCTAGCACTGAAAATTGCACAGAATTAGGAGCAATTATGGTATATAGAATTTTTGTTGAAAAAAAAGGCGAACTTGCCCACGAAGCAATTTCACTTAAAAATGAAATACTCTCACTACTTGGAATTTCAGGTTTAACAGACCTTAGAATTTTGTGTCGTTATGATGTAGATAATATTGAAAAAGAACTTTTTGACTACAGTGTGAAAACAGTTTTTTCTGAGCCACAACTGGATATTGCTACACCAGAAATGGAAATTCCCAAAGACTCAAAAGTGTTTGCGGTTGAGTATTTACCAGGGCAATTTGACCAACGAGCAGACTCAGCTTCCCAGTGTATTCAAATCATTTCGCAAGGTGAAAGACCAATTGTAAAAACAGCTAAAGTTTATATTTTAAGTGGAAATTTATCCACTGAAGATGAATATAAAATTAAGTCATATGTAATAAATCCTGTTGAAAGTCGTGAGGCAACTCTCGAAAAACCTGAGACATTGGAAACAGATTTTTACATTCCTGAAACTGTCGAAACTGTTAACGGTTTTTGTTCACTGGACGACGCAGGACTTTCCAATATTTTGAAGGAATACGGTCTTGCTATGGACATGGCTGACATAAAATTCTGCCAAAATTACTTCAAAAGTGAAGACCGTGACCCAACTGTCACAGAAATTCGTGTGATTGACACATATTGGTCTGACCACTGCCGTCACACAACATTTTTGACAACAATTGACAGCGTTACTTTCGAAGATGAAGAAATTCAAAAAACTTACGAAGATTATCTTGAAGCACGCCGTGAAATCGGAAGGACAAAACCTGTAAACTTGATGGATTTAGGCACAATCGGAGCTCGATATTTGCGAGCAAAAGGTCTCTTAAATAAGCTTGATGAGTCCGAAGAAGTCAACGCCTGCACTGTCAAAATCAAGGTAAATCACGACGGAGTTGAAGAGGACTGGCTACTACTATTTAAAAATGAAACCCACAATCACCCAACCGAAATCGAGCCTTTCGGTGGTGCGGCAACGTGCATCGGCGGTGCAATCCGCGACCCACTTTCTGGAAGAAGTTATGCCTACTCTGCTATGCGTGTGACTGGTGCGGCAGACCCAACTTCGCCCATCGAAAACACCATAAAAGGAAAATTACCCCAGAGAAAAATTGTCACAACAGCTGCGGCTGGTTACAGCTCATACGGCAATCAAATCGGGCTTGCAACAGGGCAAGTTACCGAAATTTATCACCCTGGATATGTAGCAAAACGCATGGAAATCGGCGCTGTCATGGCTGCTGCGCCAGCCGAAAATGTCCGCCGTGAAAGGCCTTCTGATGGCGATATTGTTATACTTTTGGGCGGAAAAACAGGGCGAGATGGTTGCGGCGGAGCGACAGGTTCGTCAAAATCTCACACCTTAGAATCTCTTGAAAATTGCGGCGCAGAAGTCCAAAAAGGTAACGCACCTGAGGAGAGAAAACTGCAAAGATTGTTCAGAAATCCTGAAGCTTCGAAGCTAATTTTACGTTGTAATGACTTCGGCGCAGGTGGTGTTTCTGTCGCAATCGGCGAACTTGCCGACGGCTTAACAATTGACCTAAACGCTGTGCCCAAAAAATATGCTGGGCTCGATGGAACCGAGCTTGCTATCAGCGAATCTCAGGAGAGAATGGCAGTTGTTGTTTCACCAAATGATGCCGAAAAGTTCATGAAACTAGCCGAAACTGAGAATATTGAGTCAGTTATTGTTGCAAAAGTTACCGAAGAAAAGCGTTTGATTATGAACTGGAACGGTGCGAAAATAGTCAACCTATCCCGTGAATTTATCGACTCAAACGGTGCCGAAAAGCACATTGATGTCGCTGTTACAAAGCCAGAAAATTTTGAAAAAAACACAGTTTCAGATTTTGAAAATGCCTACAAAGCACTTGTTTCCGACCTTAATATTTGCTCTCAGCGTGGCTTGGTGGAAAATTTTGACTCTACGATCGGAACAGGAACTGTGCTTATGCCTTTAGGTGGTAAGCATCAACTAACTCCCATCCAATCAATGGTTCACAAAATTTCAACCGAGCACGGCGACACCGACACTTGTTCGTTCATGTCCTTTGGATATAATCCATTTATTTCCGAAAAAAGCCCCTACCACGGTGCATATTTGGCAGTAATCGAGTCTGTTTCAAAACTAATTGCGACTGGTGCGAAATTTGAGGATGTTTATCTAACTTTCCAAGAATATTTCGAGAGATTGCACCGTGATCCCAAGCGTTGGGGCAAACCTATGGCGGCGATTTTGGGTGCTTATCGTGCTCAAAAAGAGCTTAAAATCGCTGCAATCGGCGGTAAAGATTCCATGAGCGGAAGTTTTGAGGACATTGATGTTCCTCCAACTTTGGTTTCTTTTGCGGTCACAACAGGCAAAACTTCTGAGGTAATTTCACCCGAATTTAAAGGTGCTGGAAATGAAGTTTTCCTTGTAAAACCCGAATACAAAAACGGAATTCCAGACAGTAAATCGCTACTTTCGTTGTACGAAAAAGTCACAGAACTCATTCGTGAAGGTACTGTAATTTCAGCCTACACACCAACTTACGGCGGAGTTGCGGAAGCGATTTTGAAGATGAGTTTGGGTAATTGCATAGGCTTTAATTTTGAAAAAAATGTTGAAATTTCTGACATTTTTAACTACGCTTATGGTGCATTTGTACTGGAAGTTACTAAGCCAATCGACTTAGGAGTGAAGCTTGGCTCTACCTCAGAAAATGCAGAAATCACCCTAAATAGTGAAGTTTTAGAACTTTCAGACCTATTAAATAGTTATGAAAGCAAGCTAGAGGAAGTTTTTCCCTGTAATATTGAGCAGTCAAAAGAAGTGCCAAAAGCATTTACTTTTGAAGCAAAAACAAGGGTAGCTCCAGCGATTAAATGTCAAAAACCAAAGGCTTTAATCCCTGTTTTCCCTGGCACAAACTGCGAATATGACACTGCAAAAGCCCTTGCAAAAGCAGGTGCAGAACCCGAAATTTTTGTCATCAAAAACCTTAATGCACAAGCAATTTCTGAGTCAGTGGAAGAATTTGCAAAGAAGGTCAAACAATCACAAATCATCTTTATTCCAGGCGGATTTTCTGGCGGTGACGAGCCTGATGGTTCGGGTAAATTTATCACTGCATTTTTCAGAAACTCCGTGATTAAAGACAGTGTCCACGAGCTTCTCAAAAACCGTGATGGACTAATGGGAGGAATTTGCAATGGTTTCCAAGCGCTGATCAAACTTGGACTTGTGCCTTACGGCGAAATTATTGACACTGATGAAAATTGTCCAACTTTGACATATAATACCATTTCACGTCATCAATCAAGCATAGTTCGCACCAGAATTGCTTCAAATTTGTCGCCTTGGTTCTCTGCGACGAAGGTTGGAGAGGTCTATAATGTACCGATTTCTCATGGTGAGGGAAGATTTTTGGCTAGCGATGAGTTAATACAAAATCTTGCTGAAAAGGGTCAGATTTTAACTCAATATTGTGATTTAAGCGGAAATCCAAGCAATAATATTCGATTCAATCCAAATAATTCCTCCTTCGCAATCGAAGGAATTTGCTCACCCGACGGTAGAATTTTTGGTAAAATGGGTCATTCCGAGCGCATCGGTGAGGGCTTATACAAAAATATTCCAGGTGAATTTGATATGAAACTATTTGACTCTGCTGTAAATTATTTCAAATTATAATACAATATTATATTGTCTATTTTAAATTCTAACAAAAAGGCTCAAAATTTCGCAAAATTTTGAGCCTTTTTTCATATATCAAATTTTTTTAATATAATAGTTGACAAACCAGTAAATATAGCATATAATGGTCATATCAAAAAAAATTAATGTTGGAGATGATCAAATGTTCGAAAAATACTTAAGCGACGCCAAAGTTTTCAAAGCACTTTGCGATGAAAAAAGACTATATATACTCGAATTACTACGTGATGGCTCAAAATGCGCCTGTGTTCTTGTCGATATTACACAAATAAAACAGTCGGCTTTGTCATATCATATGAAAATTTTGTGTGAGTCTGGTATCGTAGTTGGCGAGCAACAGGGGAAATGGATGCACTATTCATTAAGCGAAGAAGGAAGCAAGAACGCTATGGAACTTTTGAAAAATTTCACCACTTTGAATGCTGTGCAAACGCCGAACGATTGTTATTTGGAGGAAATCCAAAAACCTACAGCTTAAAATCATTTTTAAAGGAGAAACGCTATTTTGGAAGCTTTACAAAACGGATGGGACTTTTTCCAAAACCAAATATTGGGTATGAAATGGCTGAATGACTTGGTTGGAAACATGCTCACGTCCTTCGGAATGGATATTTCAACACCCATGGGTGGCAGTTTACAGTTTTTTATCTATGACGTAATCAAAATTATAGTGCTACTTTGTACCTTAATTTTCATAATTTCATATATTCAAAGCTATTTTCCACCAGAAAGAAGCAAGCAAATATTAGGAAGATTTAAAGGAATTTGGGCCAACATTGTTGCCGCACTTTTAGGAACTGTAACACCTTTTTGTTCCTGCTCTTCAATTCCACTTTTCATCGGTTTTACAAGCGCAAAATTACCAGTTGGAGTAACTTTTTCATTTCTAATTTCGTCTCCAATGGTAGATATTGGCAGTTTAGTGCTGTTAATGAGCATTTTTGGAACTCAAGTCGCAGTGGTTTACGTCATTTTAGGCTTGATAGTCGCTGTCATCGGTGGTACAATTATTTCCAAACTCAACATGGAAAAACACGTGGAAGAGTTCATTTTGACAGCAAATGGCGTTGATATCGAATCACCAGCTTTAACAAAAAAAGACCGTTTAACTTATGCAAAAACACAGATGTTGGAAACATTTAAGAAAGTTTTTCCATACATTTTAGTCGGTGTAGGAATTGGCGCAATAATTCACAACTGGATTCCGCAAGAAGTCATCGAAACTATACTCGGTAGCAACAATCCATTTGGAGTAATTTTGGCAACAATCATAGGAATTCCTGTTTACGCTGACATTTTCGGCACAATACCAATCGCGGAGGCACTGCTCGCAAAGGGCGCTCAACTCGGCACAATTCTTGCTTTCATGATGGCAGTTACAACTTTGAGTTTGCCCTCGATGATTATGCTTAGAAAAGCCGTAAAACCTAAACTTTTGGGTGTTTTTATAGCAATTTGTGCTATTGGAATTATAATTGTTGGATATATTTTCAACTTTTTACAAGCTTATATAATTTAATTTTTGGAGGATATTTTAATGGGACTATTTGGATTTGGAAAGAAAAAAGAAGAAAAAGCTGCAAGCTGTGGTTGCTCAGGCGGTTGCGCTCCTGCACCTAAAGTCGAAGAAGAAATGGCAATGTGCGACTGCGGAAGCATGTGCAAGGTTTCTGATATCGAGGCAGCAAAAAAAGCAAGCGAAGAGGGAAGTTCTGTGAAAGTACTAGGCTCTGGTTGCAAAAAATGTAACGACTTGGAAGCAAATGTCAAAGAAGCACTAGCTGAAATGGGAAAAGACACAGCAGTTGAGCACGTCACCGACTTTTCACAAATCGCCGCTATGGGGGTTATGACCACTCCTGCACTCGTGATTAATAATAAAGTTGTTTCAACAGGAAAAGTACTTAAAAAAGACGAAGCAAAGAAGCTTTTAGAAGCAAATATGTAATAAAAAATCGCCCAAACGGGCGATTTTTTACATTATAGAAAAATAAGCTAGAACCAAAATTCCAAGTACAATTCTATACCAACCAAAAACTCTGAAATCATGTTTTTTGATATATGACATTAGGAATTTAATTACAATAATTGACACAAAAAACGCAACAGCCATTCCCAATAATAGGTAAAATAACTCAGCGGAAGTAAAGTCAAAACCAAACTTTACCAGTTTAAACAAGCTCGCGCCAATCATGGTCGGAACAGCAAGAAAGAAAGTGAATTCCGCCGCCGCAACTCTCGAAACTCCGATAAGAAGTGCGCCGACAATCGTTGCACCTGAGCGAGATGTACCTGGAATGAGTGACAAAACTTGGAACATTCCTATGATAAATGCAATTTTATATGTAATATCTGTAAGTTCTTTTGTCGTTGGAATGCGTTTTTTGTTCTGATTTTCGGTAATAATGAACAAAATACCGTATATTATCAACATAAAAGCAATAATTATCGGGGTTTGTAAATGCGATTCCAAAAAGTCATCAAAAAGAATTCCGATTATCGCCGATGGTATGCACGCAAAAGCTACCTTAAACCAGAGCGAAAAGGTGTCTGTTCGGATTACAGATTTCGACTTATCTTTAAACTGAAACGGAAACATTTTATCCCAAAAAAGGAAAATAACGGCAATTATCGCCCCTAATTGTATGACAACAAAGAACATTTCTTTGAATTCTTCACTCGTGCTTAACTTCAAAAATTCGTCAACCAAAAGCATGTGTCATGTGCTACTAATCGGTAGCCACTCGGTTATTCCCTCGACTATCCCTAGAAAAATTACTTTTAAAACTTCGATTAAATCAATTGGCATAAAATCCTCCTTAAGTCAATAAGACTAATTGTACCACATTTTTGGGTCGAAGCCAACAGAAAAATTTGATTAAGTTTAAAACTTATGATAAAATTAAGGTAATTAATTTTGAAAGGCAAAAACAAAATGAAAACACTGCTGGTTAGCATCAATTCAAAATATGTTCACTCGTCTTTAGCTGTGTGGTATCTAAAAGCCGCCACCGATAGCTCTGACGATGTAGAAATTTTTGAAACAACAATTAAGGCCGATAAAGAAAAAATTGTAAATGAAATTTTGGCGAAAAATGCGGAAATCATCGCTTTTTCTTGCTATATTTGGAATATTTCGCTTGTAAAAGAATTGGCAAGCATGTTAAAATCACTAAATAAAAACTTAAAAATCGTGCTCGGTGGGCCCGAAGTGAGTTATAATGTAGAGGAAGTTTTTGCAAATATTCCAGAGATTGACTACATAATGAGCGGTGAAGGTGAAGAAATATTCAGGGAATTTCACTTAGCTATGAGTAGGGGAGAAGTCGATTTTTCAATCTCAGGATTATCTACACGTGAAAAAATCGTTCCTCCAAACTTCTCATGTCAGCAACCAAAAAATCCATATACGGAGGAGTATTTCGAGCGTCTGAGTGGCAGAATTGTCTACCTCGAAACTAGCCGTGGCTGCCCTTATTCGTGCACCTATTGCCTGTCTGGGCGCATTGGTGGTGTGCGTTTTTTTGATATGGAAACTGTGAAATCAAATATTGATAAATTGTCAAATTCAGGCACTCAAACTGTCAAATTTGTCGACCGAACTTTCAATGCAAATGCAAAACACGCAGTTGAAATAATGCAATACATTATATCGAAAAATTCAGAATACAATGGAATTTGCTATCATTTTGAGATGGCCGGAGACATAATGACCGACCAAATTGTGGAAATATTGTGTACTGCGCCTAAGGGACTTTTTCAAATTGAAGTGGGTGTTCAAAGTTTTAATTCCAAAACTTTAAACGCTGTAAACAGAAAAACCGACCTCGAAAAAGTCAGTTCAAATTTGAAAAAAATCATCTCAGCTGGAAAGGTTCATGTTCACATGGACTTAATCGCAGGCTTACCTTTGGAAAATTTTGATAGTTTTAAAAATAGTATAAACTCACTTTTTGAACTAAGACCACACATGTTACAACTCGGATTTTTAAAACTTTTACACGGTTGTGAAATGGAAAATCAAAATATAGGTGAATTTTCAAAATCACCGCCTTATGAAGTCATCTCAACTCCTTGGATTAGCGCCGAAGAGCTAGCAAAACTCAAAGCGTGCGAAGATGCAGTTGACAGACTTTACAACACTGGACGTTTCAAAACTTTGGTCTTTGAACTTATGAAAACAGGGATGAGTGCCGCCGATATTTTCCTAGATTTTGGCATAAAAAACCAAGTTTCACACGGTGAAAGCTTAGACAATTATTCAACACGAGTTTTGAATTACTTTTCAGAAAAATTGGGTGATGAAAAAGCCAAAGACATCATGAAAATTCAGTGGCTTAAAAGCAATTCTTCAGGTGAAATGCCGACTTGTCTCAAAGAAGGAAGCATGAGGTCACTGCTCAAAAAAATTGACTATAAAGCTCCACGAGGCATAGGAGTCAAGCGCTCCGCTGCAACTTTGAATTGTTCAAATCAGATTGTTTATGTTGATTATTTGGAAAAAGATATAGTCACAGGTGAGTATGAACATACCATTATTTAGTAATTACTTGTAAAGTTTGTCATTTTATGGTATTATTCACAAATAAGAAGGAGGTTTCAGCTATGAAAAATGTCATTGCGTTAATCCTAAGTATCTCGGTGCTATTTACAATTTCTGCTTGTTCCAAGTCCGAAACTTTAAGCATGTCCATAAAACCCAGTGAATTTTCGGAAGAAACTTCAAAGGTTTTAGAGTTATTTAATGATGAATTACATTTTTTCGATCTAAAAACCGACGAAACTGTCAAGCATTACGCCGTTTCAGTTTGGCTATACAGAGACGGTGAATGGCATGGAGAAAAAATATTGTTCGGTGAAGTAGATTTATTGCCAGAGCAAATTGCAATTGAAATCAGAGATGACAACTACACCTTTTTTTCGATTACCGAAAACGGGCATACGTCAGCATATTATCCAGAAATTGGCACTGACTTCACAAGTTCTGTCGGAATAAGCAATTTAAAAATTGAAACAGAATTTCCCGTTGAATTGAACCAAGAAATACCAATTTTCATCAAATATGGTATGGAAACTAACAGTATTAAGATCTTTGATATCACTAAGGATTTCAGAAATATTGAATGTGATGCTGGTATTGCGTTTACACTTACAGTTTCTGACATACCTATAGAATAAAAAAACCGCTCAATGAGCGGTTTTTTTACATTAACTTGCAATTCGTCTAACCATATGAAGTCTATCGCTGTAATATCCTGTCAAACTGTCAACCGTAACTTGTCCGTCAGCAGACGAAGCGTGAACGAATTGGTTATCACCAATATAAATTCCGACATGACCAACATAGGAATATGAACCGTTATAAAATGTGATAATATCACCGACTTGCATACTATTTCTGTCAACTTGAACACCATTGTATGCTAGTGATTCTGCTGTGCGATTTGTCTTATAACCTAGTTGATTATGTACATAATACACAAATCCCGAGCAGTCAAAACCATTTGGAGATGTGCCAGCCCAAACATAGGGGACGCCGATATAACTCATGGCTAAGTCGACAATTGCTTGTCCGTTTTGAGCCGTTGGGACAGCGGCAGTAACAGTTGGTATTTCAATATCAGCAGAAGCTGTAGTAACTTCAAGTTGTGCAGTTTCAACAGTTTCTATAGAATTTGTGTTAAGTTTTATGTAATCACTGTGCATAAAACCATCAACACCATCAATATTAACCTTATACCATTCACCGTTTACACCATTCACAGTAAGCGACTTTCCACTACTGTAACTGCCCAAAATCTGAGCATCGAGCGAAGCATCACTTCTGAAGCTGACATCGTTTCCGCTAACCTGAGCTTCACCAATCGCAATATCTAAGCTTTGATGAAAATCAAGATATTGTGCGTAAACATAGCCTTCGACGCCGTTATTCCAAACTTTATACCATAAATCATCGGTTTTTTCAATTACAATTAATGGTGTATTGATGTCTAATTTTTGTAAAATCTCAGTTTCCAAATTGGGTTCAGGACGAAAATTGACCGCAGATGCGTTAATAAGTCCGCCACCCTCATTGGCAGCAAAGGCAGAAACAGAAAGTGTGCAAAGTAAAAAAGTCCCAACTAGAGCGGTTCTAAATGCGTTTTTCTTCATAAAACACCAATATTATCTCTGTGCGAGAGCTCTTTCAAGCCAGACTGAAGCCACATCCATTGCGGAGTATAGGCTTGATTTTTCAGCTTTTTTGACAATTTTTTCACGTGTACTCGCATTGGGGTCAGTGAGTTGTAGTGAAATAGAAACTTTTGTTGCTATGTCTAAATCTTTAACTTTTTTACTTTCCAAAATTTGCATCATTATAATATATTTATCGGACATACTTCCATAATATAGTTGATTTTCTTTGCGTAGAAGAGGTTTTCCTTTGTATTCAAGTGTGTTAGTTTTTGTTGCCATCACATTGTTCCTTTCAAAATAGTTACTAAATTGTAACATATTGCAATAGATTTGTCAAGTCACGCAAGCTAGTGTAAAATTGTAAAAAACCTAGTAAACTCCAGTATTTTTTATAGTTTTTAAAAATTTAATAAATATAAATAATTTGTAAATATTACAAAAAAGTAACAAATTTTAATTTTTCCTAGAAATGAATATGTTAAAAATTTAATTTAAAACTTAAAAGGACGCCTATAATAGACGTCCTCCTGAAAACACTTATTATCTTCTGAAACAGTCGCTGCAGTATACAGGACGGTCATTGCGTGGTTCGAAAGGAACTTTGCAATCAGCACCACAGTCTGCGCAAACTGCGTCAAACATTTGGCGAGCGCCGCCGCTGTTTCCGCCACGTGCATTGCCTTTACGTGCATCACGGCATGGTTTGCAACGTTGGGGTTCATTTGTGAAACCTTTTTCAGCGTAGAACTCTTGCTCGTTAGCGGTGAAAGTGAATTCTTGTCCGCACTCTTTGCAGACGATTGTTTTGTCGTTGTACATTGGATACCTCTTTAAGAATTATTACAGCGAGCTGTGCTTGCTATTCTAAAAGATTATATAGTAGATTTGCTGAAAAGTCAAGCTATTTCGCAATAAAAATTCAAAATATTTTAATCATCAAAATTTAGCTGGTAAAGTACATTGTGCCACGTCCCACAAGCGTTAATTAGTATTTTTCTGACATTTTCAGGAACATCATTTTTGTTAAGAATACTTCCATTTTCTTCAAATAATATCTTTAAAATATTAAATGACTCAATCTCTTCATCGCTTTTTCTTATAATTTTGTAGTTACAATCTGTAATCGTCTTTGAATGTAATTTTTTGCCATTTTTATCGGCTGAGAACTTAGAATTCGAAAAAGATTTTACGCTAATCACAGGTTCAAGACCAATTTGGAATAAAGTATTTCGCCATGAGCCAAAATATTTGCTAAGTTTTTCCAATTTTTCACTTTCAATTTCAGAGCGCATGGGTGGACGATTTAATTTTTCTGCTAAAATTTGTAATTCTTCAAGTAAAATTTTAATTTCAGCATCAATAATGTCAATTTTACAAATTGTGGAACGACTTTTTGCAATCGCACCAGATGCTTCTAGCACTTCCTGCCAAGATTTGTATTTCTTCTTCAACTGTTTATGAATGAGTTCCATGTCAGATAGGTGCGGCGGTCTTCCGAGCACTCTCGCTCTCTCAGCAACGTCGTTTAGGAGCTCTTTGATTTTAATTTTTTCCAATTCTTGCTTTTCCAAATTCGCACTTTGTAAGCCTGCTGAGCGGTTTAAATCCGCTTGTCTTAGAGCCGTAGGGTAGTTTTTAAAGCGTTTTCTAAGATAATAGCACAAGGAATTTGGCAGCTCCCATTGCGCTGGCGTACGGTTTAGTTTTTTTGAAAAATTTTGAAGTTCGGAAATTAATTCGTCATCTGAAAAAGAATTGTAGGTTTCCAAATCAATTTTCACAAAACTATTTGAAAACTTTTTTTCAGGCTTAACTTCAGGGGGTGTATATGATTTCCAGTAAGAAATTAATTGACTTTTTTTATCCATATTTTCACCAAACCTTTGAAAGCTCCTCGCTGATTTCTTCAAATTTCATACTTCTGGAGGCTTTTATCAAGATAATATCGTCTTTTTGTACGAAATTATTAAGATTTTCTATCAATTCATCTTTTGTACCGAAGTGGATTGCTTCAATTTTTTCTTTTGCTGAATTATGTGTGAATTCCGAAAATTTTCCACAAGTTACAAGGAGGTCAACTGTTTCGGCGGCAACAATTCCGACTTTTTCGTGCAAAATATCAGCATTTTCACCTAGCTCCAACATGTCGCCAAGAATTGCAACTTTTCTGCCTTTTAGCATGGAAAGCGATTGCAAAGCAGAGATGGCAGAATTTGGATTCGAATTATAACAGTCGTCAATTATTGTAAAATAATCTGTTTTAACAGCCGAGGAACGCCTGCCCACAGGGGCATAATTTTTAACTCCATTGATGATTTCTTCGTCACTCAGTCCCAATTCAAAGCCAAGTGCGACAGCAGATAATGCAGCGTAAACCATATGTTTTCCGTATGAATTTATCTCAACACTAATATTACGATTTGCGGATAAAATATCACATTTCATGCCTGAAATACCCAAAATTTCAATATTTTTCGCACGAATATCGCAATTTTCATCCAGACCAAAATATATAGTTTTTAGCTCGGATTTATAATCACGAAGTTTTTCGTCATCGCCATTTAAAATTAAAATTCCATCGCTGTTCATGCCTTCAACAATCTCTGTTTTCGCCTTTAGAACTCCGTCTAAATCTCCAAGCATTTCCAGATGTGAATATCCAACAACTGTAATTATGGAAATATTTGGTTTTGCAATCGCTGTCAATCTACTCATTTCACCAAAGTCAGAAATTCCCATTTCAATCACAGCCGCTTGGTGTTTTTCTTCCAGCATAAAAAGTGTTAACGGAACGCCAAGTTCGTTATTGTAATTCCCCGGAGTTCTCAAGGTTTCAAAATGTTCAGAAAGGACAGAGGCGCACATCTCTTTTGCTGAAGTTTTTCCTACGCTGCCTGTAATTCCAATAAAAGGAATATCAAACAAACTGCGGTAATAACTCGCAATTTTTCCCAGTGCAGTTTGTGTATTTTCCACAACAAAATAGGGGAGAGTGGTATTTTCTGGAGTTTTCTCACAAATTGCGCACAACGCACCTTGCGATTGTGCCATATTTAGGAAATCGTGTCCGTCAACTCTTTCACCACAAATAGCCGCGAACAGGCAATTTTTACCTGCTTCACGGCTGTCTCGGGTGATGGAATTTATTTCAATATTTTCAATTTTTTCGCCACAAATTAAAGGCGTTTGCAAAATTTCAGAGATTTTTTTTGGTGTTAAACCTCTCACTTATATCGTGCCTCCGATACTTCGATAATTCTTTCACAAAGCTGTCCGTAGCTCATTCCCATAGCCTCCGCCATCTGTGGAATAAGGCTGGTCGGGGTCATTCCAGGGAGAGTATTCGCCTCAAGGCAATAGATTTTCCCGCTTTCGTCCATGAGGAAATCTGCCCTACAATATGCGTCAATTTTTAATAATTTATACACGTTTTCTGCTGTTTCTTGCAATCTTTGAGTGTCTTTTTCAGAAATTTCAGCTGGGCAAATTTCGACTGTTAAGCCTGCTTGATATTTGTTTTTATAATCGTAAAAACCGCATTTGGGTATAATTTCCACAACAGGCATAGCAACACCTTCAATAACTCCAACTGTAAATTCTCTGGCTTTTATGTATTGTTCTACAATTAATTTTTCCTCAGCTTCAAAAGCTTTTTCAACAAATTTTTCATAATCATTGGCACATTCTACAATGTAAGTTCCAACGCTTGATCCACCTGAACAAGGCTTAACGACGCAGGGAAAACCGACGTTTTCATATGGTAATTTTCCTTTTGTTATAGTGATGCCCTGTGGCACATTAACTCCACCATTTGACAGTAAAATTTTGCTAAGTTCCTTGTTCATCGCTAGGGCACTTCCAAGATATCCACAGCCTGTGTATTTTATGCCATGGATGTCAAAATATGCCTGAATTTTACCATTTTCTCCCTCTTCACCATGTAAAGCTAAGAAAGTAATGTCAGCTACTGCGCAAATTTCGCAAACATTTTTACCAATAATGCAATCGCCGTTGCCATTGCTCATTTTTTTGACTGCATCAAGGTCAGGAGCTTCTTCTCCAACCGAAAAATTAAAATCTGTTGTAGCTTTTTCAAACACTTCAAGGGGATAGTTATAGCTGTCTTTATACCCGAAATATAGATCCATAAAAACAACATTATGACCCATTTCACGTAGCGCACGAGTGACACCTAGTCCGCTGGAAATCGAAACATCTCTTTCAGCACTTAGTCCACCGCACAACACGACAATATTCATTAAATAAACTCCTTAAATTTAGTAATAATAGATAAAAATCATCTTCCAACTTGGGTTGTTAGTGATTGAGCTTCTATAGAATCATTAAAAATTGTGAACGTATTTTTACCTCTGAATTTTGCATTATAAAGCGCAATATCGGCAGCGTGGAACAATTCCTCGTAAGTTGAACCATCTTTCGGGCAAATTGAAATACCGATCGAAGCTGAAATATAAATTTTCAGCCCAGTTTTTGTTTCATAGGTTTTTTCCAGTGCTCTGCAAATTCTGTTGGCAATTTTTTCAATTTCTTCAATTTTGGTTTCATCGCTAATAAAAGCCACGAATTCGTCGCCACCAAAGCGACCTATTAAGTCATTTGAACGGAAAAGTTCTTTCAATTTTTGATACACTTCTATCAAAAATTCATCGCCGAAAGCATGGCCAAAATTGTCATTAATGCTTTTGAAATTATCAATATCAAAAACAAAAAGTACGCCGTTTTTATGTGTCAAAGTGTGTTTTGAAACCATAGTTTTCATAGCATCTTTATTATAAGCACCTGTGAGCATGTCTTTTTGAGTTTTTTCAACGAGCTTAAGTTCAGCAATTTTTTCGTCATTATTCTCATCAAGTGTGCAAATCGACATGATTTCTTTGGTCACTTTGTCAACTCTACTGTTAATTCTAAATCTATACCACACATATTGGCTGTTGTCAAGTTCCAAGGAAACAGTGTCTTTATTTACAGAAGCTTTATACGAGCGATAGTCAAAGCAAAGTTCCTTAACACCCATGTCATAGGCATTTTTTATTTTTTCACAAGTAAAACCTAACAACAGTTCCTTATCGTCGGGATGTACAACGCTCATAACTTTTTCAGTTAAAAAGCTATCAAAACTGCTGCCAACGTCATCCGGTATTTCTATAGATTCTATTATAAATCGTTTTACTTTATTATGTGTAATATTAACTTCAATAACAACATCCGCAAAGCTAAACAAAGCATTTGTAAGTGCTTCATTTTTATCTACTTTTTTCTCTAAATCTGTAATAATTTTTTGATATCTATCCGTTGA
>CAYJOS010000010.1:0-29747 GCA_964371875.1 uncultured Oscillospiraceae bacterium | reverse complement strand
AAATTATGCCAGCTGATTATTATTGTATATTCCGCACCCGCTTTCGTCACTCGTGTTCGGAGACGAGACTCCGACGTTTTTTGGTGACTTTTTCACGTGAAAAAGTCACCCCAGCGGAGCGCGTCTCTTTTTTGTCGCAACAAAAATTCTTTCGTTCTTTTCGTCGCAACGAAAACTCCCCCTTGGAGAGCCTTTTGCCTCTGCAAAAAATTAAGCCCCACATTTCTGTGAGGCTTTAAGCATATATTAGGGATTAAATGAATAGTTTGGTGCTTCTTTTGTGATATAAATGTCGTGTGGATGACTTTCTTTAAGCGCCGCCGCTGTAATTCTAACAAAACGGCTTTCTTTTCTGAGTTTTTCAATATTCGCAGAACCGCAATAACCCATACCTGAACGAAGTCCACCAAGCATTTGATAAACTGTGTCGGAAAGTGAGCCTTTAAATGCAACACGACCTTCAACACCTTCTGGAACAAGTTTTTTGTTGTTTTGTTGGAAATATCTGTCTTTTGAACCTTTAGCCATAGCACCAAGACTTCCCATACCTCTATAAACCTTGAACTGACGTCCTTGGTAAATTTCAGTTTCTCCTGGGCTTTCTTCGCAACCTGCAAGCATAGAACCAAGCATAACAACGCTTCCGCCTGCCGCAATCGCTTTGACGATATCGCCTGAATATTTAACGCCACCGTCGGCAATAATTGGAATATTATATTTATCCGCCATTTCAGCGCATTCTAAAATTGCTGTAATTTGTGGAACGCCGATACCAGCAACAACACGAGTTGTGCAAATTGAACCAGGACCGATACCAACTTTAACAGCGTCAACACCACGCTCAGCTAGTGCTTTTGTGCCTTCGGCAGTTGCGACGTTACCTGCGATTAGGTCTATGTGAGGAAATCTATTTTTGACTTTGTCAATAGCTATCATGATGTTGTCAGAATGTCCGTGAGCACTGTCGAGCACCAAAACGTCAACGCCTGCATCAATCAAAGCACTTGCACGGTCGAGAACGTCCGCTGTTGCGCCTATAGCCGCCGCACAGAGAAGTCTGCCAGAGCTGTCTTTTGCAGAATTTGGATATGTTAGAGCTTTTTCGATGTCTTTAATTGTGATTAGACCTTTTAATTTAAAGTCGCCATCAACAATTGGAAGTTTTTCAATTTTATTCTTGTGTAAAATTATTTTAGCTTCTTCAAGGGTTGTGCCCTCGCTACCTGTGACCAGTTTGTCCTTGGTCATAACGTCGTTGATTTTACGAGTTAGATCCTCTTCAAACTTCATATCACGGTTTGTGATAATGCCGATTAGCTTGTTTTCGTCGTCGATTACAGGAACACCAGAAATTTTAAATTTGCCCATCAAATTTTCAGCATCTTGTAAAGTGTCACCCTTTTTTAGTGAAAACGGATTTGTGATAACTCCATTTTCAGAGCGTTTTACAACATCAACATGTTCAGCCTGTTCATCAATGCCCATATTTTTATGGATAACACCAATTCCACCTTCACGAGCCATGGCAACAGCCATTCTGTGTTCGGTTACTGTGTCCATAGCGGCGCTGATTAGCGGCGTGTTCAATCTGATATTGTTCGTGAGTCGTGTACTCACATCTGCGTCTGCGGGCAAAACATTGCTTTCCGCAGGAACAAGCAGAATGTCATCAAATGTCAAACCCTCTCCCATGAAACGATTAGCGTATTTGTTGCTTATCTCCATATTACACCTCACATAATTATATATTTTGCTATTTTACTACTCATTTTAATCCATGTCAACAAAAATTTAAAAACATTTTCGACATTTTTCTACATCAACATTTGTCCGTGTGTGGAGGACAGTTTTATTTATCCCCACTTCTCGCATAATAGAATATATATTGCTGGGCTAGTCCTGCATATTCGCCGAAGGTTTTAGGGTCGAAATTTGTCGGAAAATGCTCTTTTAATGCCCTTTTCATCCAAACATCAACAGGAAAGGCTTCCATTTTATGGAGTCCAAATAAAATAAAACAGTTCGCAACTTTTTCGCCCACGCCTTTAACCGCTCTAATTGATTTAAGTGCCTCGGCGTGACTTTGCTCGCTCAGCATTTTATAACTCACTGTACCTGTCGAAACCGCCTTAGCGCCCTCAATTATATACTCTGCCCTATATCCCGCTCTCAGCGGTGCAAGGTCGGAAACTTCTAAAGTTGCAATTTTTTCAGCTGTTGGGAAACTGTAAAATTTTTCACCTTGGTATAAAATTTCCTCACCAAAATTTTCGCAAAGTGTGTTTACAATTTTCTTAATTCTGGGAATATTATTACACTGAGATATGATAAAACTGCAAAGCGCCTCCCACATATCTTGCCTTAAAATTCTAATTCCCATACCGAAATCCATGCAAGTTTTCATATATTCACTCACACCAAAACCCTCAGAAAGCCTTATATAATCGGCTTCAAGGTCGAAATATTCTCGCCACAGGGGCAAATCCTCTTTTGGTGCATCTATATAAATATTATTTTCACTTTTAATTATTTTAACAGCTCGCCCATGGGCGACGCCTATGTACTCATCGTCAGCCGAGCTGTTCCATCTAAAACACTGCCCACATTCAAAGGTTTTTACTAAGTCCATTTCTTCTGCGGTGCAGAGCAAGTTCATCGTTTTTTCTTCCAATTCCTCAGCTCCTTTACCCTATTATAGACCCCTTTTTAATTTTCTTCAAGCAAAATTATTTTTTTGCACATATTGTTTGCTTTTTACACTTGTCGACATGTGAATTTATACAAAAATTTACAAAACTCTTGTAAACATCAAACTAAAGTGGTAATATATTATTAACAAAGAATGAACTAGCTATAAGTGTAATAAAGTTTAAGCCTAAAAATTTAAACCTAAATACAGCTTTTACTGGAAACAGCAAATCCGTGTATGTAGATTTATCTGCCTATGCGGATTTTTTTACGCTTAACACCTAGAATGCCCCAAAACGGCACAAACGATAGCTTGATTATAACGGAGGAACGCAAAATGTTTATACTACTTTTCCTGATGTGGATAATTTTAAACGGAAAATTTACCCTCGAAATCGCCCTGTTTGGTTTGGCTTTTTCGGGTGCGATTTACTATTTTATGATAAAACATTTAGAGCATGTTTCAAATGAGTTTAAGCTTGTGAAAAACTTTTTCCGCATAGTGTATTACATCATCATCCTTGTTAAGGAAATTGCACTGGCAAGTTTTGCGGTTATTAAATTTATCCTCAGCCGTGAAACCGAAATTCAACCGCAAATTGTTTTTTTCAGAGTGCCACTAAAACACAACTTCACAAAAACTATGCTTGCAAACTCTATCACCCTAACCCCTGGAACGATTACGGTTAATATAGTCGGCGATGTGTTCTGCGTTCATGCAATAGACTATACCCTTGCCGAAGATTTTGAAAACTCGATTTTTGTCAAATTACTAAAAGAAATGGAGGACAAACTTGATGCTTGACACATTATACAATTATCTTTTCTCAGGCTCGCTGATATACCTGTCACTGCTTTTGTTCCCATATCTTTTCCGCTCTGTCGTTGGCCCGAACTTTTTTGACCGAATTTTGAGTATAAACAGCATAAGCACCATAATTATCATCATAATTTGCGTAATTTCCCTCCTGCAAGAGGAGCATTATATAGTCGATGTCGCCTTGGTTTATGCCATGCTCGGCTTCGTTACTGTTGTCATAGTTTCAAAAGCATACCTTAGAAGTCACAAAAAAGACAGGGAGCATGATTTTGAAAATATCACTGGCGTAGAGGAGGGCGAAACACATGATTAGGTTTATTTTCAGTGCAGTTTTCATGATTTTAGGGCTTATAATTTGCACTATTGCAGTCATAGGAAATTTTAAATACAGCCACGTCCTAAACCGTATGCAAGTTGCCGCAATCGCCGACACTCTCGGTGCAACCTTTATAATAGTATCGCTGATAATCGCAAACGGCTTGGATATTTTGGGCTTAAAACTGGTTTTAGTCCTTGCGTTCATGTGGTTTGTAAACCCTGTTTCATCTCATTTTCTCGCAAAAGCGGAAATTATTACTGACGAAAAGATTACAGAAAAATGCGAGGTGAAAAAAAATGATAGTATTTGAAACAATTTTGCTGTCGTTTTTGCTGGTTTGTGCTATTGCCGTTTCGCTGACTAAAAACTTGCTGTCTACTGTCATAATTTTCATGTCATACAGCCTAGTTGTCAGTATTTTATGGCTAATACTCCGCTCACCAGACCTTGCAATCACAGAGGCGGCAGTTGGTGCAGGTGTAACGAGTACGCTTTTCTTCGTGACCCTACAGAACATAAACAGGCTAAAAGAGGAAGGGGAGGCTATTGACGATGAAGAAGAAAATTTATAAGATTTTTGAAGATTTCGCCGACGGTAACATGACTATTACCACAAAAAGCAAGCCAAAAGTCCCCCGCCGCGAAACGACTCACCACGAAGAAACTCCCCACGAGCGTTATGACACTTGGCACAGCACAAAAGCTTCGGCGTTTTTCTCTTCGGTTTACAAAGTCGCAAGCTTTATAATTTGCTTTCTTGTCGTCGTGGTTTTGCTTATTACGGTTTCATTTTTGCCTGAATACGGAAATCCAAGCAACCCCACAAACAACGAAGTCAGTGAGCGTTATTTGGAAAAAGGCTTAGAGGAAACTGGCGCAGTTAATGTCGTTGCAGGTATGATTTTGGATTACCGTGCATTTGATACCTTCGGCGAAAGTGCGGTTTTGTTCACAGCTTCGGCTTGTGTTTGGTTACTTTTGCGTGGCGACAAAAAAGAAAAACAAATTGTCCCCGATGAAAATTACAGACATATTCCCCGTGACCCTATTGTAAAAAATATAGCGAAATATGTCATTCCATTTATCCTACTATTTGGCATTTACCTTGTCATGAACGGACACATCTCCCCCGGTGGTGGTTTTTCCGGTGGGGCAGTTATGGGTGCAGCTTTGATTTTATATTCCTCCGCTTATGGATATAAAACAATTCACACGGTTATAACCGAAAAACTGGTGAAACGTATCACATTTTGCTCTCTTGCCTTTTATGCAGTCGCAAAGGGATATTCATTTTTCACAGGTGCGCACCATATTCCGACAGGTTTCCCCCTCGGAAACCCAGGTGATATTTTATCTGCTGGCTTGATTTTACCGCTTAATATCTGTGTTGGACTTATAGTCACATGCACAATTTACAGCTTCTATTCACTCTTTTCAAAGGGGGGCGTGTAATGGGACCCAATCTACTGAGCAACTATTACGAAACTGTTGCCATGGTTTTGTTTGGAATTGGATTTACAAATCTATTGCTTCAAAAAAACCTCATAAAAAAGGTCATCGGACTAAACATCATGGACGGTGCTGTTTATCTTTTCCTCGCCGCTAAAGGTTATATAGAGTCAAGGCTCGCACCCATTATAGTCGATGGAATTACAGATGCTGAACTTTACGTAAACCCCATCCCAAGCGGATTGATACTCACAGGTATTGTCGTTTCGGTTTCGATTACCGCCGTTTCGCTTTCACTTATTCAAAAATTATACAAAACCTACCATACTTTAGACTTAGATGAAATTTTAATCAAAGTCAGTAAGGAGGTACACTAATCGTGCCTTTTGTAGCTAACTTTCCATTTTTCTGCATACTGCTCACCATGGCTGGGGGTATAGTAAGCAGTGTTTTAAGAGGTAAAAAAGCCTTTTATCTTAACCTTTTTGTCTGCATAAGTTGCACTGCCATGAGTGCAAGTTTGCTCATTTATCTGGCTCAGTATCCTCAACATTTTTCGTATATGATGGGGCATTTTCCCGCTCCTTGGGGTAATGAAATTAGCTTCGGACCACTGGAGGCACTGATTGCTACAGTTTTGAGTGCAGTTATGACATTGATTGTCATCAGCGAACGCAGTAGGGTATTTTTCAATGTAAAACCAAAAAAAGTTAATCTTTTTTACCTTATGATAAACCTAATGCTTTCTAGCCTTTTCGCACTGACCTATACAAACGACCTTTTCACAGCTTATGTTTTCATAGAAATCAACACACTTTGCGCCTGTGGTCTTATAGTCGCAAAGGAAAACGGAAAAACTGTCGGTGTTGCTATCAAATATTTGCTGATGAGCCTTTTGGGTTCTGGTCTTTATCTGGTTTCAATCATTTTGCTTTACGACCTCACAGGGCATTTGCTCCTGCCGAACGTTAAAGAGTCGCTTGAAGTTTTAATCGCTTCGGGTTCATATTCTCAGCCAATCACTATGATTGCTGGGCTTATGGCTGTCGGTATCGCAATTAAAAGCGCCCTTTTCCCTTTCCACACTTGGATGAGCCAAACCTATAACAGCGCCATGAACGGCGTTAACGCAATTTCTTCAGGGCTTGTTGTTAAGGGTTATGTTATCTTGCTTATCAAGATATTTTACGAGGTTTTTGGACTCGAAAATATCCACAACCTTAATATTGCAAACGTACTTTTAATTTTCGGCACTCTCGCCATCATCGTCGGTAGTATAGATGCTCTGCGTGAGAAAAACCTAAAAAGACTGCTTGCCTATTCTTCAGTCGGGCAAATGGGTTATATTTATGTCGGAATTGGTCTTGCGACAACTGAGGGTATGCTCGCCGCTTGCTTTGTCATAGTTTCGCATAGTTTGACAAAATCCATGATGTTTTTAGCCTGTGAAGGGCTTATGCTTTGCTCTGACAACAGCAAATATATCAGCGTTTTAAAAGGCTCGGCTTACAGAAATCCTCTCGCTGCTGTCGCCTTAACCGTCGGCGCTTTGTCTATAGTCGGCATACCGCTTTTCCCAGGATTTACGGCAAAATATTTGCTTGCCCTCGCCGCTATAGACGACGGCTCATTCATGTGGCTGGTTTTGGGCGGTATTGCGGTCAGCACAGTTATGAATGCAGTTTACTTCTTCAGGACACTCATGTCGGTTTACACAAGAGATGAAGGGCACACTGTTAGATATAAAAATGACAAAAATTATAACTTCGCCTTGGGATTATTCATAGTTTTGAACATTTCCCTCGGAATTTTCTACGAACCAATTATAGAAACCATAAACAAAGGACTTTCCGTCCTCTAAGGGGTGAGAACACTGCTCAGTTTAATATGCGTACTTTTGCCGATAGTGACAGGCATTTTCATGCTTTTTGCGAATATGAGGGCAAAAAAACAGGTGAATAATTTCACAATTTTTATACTAATTTCGGTAACTTTACTTACTTTAATCAACAATTTTAGTTTTGAAAATGTCGAATTTACATTTTTAAAACTCGCAGGGGGCATAAATTTCGCCCTTGAAGCCGATATGATTGCAATTTTATTTTCAAGCCTTGCAGTTGTTATTTGGCTACTTGTGGGAATTTATTCCTTTGAGTACATGAAGCATAATATTGAGGAAAAACGCTTTTTCTCATTTTTCCTAATCACACTCGGCGGAGTTTTGGGTGTTTGCTACTCGGCTAATCTTGTGACCATGTATATGTTCTTTGAAATAGCGTCGCTTTCGTCCTATGCCCTTGTAATTCACGAGAGAAAAACCGAAAGCTTACTTGCAGGTCGAAAGTTTATTTACTATTCAATTTTCGGGGCATCTATGGGGCTTATTTATGTGATTTACACCTATGTAATCGTAGGAAATCCCGAGTTCACCATAGGCGGTTTAGCCGAATTTGCAAGCTATGCAAAACCCGAGGAAATAATTTTCCTAACATTTTTAGCCGTAATCGGTTTTGGTTGCAAGGCTGGACTTTTCCCCTTGCACAGCTGGCTTTCTGCCGCTCACCCTGTTGCTCCTGCTCCGGCTAGTGCTCTGCTCTCGGGGCTTATCACAAAGGCTGGTGTAATCGCAATTATCCGTGTGATTTATTACTCAACAGGCACTACACTTTTAGTCGGCACTTGGGCACAATATGCCCTAGTAGCAATGTCACTGCTGACAATTTTAATGGGTTCTTCCCTCGCATACAGAGAAAAACTTTTAAAAAGAAGGCTTGCCTATTCCTCCGTCAGTCAAATTTCCTATGTACTTTTTGGTCTGTTTTTGATGAACAGTATCGGTTTTACTGGGGCATTATTGCAAGCAATATTCCACGCATTTGCTAAAAACCTACTTTTCATCGCTGTCGGTGCAATTATCCTAAAAACTGGCATTCACAGAACCGACGAGGTTTCAGGTTTGGGAAAATCCACACCTGATAGTTTCATCTTTTTTGCCATTGGTTCACTGTCGCTTGTGGGAATTCCGCTCACTGCTGGTTTTGTCAGCAAATGGGAACTTGCACAAGGGGCAATGCAGTTTGGCATAGTTGGGCTTGTGGGCGTTTGTGTTATAATCATCTCAGCTATGCTCACCGCCGCCTACCTTTTCCCTATAGTAATGCAAGCATTTTTCACCCCAAATCAAGCGTCGATTACAGGCGAAAAATGCCTAAACAAAACCATGTCAGTTCCTATGATTTGCCTATGCGTGGGTATATTTTTGTTCGGAATTTATACCGCACCTCTCTTTGATTTCATAGAGAGCATAGCAAAATCACTAGGGCTTTAAGGAGGTAGATTTATGAATTATTTAATATTACTTCCTATAATCGCCCCTATAATTTTCGGCTTTTTAATCCGTGACATGAAGCAACATTCCGACGCAGACATAAACGGCAGAGCGGTTTTGTTCACTGTGCTAACTTCGGTTTTGGCTTTGACGACCCTATATTTATGCTACGGCAAAAGCCTGACTATCCTCAGGTTTAACGATGTCTTAAGCCTTAGCTTCACCGTGGACGGATTAGGAGCGATTTTTGCAAGTTTAGTTAGCATTTTATGGCCTTTTGCTGTGGTTTACGCAACAAAATACATGGACCACGAAGGGCAAATCCGCAAGTTTTTCACTTTTTACACCATGACTTTCGGTGTAGTTATAGGCATAGCACTCAGTGGTAATATGATTACCATGTACCTTTTTTATGAGGCACTTTCGTTTATAACTCTACCCTTAGTTTCCCTTCACGACAGCGCTCGTGACCGATATGCAGGTAAAATTTACATTTTTTACGCAGTCGGCGGTGCGGCAATTTCCTTCATGGGCATGATGGTTTTCATGGCTTATGTCGGCACTTGGGACTTCAATTTATTCTCAAGCTTGAATGTCGAAGCGGAAAATTATGTGTATATTTCCTACATTTTAATGTTCATAGGTTTTTCGGTAAAAGCTGGAATTTTCCCCTTCCATCGCTGGCTAATCGCCGCTGGTGTTGCTCCAACTCCTGTAACAGCTCTGCTTCATGCGGTTGCTGTCGTTAAATCGGGAATTTTCGCCACAATGCGTGTGACCTATTATCTATTCGACCCTGAATATTTAAACGGCACTGTGGCGCAATATTTCACCATGACCATGGCAATAATCACAATAATTTTCGGCTCATCCATGGCTATGAAAAACAAGCATCTAAAACGCAGATTTGCTTATTCAACCGTCAGCCAACTCTCCTACATTTTGCTCGGCGTGACCGCAATGTCCACCATGGGACTCACCGCTGCACTTTTGCAAATGATTTTCCACGCTTTTATAAAAATCGTAATTTTCTACACAGCTGGCAACGTCCTTTATGTCACTCACAAAGAATTTGCCCGTGAGCTCGAAGGCTTCGGCTTGAGAATGAAAACTACATTTTTATGTTTTTCAATTAGCAGTTTAGCCCTGATAGGTATTCCACCTTTTGGTGGCTTCATCGCAAAATTTTCTCTAGCGCAAAGTGTTGTCACCTCGGTCGGTGGAGAGCTTGGATTTTTTGCTGTTGCGGCGCTTATGATTTCCGCACTTTTGACAGCCATGTACTTGCTCCAAATTGTAGCAATTTCCTTTTTACCACAACGCAGTTTGGACATTTCACACCTGCCAAATGTTCACGAAGCACCGAAACAAATGGTCATTCCGCTGATTTGTTTGACCTCTATAATGGTCATTTTATCGCTTTTTAGTGCAGATTTGCTAAATTTCATAGAACTTCTCTTGTCAGGAGGTTTTAACTCATGAAACTAAATCTTATAGGCTCGCTTGGAATTAGTTTTCAGCTCAATTCGCTCGGAATGCTTCTCGCACTTATCACTTTCTTAGTTTTTGGTGTCAGCTTTTTGGTTGCGGTAAATCAATTTCCGAGCAAAACCAAACTAAAGCGTTTTTACATCTCGTCCGCTGTAATTTTCCTCGCAACTTTAGGCATTTTTCTCGCAGGAGATTTGTTCACACTGTTTATATTTTTTGAAATTATGTCCATGACAGCTTACCTTTGGGTAATTCAAAATGGTGATGAAAATGCAGTAAAAGCAGGCAAAAGCTATATAATTTACGCAGTTTTCAGTGGTTTGGTTTTGCTTACAGGCATTATGATTTTGTATTATTTAACAGGCGATTTAAACATCATCAACTTAAATAATAATGTAAACACAGATGAAAACGAAGTTTTATTTTTCATTTCATGCACACTAATGCTCATCGGTTTTGGCACAAAAGCTGGGCTGTTTTTGCTCAACGATTGGCTACCGAAAGTTTATAGATTTTCCCCAACTCCAGCCACGGCTGTTTTTTCGGGAATTTTGTCAAAAACAGGCGTTTATGGTGCGATTATCGTCACTGTCAGAATTTTTGGTGACAACGAACTTTTTTCCGCTTTTGTGCTAATTTTATCAGTATTGACCATGCTAACAGGTGCGGTTTGCGCTTTTGTGAGCAATAATTTGATACAAACCATTGCATATTCCTCGGTTTCTCAGCTTGGATTTATTTTCTGGGGCATCGCCCTCACGAGTTTGCTCGGTGAGCATAATTTATACGGCGCACTTGGAACAGTTTTCCATACGCTTAATCACAGTTTAATTAAACTTGTGCTGTTTTGTCTAAGTGCCGTGATTTATAAGCGTGCTCGCACCGAAG
Source organism: uncultured Oscillospiraceae bacterium (assembly GCA_964371875.1). Taxonomy (GTDB): domain Bacteria; phylum Bacillota; class Clostridia; order Oscillospirales; family Oscillospiraceae; genus Heteroscillospira. The sequence goes on along the minus strand of CAYJOS010000010.1, from coordinate 18,764 downwards.
ATTTGAACAAAATCAAAGGTTTCGGCATTGATAAGCCTTGGCTGAAAATCACTTTTGCGGTTTCTGCTCTTGCCCTTGCTGGCGTTCCGCTTTTCAGTGGATATGTGAGCAAAACCTTGCTACACGAAGCTATGGTCGAGCTTATACATCTAAGCCACGGAAATGTAATTTTAACTGTTTTTGAATGGCTTTTCTTGCTCTCTGGCGGATTTACTTTTGCGTATATGTTAAAACTTTACATTTGCATTTTTGTCAGAAAAGGCTATGGTCAAAAGTTCACAGGGGCATATATCAGCAAAAAAGCAAAACTAGGGTTGACTGCTGTAACTTTGCTACTCCTCGCCTTAGGGCTTGCTCCAAATTTCCTTTTTGCGGAAATTGGCGAATTTGTCGAACATTTTATGCACACACATTATGACCACGAAATTCACTATTTCACTAGGGTTAACTTGCAAGGTTCTGCAATTTCAATTGCAATCGGACTGCTTTTATACCTAGGTATTGCAGAAAAAACGGTCGCATCGAAAAGCAAAGGTTATACCGACTATTCGGTTTGCAGTATGACAGTTTCTGGTAAAATTTATAAGCCACTAATGAAAATTTTCGGGCTTGTTTTTTCGGTAATTTTGAGAATTTTTGACGTTGCAACGGACATTTGTGTCGTTATAATTAACCGACTTTTCTATAAATCCGTGAAAATTCCCAAAAGTTTTACAGACGGCGACGAAAACACACACGAGCACTCCGACGGAATTCAGATTACCTATTCGCTGTCCTATAGCTTGCTACTGTTCGGCGTCGGACTCCTGTTCACATTGCTGTATTTGCTGACTTTGGGGTCAAATTAAATAGTAAAGATTTAAAACCTCTTGACATACCTAGAATATCTATGTATACTATACTTAGACATTCTAGGTATAAGGAGGTTTTTTCCATGAGCAAAACTATTGAACACACAAAACTTTTAGTATTATCGCTTATGAAATCGGGCGACAAATACGGCTATGAGATGATTTCAGAGCTTGCAAGGCTTTCCGACAACACTTTTGCGATGAAAGAGGGCACGCTTTACCCTGTTTTGAAGTCGCTCGAAGCCGAAGGCGCATTAAAATCATACCGCCAACAAACCCCCTCAGGCAGAGAGAGAAAATATTATCAGCTCACAAAAAAAGGGTCAACTTGCCTCGCCGAGGAGGAAGCAAGATGGCGAAAATATGAAAAGGCTGTCAATTCTGTCGTCAACAGCGCACTCGCAAAGGGGTGATTTATGTGGAAAAATTTGATGAATTTTGCGTAATTATATGCAAATCTATAACAAAAGCCACAAAAAAAGAAAAAGCCGACATCTCACAGGAGATATCGGAACACATGCAGGATAGGTTTGAAATGCTCACCGAAATGGGCTACTCAGAAGTCGAAGCAATCGAAGCCACGGTTGCTGGAATGGGCGACCCAGTCGAAATTGGCACGGAAATCAACAAAAATTTGTCGTGGGTTTGGTCGGTCATAAACTGCCTTGCAAACGTTTGTTTCATGCTGGTTTTCATAGTGTCAATAAATGTCATTTTCGACAGTAGTGGGGCAGTTCTTGACGGAATTAAAGCCCGAAACGGTGACGAAATTAGTATAATAGACGAACCATTTTCGGGTGATCATTTTACATTTACAGATAGCGATATTGAGCTTTCAGTGAGAAATTCCGCTGTTTCTGTGCTAGGATATGGAATTTCAGAAATCTATGAAAATAAATACGAGCTTGCTGTTTACACCATCGGCTACGCCTACGATATGTCGGGTTATGTGCCAAATCACACGATAAATTCAGCCGATTTGGAGAAGGTTTTGGAGTGGAAAGACTATCAAAATATCAACAATTTAGCGTCAAGCAAGAGAGTTTTTCTGTTCGTCGTAGAGCCGTCAATGAGTGAAGTTACACTCACTTGTGACATTTTCGAAGCGGCAGAAGCCGAAGTTTTTGAGTTTACAATACCCTTGGATTGGAGTGATAAACCATGAAAAGAAGCCGTGAAAAATTGAAACGTAGTGCCTGTATATATACGTTAATCACAGTATGCATTCTTCTATTTGCTTCATTTTTCGGCGTTTTAAAGCCATTTCCGTCGATGTCTATCGCTCATCTCGATAAATATTACGAAAACTTGGAAATTATAAAAGAGGAAAGCACAGACGGTTTTGACCTAGAAAAATTTTACAATCTCGCCCCAGTTAAATACTACTTACAGGAAAATGACGAGCTACTAATTTTATCTGTCACAGGGCTAGACTATCTCACTTTTTGGGCTCGGGCAGAGAGCGCCCTTATTCGCTTTGACGAAGAAAATTCGTTATACATAAATCGCTTGTATTTTGATTTAAATAGTGATGATTATATGTACTTTTTTGGAAAAACCGAAGATAATTTGATTGCTGAAATCGAAATTGACAGCAAAACCGACGGAGTTCACACTGTACAGGAAAGCGATTTTTTCACTCATGAGGGCGAAAAATATTTTGTCTCACGAATAGAGATATTAAAAGGAGAGAATGAATTTACTGTAAAATCAAAAGACAAAAACGGAAATATACTTGACGAATTTCCATTAACTTAACTAATCTGCTATAAATTTTTTGTATATCATAGGGCTCTCTCGAATTTGCTGAGAGGAGATATTTATAGTGTCAATCGGCAAAATTTCGGCATAACCACCAAGCTCAAAAATTTCATCACGCATAATATTCACTTGTTTCACATCATCACCTTTTCTGATGCAAGTGAATATTTTTGTGTTTGCGATGATTTCACGAGACCCTTTCCAGTATTTTAGGCTAAGAAAAGTGTCGCTTCCCATGAGCAAACAGACTTCATTAGCTGGAAATTTATTTCTAATATATTCCAATGTATCAAGGGTGTAAATATAATCTTTTTTACTTACTTCATAGTCGCTGACTATGATATTTTCAATTTTCTCAACCGCTTTTTTGCACTGCTTAAACCTGTCAACAGCACTTGTTGCAATAGTCGGGCTTTTATAATTGTTGTCGCCCGATGGCATAATAACGCAAATTTCGCTTTCCGTAAGCTTTAATGCCTCAGTACAAAAATGTATATGGCCTATGTGAATTGGGTCAAAAGTTCCAATATATAGTAATAGTTTCTTCAAAATAAATTCACCTACTGCCTATAATTTATGAGTTTTCTTAATATTGGGGGCAGACACTGCGATTGAACCACCGTTCGCTGTTCCGTCCTCAACATATATATAAGTGTTAATTTCTAATTCAGATGTCAGATTTTCAAAATTGTCCAAGTTCGGATTTACTTCAAAACTTTTTCGGATTATGCTTGCTTTTTCCGCTTCACATAAAATTACAAATCCAGGACCACCAGCTCGAGAAAAACACCAAAGATTTTCAGAAATTTCTTCCATTTCATCATCTGATGATGAATAATCGACATTCGGATTTCCAATTACTCCGCCTGTTGACAAGCCAAAATCGCTTACATTTATATTCAACCCTACCGCTAAAACATTCTCGTCGCAAACTGTTTTTGCAGTCTCGGCAAGGCTGACATCTATATTATAAATGTCCTGTTTTACATCCGCTTCACAGTTAGAAATTTCATCTAATTTACCGCAAATTTCGCAATAATTCTGACTTAGAACCAAGCCAACAATTGCAATAGGATATCCTTTTTTTGTTGTGCAATTGTGGAAAAATCCATAAATTTTATTTATATCATCATGCATTATATTTTTCCTTTGCATTTTTTCTAAAAATATTGTATTCTTTAATATATAAAATCATACCACATAAAAAATTCAATTGCAAACCAAAATTTTTATATGATATTAGTTTTATTTATAATGACATAAAATGTATTTAATTTCATTTGTTAAGAAAATCTTAATAATTCAACCACTTTTATCTTAAAAAGATTTATGAGAGAATATATACAGAAAACAGCTGTTTAAAACGGGTTTGAAAAGGGGAAAAGCATGAACATATTAATCTGCGACGACGAAAAAGACATAGTAAACGCATTGGAAATTTACTTGGGAATTGGCGAATATGAGGTTTTTAAAGCATATAACGGAGAAGAAGCCATTAAAATTGTGCAATCGGCCGAAATTCACCTTGCAATTTTGGACATAATGATGCCGGTCATGAACGGTATTGAAGCCATGGAAAAAATTCGCAAGTTTTCAAATATTCCCATAATTTTACTCACCGCAAAAAGTGAAGACAGCGACAAAATCCAAGGCTTAAACTCCGGCGCGGACGATTATATCACAAAACCTTTTAACCCCGTGGAGGTTTTGGCGAGAGTAAAGTCTCAGTTGCGTCGTTACACAAAGCTTGGATCAGTCGTTGCCACTCCAAATATGACAAAAATTGGCGGAATTATCCTGGACGATGACAGCAAAAAAGTCACTGTTGACGGCGATGAAATCAAACTCACCCCGACAGAATTTGACATCTTAAAACTGCTTATGAACAACCCAAATAAAGTTTTTTCACCCGAAGAAATTTACAGAAAAATCTGGGATGACAGCCCAATCGGCGCTCAAAACACCGTCGCAGTTCACATCAGGCACCTTAGGGAAAAAATAGAAATCACCCCTTCCGAGCCTCGATATATCAAGGTGGTTTGGGGTCAAGGGTATAAAATGAGCTTTATAAAGGGCTAAAAAACGAGCCACCACACAGAAAGGAATAATTTATGAAAAATTTTACTTATAAACTTTGGGCGAAAATTTTTGCCTTTGTAATGCTTATCGCTTCAATTGGAATCGCGATTTTTATGGGCGTTTGCTTTTTTGAGGCCGAAAGCAGAGACGCTTACGCATATGATACTTATGAAGATTATTTAGAAGCCTATAACGAGCAATTGGGTACTGAGGCAGCGTTTTTTGAAGGTCAACATTTTCGCTCCATTTTCGAGTCAAACTTAGGTCAAATTGACGAAAATATGATGGACAGTTTTGTGCAATCTGGCGTATATTTTAGGGTTTTCGAAGAGGGAAAAGAAGTATTTTCCAATGTACAAAATGACGAATTAAAAAGTTTTGAAACAAAACAGTTTTATTATTATGACGCACCTGAAATTGAAATCCGTGCATTTAAGGAGACTTTGCTCGTCCCTGAGCAATTTGATTACGGCTTCCCCATTCAAGAAAATTTGCCAGAAGGCGAATTTCAGACAGGTGACGGAATTATTTACAGCGAAGGCGACACCTTCGAAGGCATGAACGGGAGAACTTACGAGGTCAATTCTGATGGCAACTTAGTGTACTACGGCGAAATTATAGCTCACACGGGAGAGCTTGATATTACTGTGCACTTTTCCGATGAGCAACTAGCGTATATATACAGTAATTACAGCAGTGAAATATCGGTAAAATTCAACTATTTTCTTTACGATTATCGTGATGTTTTTGTGCCAATTGCTGTGGTTTCTGCTGTAATGTCTCTGTTCTGGTTTATTATGTTGACCGTGATGGCTGGACGAAAACTTGGTCACAAGGGTGTTTATTTAAACACTTTTGACAGAATACCTTTTGAATTTTTACTAATAATTCCGCTTGCTTGCATAGCTTTTTTTGGGGCACATTACTATAATGGAATGTTCGAATTAATGATTATTGTTAGCGTTTTGGGAGTTTTTGCGGTTTATATGAGCTTAGTTGCAAGAATTAAAGCTGGTAGTTGGTGGAAAAATACAATAATTTACAGAATAATTAGACTTTTTAAAAGAATTTGGCGTTTTACAGTTTCACAATTTACAGTTAATTCCTTAAAAAACCCCCTTGTAATCAGAGCGCTTTTGATTTACTTTGCATACAAATTTTTCCAATTGTGCGCAATTATGATAATGGGCGGTCATGCCGAACTTGCCGTTGCGGCAATTGTGGAAATTCCATTTTTGGGCTTTGTAATCTTCATAATTTGCACATGGTTCACAAGACTTCACAAGGGCGCTGACCGAATTGCAAACGGAGATTTTGAAACAAAAACCGACATTACTCACATGAAATTTGACTTTTTAGACTTTGCAGAAAAATTAAACTCCGTCGGCGAGGGCATGAATTTAGCCATGGAGGACAAGTTGAAAAGCGAAAGGCTGAAAACCGAACTCATCACAAATGTCTCTCACGACATAAAAACTCCGCTGACTTCGATAATTAATTATGTAGATTTGATTAAAAAAGAGGAAACCGAAAACGAGAAAATTGTCGAATATGCTGAGGTTTTAGATAGGCAATCGCAAAAATTAAATCGCCTGATTGTTGACCTCGTCGAGGCTTCGAAAATATCCTCAGGAAATGTGAGTGTTAATGCAGAAACCACAGATTTATGTGTGATTGCGGAACAAATCAAGGGTGAATATGATGAAAAATTAGCAAGTAAAAAGCTCAATTTAGTCGTCAGAACACCGGAAAATCCAGTCAATGTGCAGGCTGACAGCAGGCATTTGCAGAGGATTTTTGATAACTTAATGGGTAATGTTTTGAAGTATTCTCTGGAGGGTACGAGGGTTTATATTGATGTTTTGGAAAACGAAATTTCCAGTCAAATCACCTTGAAAAACACCTCCGCTACCGAGCTTAACATCACCGCCGATGAACTGATGGAGCGTTTTGTCCGTGGCGACAGCTCGAGAAACACTGACGGAAACGGGCTTGGACTTTCCATCGCACAAAGCCTTGCGAAAGTTCAAGGTGCAACGCTTGACATTATTGTCGACGGAGATTTGTTTAAGGTTATATTGACATTTTAAAATAACCCCTCCAATTTTGGAGGGGTCAGTTTTAATCAAAATGGTGGTCTATATGAACCAATGCGATGCAGTTTTCCATTTCAGAATTTATTTTATTTTCAATAATTTCTTTAGCGTTTTTTCGTGTCAATTTTTTACTGACTGGAATTGAAACTTCAAAAATTAATTGCGTTATATCGCCATCTTTCACCGTCCTGAAGTCATGCATAGTCATGTCTGAATTAATTTCGCTGATTAATTTTAATACTTTTTCCTGTAAAATCATTGTGTCCTCGCACTCGGTCACAATGGGATCAATATGAACGAGCATTTCACATCCGAGACGTTCCAAAACTTCTTTTTCAATGTGGTCAATTTGTTCGTGAATTTCGACCAAATTCGAGTTTGCCCGAACTTCGGCATGAACCGTAACCATAACATTTCCACCGCCGTAGTCATGCACAATCATATCATGAGTCCCAATAATTGCGTCGTGGTCGAAAATAATATCCTTAATTTCACGGACAAGTTGAGGGTCGGGAGCACTGCCAAGCACTGGGTCGAGAGTATCTTTTGCAGTTAAAATCCCTGCTCTTAAAATGAAAATCGCCACTAGTAAACCGCAAATTGCATCTAAATTAATTCCCCAAACGCTATAAATAATTATGCTCAAAATTACAGCAAAAGTCGCAACTGCATCTGAAATACTGTCCACCGCAACTGCACGCATAGCTTCCGAACCTGTTTTTTTGCCTATCCCTTTATTATATAAATACATATAAATTTTTATTATAACAGATATAATCAAAATAATTATAGTTATTGTTGAAACTACTGGATTTAATGGATTTAACAAACGTTCAAGTGAACTTTGTCCTAGTTCATAAGCAGTTAGTATAATAAAAATTGATACCACAAAACCAGCAACATATTCAATTCTTCCGTGTCCGAAGGGGTGTTTTTTGTCTGGTAATTTACCTGACATTTTAAATCCAACCAATGTAATAATTGATGAGGCGGCGTCCGTTAGATTGTTAAAAGCGTCGGCTGTTATAGCTACAGAAGAGCTTATAATTCCAATTAAATATTTTCCTATAAATAGTAAAATATTTAATATAATCCCAACTACGCTGCACAGAATTCCATAGCTTCTGCGAACTTGTGAGTTTTTATAATTCTCGCAATCTTTTATAAAAATCCGAGACAAAATCGAAATCAAGCTAACACCCCCAAATTTAATGATATTTAGTATATCATATGAAACATCTTTTATCAAATATGTTAGTTATAAATAAAACCACCCTACAAATTTTGTAAGGTGGTATAACTTTTATTTATAATGGTGATTTTTTAATTGTTGAAAATTTCCTCGGATATTTCGAGGGTGTTGGCTTTATTTTTTTAATTAAAACCAGCGTGTGTATTATATCAGTTTGCGGAATTTTATATTCAATTTCGCTTATAATTTCTCCACCTAATATTTCCAGTGCGTTCTCGACCTCTGACAACTCGTCTGTCGCCTTAGGACCTTTCATTGCGATAAATACCCCGCCAACTTTTACAAACGGCAGACACAGTTCACACAGTAGATTTAACCTTGCGACCGCTCTCGAAACAGCAATGTCGTAGACCTCTCTGTGCTCGACTGCATCCTCAGCTCTGGCATGAATGGGATAAGCATTACTTATATCAAGTTCTTCGACGCATTCGCTTAAAAAATTAATTCTCTTGTTCAAACTATCCAGTAAAGTGATTTTTTCGATTTCAGGACAGGCAATAATCAAAGGCATACCCGGAAATCCTGCGCCTGTTCCGATGTCGATTACAGTTTTGTTGCGAAAATCTGTAGCATTTAAAACCGCAGAGCAATCTAAAAAGTGTAGTCGTGCTGTGTCCTCTTCGCCTGTGATGGCGGTTAAATTCATTACTTTATTTTTTTCGGATAATAATTCGTGAAATTTCTCGAATTTGTCGATTTGATTTTCAGATAACTCTAAATTCAATTCTTCAAATCCGTCTTTTAAAATTTTCCTCATGTTTTTCCCTCAAACCTTTGTCCGCACCGTGGGCAGGTAATGTGAATTTTTCCTTTTCCACGTGGAACTCTCAAAACATTTTTACATTCTGGGCAGTTATAGAATTTATACTCTTTGGATTGAGATTTTCTAACACGCCAGTCTTTAATACTGCGTCGAAAATCTGTCCAAAGGCACATAAAACGTCTATTTTCCTCCCTGCGTTTGGAAATATTGCGTGAAAACATCCTAAAAACAACTAATCCGGTTAGCCCCATTCCGAGCAATCCAAATAATGCCATCGCAGTAAATCTAAAAATCAGGTTGCAAAATAGTGCGAAAAATAAAATCGCACAGCTTAATTGATCATTTCCATAACGTCCCGAAAAAAAACGGTATAGTTTATTCATATATTGCAACAACCTCCAAGATGATAAAAAAGGTATGCAAAGTCTTGCATACCCTTAATTTTAGCACAAAATTATGAACAATTCTACATTCCTAAGCATAAAAATCGTGATTTCCTATTCTTGCTACGAAAGTTCTTGTTTTCTGAAACCAATCAGTAGTGCCAATTAGTGGGTTAACGAAGTAGATGCTTTCACCGACATTATTATAGCCTTCAAGGCACAATTTTGCGGCAATTATAGCGCCCTCTGATGGGTCAAGGTGTATTGTTCCGTTTTCAACAACATGAAATTGCACACCATATTCGTCATCAAAAATTACGTCTTTAATTGTACTGGGGCAAGTTGGGTCGTCAACACGGTTTAAAACAACGTTTCCAACTCCTACCATGCCTTCCATTGATTGGTTGCCACTTTCGGCAAAAATAATTTTTGATAGCCAGTATAAATCTTCTTCAACATAAACTTCTTCCGCAGAAGCTATATATGAGTTATCTGTTTTGGATAAATTCACTTTACCTTTTGTCGCATCAAAACTAGTTTCTGCTACAAAAATTTCTGTGAGAAGGCTAATTGGTAGTAAAACTTCTCCGTCAGTAGTGATGATTTTTTCCGTTGGTAAAGCTCTGCCGTTGGCGATGATATAACTTTCTTTTATAGGAAGATTAATTTCTAAGCCTTTTGTGGTATAAGTTGTAATATCATCTGTAATATTTTTTACTGTTTCTAATTTAATTCCAATTGCAGTTGAAAAATCTTCTATGCTTATATAAGTTGTACCGTTGATATAGGGAGTTTTTTGAATATTTATACCGCCAACACTCACAAAAACTTCTACATATTCAATAGTTTCTGTTTTATTCATATTAATTACTTCAAGTCCGCGAATATCTTCGCTCCAGTGTGTATGGTCAGCATAACTTGCAGCGGCAAGCGAGGAAATAAGTGTTACTCTATAAATTTCACTGTCTGCTTTTTTGTTATTAGTTTTATTTATGGGATTTACATCCAAAATCGCTGTATCAACCTCAGTTAAATCAGCTTTAGTATCAAATCCGCCGAAAGTTATTATAAGCATAAAAGAAGCCATAACAACGGCAATCGACCTAAATATTTTTTTGCACATTTTGAAACTCCTTTTAACAAATTTAGCATTACAATAAAAAGATAATTATCTTTTTATTATATCTGTCGTTGTAATATTATCTCATTTTGTTTCAAATTTATCAACCGTCATTTTGTACAAACAGTTATTTTCAGATATGTGGCAATCTTATAAATACACAATATATAGTGTTGTATTTACGATTTATCACGGTTTTTCAGGATTTTTTGCACAAATATGGACTGTACGATTTAACCAATTTCCTCGGTTTCTGCCCATTTCGACAAAATAAGATATGTTCAAAAAATTCAGCCGTAAACCAAACCACTATATTATGTAAATCAAATTATGCACTTTTTTGATTAGCAATTATTTCTTCAATTGCTATCGCTAATTGGTCTGGACATGATGTCATTTTTGTTCCACATGGAATGCCACGAAGGCGAGTTATAACTTCATTTAATTCCATTCCTTTTACAAGGCTTGAAATTCCAATTAGATTTCCTGGACATCCGCCCACAAAGTTTACATCTTTAAGAATATTTCCATCAATCTCTATTTCAATCGCTCTAGCGCAGATACCCTTTGTCTTGAATGTTGTTTTCATTGTAAGTTTCTCCAAATTGTGGTAATTTTTTGTCGCATTTTGACGAATTAAATTTTCAGATGTATTTTATCACATTTTATACAACAATGCAAGCGGTTATATATTACAATTTGTTTACATATAGTATTATACACACTTGAGAGGAGGAGAATATGAAAAGAAAAGGGATATTTGTAATTATTTTACTGCTCGCCGCAACTCAACTGGCTTTAGCCGCAGGTGCAGGTGATTATGCCATTAATTTGCTCGACGAAATCATAACAGGTGGCGAAATCATCTCTGCAAGCCTTGAACACGAACACGGCAAGAGCGCCGAAGAAACAATTCCTCCAATCGCCGAAACCGAAACACCAGCATTTATTTCAATTCCCATAGTCCAAGAAAAACCCATCGCAACAACGCCCCCTACTATTATAAATGAAGTTTTTAGCTTGCCGGTTGAGGGTTTTAATAATATTGAAATTAATAACAAGACTGAGTTTGAAATTAATCCGCAGGCTTTGATGGACGAAGGTCTTAATCTAACTCTTGAAAAAAACCAACCTCAGATTTTGATTATACATACCCACGCCACCGAGTCTTTCACGCAAGGACTTGGGGAGAATTATTTGGAAAGCGACTACATGCGGACAACCGATATACATTATAATGTAATAGGTCTGGGAAATATTCTGGAGGAGATTTTAACTGCAAACGGAATTTCGGTTATTCACGACGAAAATTTATACGACTACCCAAGTTACTCGGGCTCTTACACTCGCACCGCCGAAGCAATCGAAAAGCACCTCGCAGAAAACCCTACTATTAAAATAGTATTTGACATTCACAGAGATGCAATCGGTGAGGGCGATGCGATTTTCAGAACATTTGCAGAAATTGACAACACCGCCTCCGCTCAGGCAATGCTCCTTGTCGGCACAGGTGCAAATGGACTTGAGCATCCAAATTGGGAAGAAAATTTAAAACTGGCACTTTTAATTCAAAAAACCGTTATGGATAAATACGAAACTTTAATGCGACCTCTTGCCATAGTCGAGGAAAGATATAATCAACAACTCACCAACGGCTCTCTCATCATCGAAATTGGAAGCACAGGTAATACCTATGCTGAGGCAAAAGTTGCAACTGAACTCTTTGCGGATGCAATTTCGCCAATGCTTTTGAGTTTAATGGGTAATTCTGAGGAATAATAATACCCTTTGGGGGAAAGATTTTCGTTGCGACGAAAAGGATGCGCGCTCCGAGGGAGATTTTTCGCTTCGGCGAAAAGATACGGAGAATTTTCGTTGCGACGAAAAGGAAACGAGGAGAACGCTCTCCGAGGGCATACTTTTTTTAGTGAGAAAAAAAGTATGGAAAAAACTCATCGGGGAAACACCCCCGAACGGTGGGAACGGTTTAGGGTGCTGAATATACAATAATAATTAGCTTGCATTAGTTAAGCAGGAGCAATCGCACCAAGATAAAGCGAAACCGACAAGGGCTAATCGCCCTTCGGGTGTCCCGTTGGCTACTCATCTGAAAAACTATATAGTAGGAGGGTCTATTTAAACCTGTAAAATGCGAACTCTGAAAAACGGTTCGCATCTAGCAGACCTGAATAGACCCTCCTACTCGCAGATTTTGCCAGTGGGTAGCCAACGGGAGCAACTCAGGCGACAGCCGTGACTTTTCTTCTCTTTTGGTGCGATTGCTCCTGTTTCTGGGCTTGCTTGCTAATTCAGACTGTATACTCCGCACCCGCTTTCGTCACTCGTGTTCGGAGACGAGACTCCGACGTTTTTTGGTGACTTTTTCACGTGAAAAAGTTACCCCAGCGGAGCGCGTTTCCTTTTCGTCGCAACGAAAATTCTCTCGTGCTTTTCGCCGAAGCGAAAACCCTCCTTTTTTCACTTGCCAAGCAACACCATGATATAACAAAAACTAATATCACTAAATTAAGGTATAAGTTTTTCTTATAGGTTTAAATTATAAATTCTTGGTAATAATAACATTATCTTCTAAGGAGGTAATGCTATGATTATTAGTGATATTATGACAGATAAGGTAATTACTATAGACAAAGACGAACCTGTTTCTGCTGCTGCAAGACTTTTAAAACGACATAATGTCGGCGTTTTGCCTGTCACAGACAACAACAACTGTCTGCGTGGTATGATTACAGACAGAGATATAGTTCTTCGGTGCATAGCGGCGGAATCAGACCCTAGAACCACAAAAGTTTCCGAAATTATGTCACGTGGGATTATAACCGTAACGCCGTCTGTCCCTGTGGACGATGCTGTTATTTTGATGTCGCAAGATCAGGTAAGACGCTTGCCTGTTGTTGAATCCGGCAGGGTTGTTGGTATGCTTTCTCTCTGCGACATGGCGAGAAGTATGGCTTGTGAGGCTGAAGCTTCTGAGGCTCTTGCCGAGATTTCGGCTAACATAAGAAGGCGATAGAAAAATCTGCTCTAAACTATGCTGTTGCAAAGTTAGAGCAGATTTTTTATTTAATTATCTTCAACTTTATATCCAACGCCTCGCACCGTTTGAACTATGTAGCTTGCATCTCCCAGTTTTTGCCTTAGCGTTCTGACATGAACATCAACCGTACGGCTTGCTCCGTCAAAATCATAGCCCCAAATTGTGTTTAAAAGTTGGTCGCGAGTGAAAACCGCTCCCCTTCTTTCTATAAGCAAACATAATAGCTCAAACTCTTTTAAAGTGAGGGAAACAGGTTCATTATTCACCGCTACAGTATGCGCAGTTAAATTAATATGCAATGGACCTATGTCGTATGACCTTATATCAACTGTGCTTTTTTCAACACGCCTAAGTGCCGTTTTCACCCTTGAAACAAGCTCCATCATACCGAAAGGCTTTGTTATATAGTCATCCGCTCCGCTGTCCAGTCCTATAACTTTGTCATATTCGCTGGTTTTTGCAGTGAGCATAATAATTTGTGCTTTTTTGGTTTCGCTAGAGGTGCGTAATTTTTTCAAAATCGAAATACCATCTTCGTCGGGTAGCATAATGTCAAGCAAAATTAGGTCAGGTACTTCTTCATTAATTGCTGTCCAAAATTCGCTCGGATGCCCAAAACCTTTACAGTCCATCCCTTGACTACTTAAAGTGTAAATCACAAGTTGTCTGATACTGCTGTCGTCTTCTACAATGTATATCATCGCAAACCTCCGCCTTTTCTCTTATATAGAGTCTTTGTCTTCGTTTGAATGTTCGCCTGTAATTGAATATTCAACCCATTCCGCAACGTTAACTGCATGGTCGCCGATTCTTTCGAAATATTTTGCAACCATCAGCAAATCTAGGGCAATTCCTGCATTATTGCAATCATCGCAAATCATTTTTGTAAGGCTGTCTTTGACTTTTATAAATAAATCGTCAACAACATCGTCATAGTCAAAAACCGCTCTCGCCATTTCAAGATTATTATTTGCAAAAGCATCAATGCTGTCTGTCAACATTTTGATACAAGCTCTTGCCATGTCAGTTAGCATTGCAGTTTGCGGAAGGTCTTTTCCTTGAAAATGTGGTGTGATTTCAGCAATATCCGCCGCTTGGTCGCCTATACGCTCCATGTCGGAAATCATTTTAAGTGCACTTGAAACCGAACGCAAGTCAGATGCCACAGGATGCTCTAAAAGCAAAAGTCGCATACAAAGACTTTCGATTTCTCTTTCACGTCTGTCAATTTCACGCTCAATTGCGTTTACACGCTTTGCGCTGTCGCCATTTTGTTCAATCGCTTTTGTCGCAAGAGAAATTCCTTCCTCACAAAGTGCGCCCATGCGAATTAATTCTGTTTTTAATATTGAAAGTTGTTCATCAAATCTGTTACGCATATTAACCAAACCTTCCTGTAATATAATCTTCTGTTTTCTTGTCTTTTGGTTGTGAGAATAGTTGTTGTGTATTGTCATATTCAACAAGTTCACCAAGTAAGAAAAATGCTGTTGTGTCGGAAACACGTGAAGCCTGTTGCATATTATGTGTGACCATAACGATGGTGTAATTATTTTTAAGCTCTATTGCAAGCTCTTCAATTTTACCTGTTGAAATTGGGTCAAGCGCACTTGTCGCTTCGTCCATAAGTAGCACATCAGGCTCAACCGCTAGCGCTCTTGCGATGCAAAGTCTTTGCTGTTGACCACCTGAAAGTCCAAGTGCAGATTTTTTCAGTCTGTCCTTAACTTCGTCCCAAATTGCACCTTTTTTTAGTGATTTTTCGACAATTTCGTCCAGTTGACTGCGGTTTTTAATGCCGTGAATACGTGGGCCATATGCAATGTTATCATAAATGCTCATTGGAAATGGGTTTGGTTTTTGGAAAACCATTCCGATATTACGGCGCAGTTCTGTTACATCTCTGTCTGGCGCATAAATTTCTGTGTCACGATATGTTAAAGAACCGTTGATTTTAACACTGGGGACTAGGTCGTTCATGCGGTTTATGGTTTTCAAAAATGTTGATTTACCACAACCCGAAGGCCCGATGAGCGCAGTTATGCCCTTTTCTTCGATATCTATGCAGATATCTTTAAGTGCATGATGCTCTCCGTAATATAAATTTAGTTTATCAGCTTTTAATATACCCATGAGAGTACGCTCCTATTTCTATTTTTTTAGCTTCTTGCCTGCTAAAGTTGCAGCAAGGTTTATTATAACTGTGACTAGTAAAAGTATAGCTGCGATTGAAAAAGCAGTGTCGTAGTCAAATCTTTCTTTCGCAAAAACGTATAGTGCAACTGTTAAAGTTGAACCACTACTTGTTGTAATACCTTCCCAGTTTGAAAAGTCTTGCATAGAGGTTGAAAGTCCAACAGTGTACATAAGAACGGCTGACTCGCCGACAATTCTACCAACTGCGAGAATGCAACCTGTGATTATTCCGTCCATAGAACTTGGCAAGACAACAGTTCTGATGGCGTGCCATTTACCAGCACCCAAGCCAAATGCACCTTCTCTGTATGATTGAGGAACAGATTTTAGGCTTTCTTGAGTTGTTCTGATAATTGTTGGTAGTGTCATAATAACAAGTGTTAATGAACCTGCAATCAAGGTTTTTTGTAAATCCAAAAATTGCACGAAAACGATAACACCGACAACTGCGTAAATAATTGAGGGAATGCCAGCTAGTGTTTCTGTTGCAAATTCTATTACTTTTACCAGTTTACGATTAGTTGCGTATTCTGTCAAGTATATTGCAGCGCCAACGCTAAGCGGTAAGCAAATTACTAGTGTTACTATAATAACATATATAGTGTTCAAAATGCTAGGCAAAATTCCAACTCTTTCATGGATAAAACTCTCTTCTGTAGAAAGAAATTCCCAAGAAATTCCACCAAGACCCCTGTAAAGTATATATCCAACACAGCCGACTAATAATGCTGCTGTAATTCCTATGCAAAGGTATAAGACCGCTCTTAGCGTAAATTCATATCTCTTTCGAGATGCTGAAAGACCTTTATTTTTCATATATTCATCTCCTCATTTCTTATTACTTGTTTTTATCACGCTTTAAAAAGTAATTTAATAGTGCGTTTATAAGCATAATAAATACAAACAGCACAAGTCCTATGGAGTAAAGTGCATTTCTTTGAAGGCTTCCCGGTGCAGAGTATGCCATTTCATGGGCAATACCTGTTGTTAGGAAGCGGACGCTTGAAAATAGTGAAGGCATGTTCGCCGCATTACCGGCAACCATCATAATTGCCATTGCTTCGCCTATGGCACGTCCGATACCAAGAACGATAGCAGCAGCAATACCGCTTCTTGCGGCAGGGGCAGAAACTTTGAAATATGTTTCAAGCTCTGTTGCTCCAAGAGCAAGGCTAGCTTCTTCAAATTCACGAGGAACAGCACGAAGTGATGTTTCTGAAACGCTTATAATAGAAGGCAAAATCATAACCGCAAGGACTATAATAGCCGCAAGTAAACTATCACCTGCAACAAGTCCGAACGATTCACGAATGAAAGGAACAAGAATGATCATACCAAGTAGACCATAAACAACAGATGGAATACCTGCAAGTAGGTCGATTGCAGGACGAATTGCCCCTGCAACTTTTGGTGGGGCAACTTTTGCAAGATAGATTGACGCAAAAAAGCCGATTGGAACACCGATTATGATTGCGCCTAATGTGCCGTAAATTGATGTTAGGATAAATGGCAAAATACCAAATTGACCTTCGTCAGTATGTGTGTTTGCCCAAGTTGTTCCTGAGAGAAATTCCCAAAGTCCGATTTCCTGAATTGCGGGCATACCTGCAATGACAAGATACACGGAAATAATGATTACAAAAGCGATTGCGATAAGTCCGCAAAGAGTGAACACTACGTTCATTACAGACTCCAATGCGTTGACAATTTTTCTGGTTTTCATATTGTATATATACACTCCTTACGGTTACTGTTCTACAGCCTAAGCACGCCAAAATAATGGCGTGCTTGTTTTAGGCATTATTTTTATTGATTAAGCGTTTGGTGAAACTGCACCAGCCATTGTGATGTATTCTGCAACTTCAGCGCTCATAGCATAATCTAGGAAAGCTTGAGCTTGTGGTGAAAGTTCTGTACCATCTTTAGTAACCATTAGGAAAGGTCTTTGGATAGCGTATGTACCGTCAGCAATTGTTGCTTCTGAGATTTCAACACCGTTAACTTTAACAGCAACAACTGATTCGTCGATAGCTGAAAGTGAAGCATAACCGATAGCATTTGGGTTTGAAGCTACGTTACCGATAACGTCGCCTGTTGAGCTGTATTCGTTTGTGTAAACACAAGCATCTTCAACACCAACGATTTCTTCGAATGCGCCACGTGTACCTGAACCTGCTTCACGACCGAAAGCGGCGATTGGGCCGTCAACTCCACCAACTTCTGCGAAGTTTGTGATTTCGCCACTGAAGATAGCTGCGATTTGCTCAACTGTAAGGTCTGTAACGCCTGATTCTGGGTTAACGATAACTGCAACACCGTCAAGAGCAACAACGTGACCTACTGCGCCTTCTGCTTCTTCGTCAGCTTTAAGAGCACGGCTAGCAAGACCGATATCAACTGTACCTGCAATAGCACCTTCGATACCTGAACCTGAACCTGTACCTGAGTAGTTAACTGTGACATCTGGGTTAATTTCGCCGAAAGCTTCGTTTAGGATACCAACAACGCTTTCCATTGAAGTTGAACCGTCTGTGTTAACAACGCCTGCAAGAGCAGTTGCTGCTTCTTCTGGAGCTTCTTCACCAGCTTCTGGAGCTGTTGTTTCTGTATCAGGTGCTGTTGTTTCTTCAGCTGCGCCGCCACATGCGACAAGTCCGAAGCAAAGTGTCATTGCTAGTAGTAGTGCGATAATCTTTTTCATTTCTGATTTCTCCTTAAATTTGTGCTTAGCATTCTTGCTTGCTTAATTAGAATACTACTGCAATGTTAAATCTGAAATAAGAGTAAAGTTAAACTTATGTAAAGTTTTTTTAATTTTATACGAATTTAAGTATAGTTTTGACTGTTTAGAGCACATTTAGGCAAAATTGCTATATAAGACTTGTTACAAAAGTATTAACTTGTAGATTTTCTACATAAGTCAAGTAAATTTGAAATACTTATGCTTTTGTGAGGGGATTTTGCACTGCGAAAAGTATGGAGAATTTTCGTTGCGACGAAAAAGAACTCTCTCCGAGGGGGAATTTCGCTTCGGCGAAAAGAAACAAAGAGAACGAAGAAACGCTCTCCGAGGGCATACTTTTTTTAGTGAGAAAAAAAGTATGGAAAAACTCATCGGGGAAACACCCCCGAACGGTGGGAACGGTTAAAGGTGCGGAGTATACAAGAATAATTAGCTTGCAAACCCCGAACCAGTTACTATCGC
>CAYJOS010000009.1:10307-31476 GCA_964371875.1 uncultured Oscillospiraceae bacterium | reverse complement strand
CACTTTTTCAAGTGCTTCCGCCACGTTTGGAATAATTATTCCGTCACGCTCACGAAGCTTTTTCATAATCATGTTGCTTGTGAACGCACGAATTAAAGTTCTGTCGGGAAAAGCTTGGTCTAAATCTTTTTCAATTGAAGCAATATTTTTCTCTAAAGTATCGTGAAAACTTGTGCCGAATGAAACGGCAAGTAATGCTTTTTTCATCATTTGTCCTCTACTTATTTTGATTATGTATGATTATTTTTAGGCATGTTGTCGCAAAGATTTCGCTTTTTGCGAAAAGCGACCAAGGCTCTGCCTTTGGAAACCGCAATTTTTTGAAAAATTGAGTAAAACTTTAATAGTTGGGTGCAGGTAAGAATGAAGCCCACAATGTATTGTGAAGAATTATGACACTCGACTATTCTCTTTCGTTGTTTGAAGCGATATAAATTAGTGCGTTGCAAATTGCTGCTGCAATATTACTTCCACCTTTTCTGCCCATCGCAACTATATATTCACAGTTAGTTTCAACCAAAAGTTCCTTCGACTCGCAAACATTCACAAAGCCAACAGGTGCGCCAATTATTAGGGTTGGTTTAAATTTTCCAGCCTCGATTAGTTCGCAAGCTTTCACAAGTGCAGTGGGTGCATTTCCGATTGCAAGGATAACATTACCTTCAATTTTGGAAGCTCTTTCCATGGAAACTGTCGCACGGGTTTCGCCACGGCTTTTTGCCTCTTTTGCAACATCTTCCTCGGCGATGAAGCAGACAGCCGAGCCACCGAAACGCTCGATAATTTTTTTGTTTACGCCAGCTTTTGCCATGTTAGTGTCAGTTACAATTGTAACCCCCTCTTTTATGGCTTTTACAGCGTTTTCTATAGCATTTTTGGAAAATTTGAGGTTATTTATATACTCAAAATCCGCCGAAGTGTGTATGCAACGTTTCACAATTGGAAGTTCTGCTTCAGAAAAATTATGTGGTGGCATTTCACTTTCGATAATTTCCATGCTACGTTTTTCGATTTCAGCGGGTGCAACTCTCTTTAATTCAACTTTAGCCATTACATACCTCTATTTAATATTTCATAAATTTTTTCCATATCCAGTGCTTTGCGAAGCTCATCAGCGAGCTTGTCATACTGACGATTTGCATATTCTTCCCAGTCAATAACTGCAAGTTCTCTGGTCAAACCTTTGGCCTCAAGCAGACAATTTATCAGTGAAGCGGAGGCTTCGCCTTTATCAAAAATGCCGTGAATATAACAACCCCAGACGTTTCCTTTTGCCATGCCGTCCTCTTTTGGGTCGCCATTTTGGTCGGACATAGCAAGTGTGGAGGGGAGAGCTCTTTCTGTTTCACCCATGTGAATTTCGTAGCCTGTGAACTCAGTTCCGATCATTTTTTCAAAAATTCCATCGGATTTTTCAATTTTACCTTTGACTTGTGTTCTGGTTTTTTCGCCAAAGAAAACTGTTTTCCCAGGGAGCAAACCAAGCCCTTTCAAAGTTCCGCCACCTTCAACGCCGTCGGGGTCGCTGACCTCTTCGCCGAGCATTTGATAGCCACCGCAAATTCCGATTACAGCACCGCCTTTTGAGGCATGACGCAAAATTTTATTTTCCATTCCACTTTCACGAAGCCAGAGCAAATCGCTCATGGTGTTTTTCGTGCCGGGGAGGATAATAAGGTCAGGATTTCCGAGGTCTTTCGGGTCTTTTACATATCTCAAATTCACTTCGTCATAACGCTCTAAGGGGTTAAAATCAGTGAAATTTGACAGTCTTGGAAGGCGAATTACCGCAATATCAAGCAGTCCTATTTTTTGGTTTCTTTCAATGCGAGTTGACAAAGAATCTTCATCGTCAATGTCAACATCAATCATGGGAACAACGCCCAAAACAGGCTTTTCGGTCATCTTTTCGAGGGGGTCTAGACCTGGTTTTAGTATCTCAACATCGCCACGAAATTTGTTTATAATCAAACCTTTTATGTGGTCTTGTTCTTCGGGTTCAAGCAGTTTAACAGTGCCGTAAAGTGCGGCGAAAACACCGCCACGGTCAATGTCCCCAGCAAGTAAAACGGGAGTTTTTGTCATCATTGCTAGCCCCATATTGACAAAATCGTCCTCACGCAAATTGATTTCAGCAGGCGAGCCAGCGCCCTCGATTACGATTATATCATACTCTTCGGACAGTCTGTTAAAGGAATTTTTGACATCATCAATAAGGCAATTTTTGTATTTATAATATTCAGTTGCGCTCATCGTTCCTCTGGGAACTCCGTGCACGATAACTTGTGAGCCAGTGTCGCCGGTGGGCTTTAAAAGTACAGGGTTCATGTCCGCAGTTGGCTTGATTTTCGCCGCCTGAGCCTGAACAACTTGCGCTCTGCCCATCTCCAAGCCATCCTCGGTTATGGCTGAGTTTAATGCCATATTTTGGGATTTGAAAGGTGCAACTTTGTACCCATCTTGGGCAAAAATCCTGCAAAGTCCAGCACAAAGTATGCTTTTTCCTGCGTTTGAAGCAGTGCCTTGTATCATTATGGATTTAGCCATTTTTCAAAACCTCCTCCATCACCGCAACGCATTTTTTGTTCTCTTCAGCAGTGCGCACGGCGATTCTGTAGTATTCATTCGTCAGGGTTCGATAGTTTCCGCAGGAGCGAATAAGCACTCCTTTTTCGACCATTTTTTCACGTAAATCGCAAATTCCGTCGGCGCGGAAAAGTATGTAATTTGCTTGTGCGTCCCAAACAGTGAGACCAATTTTTCGCATTTTTTCAATCAAAATTGGACGTTCTTTTTGGATGAGCTCACGTCCTCGGTCTGCCCATTCAGTGCTGTCACAAGCCGCTACCGCAGCTGCCTGTGCAACAGTTGAAACGCTCCAAGGTTGACCACATTTGGCAATTTCTTCAAGCAGTTTTTGGTCAGAACATAGGGCATATCCAAAACGTAATCCAGGCATTCCAAAACTTTTTGTGAAAGCACGCAAAAGTACAACATTTGGATTATTATTTATAATGTACGCGAAGCCACTTGTGTCGTCGCAAAGTTCTAAAAAACACTCGTCCAAAACAAAAGTTATATTATTTTTTAAACATTTTTCGGCAATTTTATCAACCAATTTGCGGTCAATTAAACGTCCTGTAGGGTTGTTTGGGGTGCAGAGGAATATTATGTCAATATCAGAGTTTAATTTTTCTAAATAATCTTCGCCTAAAGCAAAATTTTGCTCTGGATTGAGTGCGTGAATGTCGATTTCACAGCCGACAAGGCTCAAAGCTTCCTCATATTCGGCGAAGGTTGGGGCGGTGATTATTGCCTTTTTTGGCTTTTTTGCTAGACATAATTTGAAAATTATGTCAGCTGCTCCGTTTCCGCAAATGATATTTTCAAAAGCAACATTATCTCTTTCGGAGATTTTTTTACGAATTTCACGACAAAAAGGATCTGGATAGTGAACTGCTTCGTCGATGGCATCCCGTGCAGCTGTTTTCACTGCTTCAGGAATGCCGAGAGGGTTTATGTTTGCGGAAAAATCAAGAACATTTCCGTAAGTTCTGATGTCACCACCATGGACATACTGTGTCAAATTAACCACCATCCAATCAATGTTATGATTACTAATAGTATTATTGAAGTGAAAGCTGAAGCATACATAAGCTTATTGACTTTTGCAATATCGATATAGGAAATTGCTCTGTCATCGTCACCTATTGTCGGTTTTTTTACCAGTTTTCCAAAGTAAAAATTGTCTCCTGCAAGCTGGATATGAAGTGCGCCAGCGGCTGCCGCTTCAGTGTGTGCTGAGTTTGGTGACTTGTGATTTTTTCTGTCGCGTAAGAATATTTTCATCGCTTTTTTGGAATCAAGTTTTGCAAATCTTGCACTGACACTCATGATAAGTCCACCAAGTCGAGCAGGGAAAAAGTTCAAAATATCGTCAAAAATTGCAGAAACACGTCCAAAGTACATATATTTATCATTTTTATAGCCGACCATGGAGTCTAAAGTATTTGCAGCTTTGTAAAACATTCCCAATGGAGCACCGCCGATTGCCATGAAAATCATGGGAGCTAAAACGCCATCGGAAAAGTTTTCCGCAACAGTTTCAACAGCGGCTTTTGCAACTCCAGCTTCGTCGAGTGACTTTGTATCTCTTCCAACTATCATGGAAACAGCGTGTCTTGCCTTTTCTAAATTTCCTTTTTTAAGCTGTAAATAAACTTTCATGCTCTCGTCTTTTAGCGATTTTGTTGCCAGAAGTTGATAGCATATTAAAGTCTCAATTGCAAATGATAGGTAAATGTTTACATTTTCTGCAACATAAATAATACCATATGTAATCGCTGTTGGGATAATTAGGGTTATAACACATAGTACAAATCCAGCCCAAAATTCGCCTTTGGGAGTTCTTGGAAATGCATTTCTTAAAAACTTTTCAAGTTTTGTGATTAGTAAACCAATAAATCTGACTGGGTGATATAAAAATCGTGGGTCGCCAATTAGCAAATCCAGTAAAAATCCGAGGCATAGCGCCCCTAGGTGGTTAATCATATCATTCATCCTTTAAAACATGGGGAATTCCGCATGTTATACGTATTACTTTTGTGGCTTTTTCTGCCAAAAATGTGCAAGTTCTTCCAACTTTCTCTCGCCATTCTCGCTCTGATTTATCCATGGGAACGACTCCACAGCCGACTTCGTCGCAAATTATGGTAATATTTGGATTTATTTCAAGCAAAGCTTCGAGTCTTTCAATAGGGTTTTCTTCATCTTTTATCCATTGTTCCAAATTGGAAAAGATATCGGAATTTTTGGAAATTTCAAAGTTATCGGTTAGCCCTCTTCCAGAATCGAAAAACTGCTGTGCGAAATATCTTTTTCCTTGGTACTTTCCGCCGATTATTAGAGTCATACCAGTGTTTGACCTCCAAAATTTATTGTCAATTTTAGTCTCAATTCCACAAGAAACTTCAAAAACCTCATCGGATAAACTAGCGGTAAAAGTGTTTATTTTTCCTAATTGAGCGAGTAATTCCTCTGTTTCTGGTCCATAATTTACACCATCAGTAAAAATATCATTAGCTACAATTACAAAAAGTTCGGCACTTTTATGTAACTTTTCAAGACCTTGGCAAACTCTTGCGAAAGCGCTTTCGCTGGCTTCGCCATACCACTCGTTCATGAATAAATTCGTTAAATCTTCAAGCAAAATACAACCACTTAAATCATGTATTTTTTCCAATTCTACTGGAATTTCTAAGGTGTCAAAACCTTTGTTTTGTCGCATTTTTCGGTGTTTTTCAACACGTTTTTCACCTTCTAAATCCCACACACGCATGGTCGCAATGTAAGTTCGATTTTTTATTGGCGAATTATTTATAATGCTCTCGGCAAAGTGAGACTTGCCACTGCCTGAGCCTCCGATTACAAAATATGTCATGATAACGGCACGTAGGCGTCTATTTCAATCTCGTCAAAGGTGCTCATTTCGGTGTAAACCGCAAGTCCCATGTCAAGAATTGGCATTGCGGCGACAGCGCCTGTACCTTCACCGAGTCTCATACCAGCGTACAAAAAAGGCTGTAATCCCAAGGCTTTTTCGATAACAACATTGCCTGCGGGCTCACTCGAAGCATGACTTGCAATCATATAATTTACAGAAATTGGGCAAAGATTTTTTGCACAAAGTCCAGCAACTGAGGAAATAAATCCGTCCACCAAAATGGGAATTCTATAGATTGCGCCACCGATGAAAACTCCGCAAAGTCCAGCTAAATCGAGTCCACCGACCTTTGATAAAACATCTAGTGCATCGTCTTTGTTGGGTTTATTTAGGGCAATTCCACGCTCAATTGCGTCAACTTTTTTTGCTAAACCATCGTTTGAAAGTCCTGCGCCCCTTCCCGTTACTTCGCTAACAGGTTTGTCGAGCATGACAGAGACAACAGCAGAAGAAGTGGTAGTATTTGCTATTCCCATTTCGCCCGTAGCTATTAAATTCACACCTTTTTGGGCTAATTCTCGAACAATTTCAATGCCAACGAGCACGCCTTTGATTGTTTCTTCTCGTGTCATTGCGGGCATTTGAGTGAAGTCTTCGGTGCCCATTTTGACACATTTTTGGCGTATTTTTTCGCCTTTTAGCTCAAGCGCGCAACCGATATTTACTGGAACGACCTCAGCGTCTGCGAGCTTTGCCATTTTGCAAACACTGGTCGCTCCTGTTGACATATTTTCGGAAACTACAGCTGTCACATTTTGTGGAGATTGCGAAACTCCTTGGGCGCAAACTCCGTTGTCAGCACACATCACAACCACGGCTTTTTTGGAAATATTTACATTTGCATCACCAGTCATTCCAGCAATTTTCACAACTGCATCTTCCAAAAGACCTAGGCTTCCTAGTGGTTTTGCTATGGTGCTCCACCTATGTAAAGCCAAATTCCTAGCTTTTTCGTCGATAGGATTGGCTTTTTTTATCAGTTCGATTAAATCTTTTTCCATTTCAGCCTCCGTATTTTTCGCAAGAAATGAGGAAGTTTTTGCAAGCTTCAGGACAAGCGCAAAAGTGAAAATGTGGAAATCCAGCATAGAGCGTGTCGCACATGTGGGCGCAGTCCCAAGTTCTGTTCGAAAGGGGCTTTTCAGCTTTGAAATCACTGCCGTTGTTTGTGCTGTCCCAGTAGTGAAATTCATGCCCAGGCATGGTAAAATCTGTATTTCCTAATAGTCCGTTTTTTGTGGATTTTAAGGTAATATATCCAAATCTTTGTAGTTTTTCAGTCTTAAATGCCTTTCCCGAAACAGCACCAACCATCTCATAAACAACTCCGTCAGAGCCTTCCATTTCCTCGTGTAGGTACATAAATCCACCACATTCGGCTATAGTTGGAAGTTCGTTTTCGATGGCTTTTTTGATGTTTTCAAGCATGGTTTTATTGTCTGAAAGTGCCTTAGAATAGACTTCAGGATAGCCTCCTCCGAGGTATAATCCACTTATATTTTCGGGTAATTTTTCATCGTTTAAAGGTGAAAATTCGACAATTTCAGCGCCCAGTTTTTCCATTAATTCCAGACTGTCAGCGTAGTAAAAACAAAATGCTTTGTCTTTAGCAACTGCGATTTTCACTTTCTTTTTCAAGGGTTTTGGTAAAATTTGACTGGGAATTTCGAGAGGATTTGCAGTTTTTGAAAGCTCCAAAAGCCCATCTAAATCTACATATTTCTCTACTAATTCGCCTAATTTTGCAACTTTTTCTTTTAAATTATCAACTTCTGCCGCGGTGACTAGTCCCAAATGTCTGCTCTCTAAAGTAGCTTCGGGGCAGTTTGGTAAAAAGCCGTAAACCTTAATTCCGCATTCTGTTTCGATGGTTTCTTTAAGTCTATCGTACATCATTGGTGAAATTCTATTTAAAATCACGCCTTTTATATTGCTATTTTGTCTAAAACTAACAAATCCATTTATCAGCGCCGCGACCGATAGCGCTCTTCCTCTTGCATCTGCAATGAAAACAACAGGAGTTTCGGTTTCGGTGGCAAGATCAAATGCGCTGGATTTGTCACTCATTGCGATGCCGTCGTAGTAACCCATGACACCTTCGATTATAGAAATTGTACCTTTTTTGCTATTTTCTGCCAATAATTGCTTCGAAACGTCACTTCCCATAAAAAATAGGTCTAAATTTCGTGACATTGCACCAATAATTTCACTGTGAAACATGGGGTCAATGTAATCAGGTCCGCACTTAAACGCAAGTGGTTTTTCACCTCTGTCGATAAGTGCCTTCAAAATTCCACAGACAACAGTGGTTTTACCTCCGCCGCTTGACGGTGCACCGAAAAGCAGTCTATTCATCTACTCAGCAACCTCTCCAGAAATTATCCAAACAGGGTTTTGTGCGTTCATCATGTTATAACTTCCGACTTTTTTGATGCGTGTAATTGACATTTGAATTATGTCTGGGTTTTCTATTCCAAAATTTGCAAATTGTTTTACAGCTTCGTTCAAAGTTTCTAATGTGACAGCGTTAATTACAAATCTTGCTTGAGGATTTTTTTCTAGTGCAATATCCATAATTTTCTTTAAATTTCCAGAAGTTCCGCCGAGAAAAACCCTGTCAGGTGTAGGTAAATCCTGCAATGCTTCGGGTGCTAAACCCTCGACAACTGCAATATTTGTGAGTGAATATTTGAGTTTATTTTCAACAATTAGCTCCACAGCGTCGGGATTTTTTTCAACAGCATAGACATTTCCGGCTGTGACCGCAAGTGCGATTTCAACTGAGACCGAACCTGTTCCAGCACCGACATCCCAGACATTATGATGGTCTTTTAAGTGCAGTTTGGAGAGACTAATTGCCCTGACTTCTTCCTTTGTCATTGGTGCGTTTCCACGGGCGAATTGTTCATCTCTCATTGTGGGAGTTGTGTATTTTCGTTTAATTGGTCTGTGATTTTCGGTCATAACGACGGAAAGTGAGGCGAAATCTTGTCCTACAAGCTCCGCTGCAGTGCCCGAAACTATACGCTCGTTTTCGTAAGAAAGATACTCGCCGACATGAACTCTGACGTGAGAAAGTCCTCTTGCACATAGCTCACTGATGAGGTCAGTTGCGGTGTAATTTCCACCTGTAAGGGCAAAAACTTTTGACTTTCTTTGAATTTCTCCGACAACATTATGCTCTCTTCCGTGGGCAGAAACGGCTGTTGCATCCTGCCAAGGCATACGAAGTTTTGCGGCGAAATATACTAGGCTTGAAATACCAGGGATGACATAAACTTTTTCCAAGTCAAATAATGTATATAGCTTATTTGCACCCGAATAGAAGCCGACATCGCCCGAAAGTAGAACAGAGATGACCTCGCATCCGCTGTTTCGTGCTTCTTCCACGATTTCAACTGCGTTGATTTTTTCTATGCATTTTTTATGTGAATAGTGTTCTAAAAGTCGTGCTGAACCTATTAAAAGCTCGCTTTTTTCGATGGCTTCGGTTGCTTGCGTTGTCATTGTGTCACGGTTTCCCATGCCAACCCCGATTAAATATACCGTCATTTTTGCATCTCCTTTGACAGTTGTTTTTTTATCTCTTCCATCGAAAAACCTTGCTCGATTAATGGTCTGCCGATGATGATAATTTTACAGTTTCGACTTAGTGCAGCTTCAATTTTTTCGGTAAAACCTCCACTATCGCCTGTGTCTTTAGTTACCAGTAAATTAATTCCAAATTGGTCTATTGTTGCTTCGTTCATTGCCCTTGAAAACGGCCCTTGCATACAAATAATCTGCTTTGAGGGGATTTTACATTCAGTACATTTTTGCAGTGAATCCATAAAAGGTAGCACCCTCGGAAAAAGCCTTTCGGCTAAATCTTTATATGCATATAGCTCTTTACTTCCAGTTGTTAGGAGGATGTTTCCGTTTAGTTTTTTCAGAATTTCCACAGCTTCGGCAGTATTTTGAACAAAAATGCCATCTTCTATATCAGTGGATTTTCTTAAAAATCTTAGATTTGGAATTCCTAATTCGTTTGCTGTGTCTGCAATTTGCTCTGTCACAACTCGTGCATAAGGGTGTGTTGCGTCTATTATATGAGTGAAATTTTCACGCATAGTTTCAAGCATTTCTTCTCGGCTCATTCGACCGATTTTGACATTTTTACAGCCCTCTAAAAGCTCAGCGCCATACTCAGTTGCGACACTGATTACGTGTTCAATTTCCATTTTTGTCAACCAATTTGACAGCTCTCTACCTTCGCTTGTCCCTGCAAAAAGTAAAACTTTCAAGGCTTAACCTCTTTGCATGTAGCCACGTGGAGTTACCATTTTTCCGTTGATAACTGTGGTTTGGCAATTTCCGATGAAAACTGTTGTGAACATGTCGACTTCTTCGCAGTCTACAAGTTCTGAAAGTGGCAAAATTCTAGCAGTTTCGCCATTTCTTCCAATATTTTGCACATAAGCACATACAGTTTCTGGTTTTTTGTGTTTAAGTAAAATTTCACACGCTTTTTTGAGGTACTCTGGTCTTGAGTGACTGCGAGGATTGTATAGGCAAAGCACAAAGTCAGCATCAGCGGCATTTGCTAGCCTTTTTTCAATTAATTCCCATGGAGTCATGAGGTCAGAAAGTGAAATTAGGGCAAAATCGTGGGTCAAAGGTGCGCCCAAAACAGCCGCACCACCGCAAGCGGCGGTAATTCCTGGAATTACGTCGATTTCAATGGGAGAAAATTCCTGTGAAACCTCATAAATCAGCCCAGCCATGCCATAAACGCCAGAGTCACCAGAACATACAACAGCAACATTTTTGCCTTTTGTTGCCGCTTCGACTGCCATTCTGCAACGGTCAACTTCTTTTCTCATGCCTGTGGAAGCCATTTCCTTATGTGAAAATTCATCTTTAATAAGGTCGATGTAAGCGGTGTATCCGATGATTAAATCAGCCTCTTCGAGTGCAGCTCTCGCTCTACCTGTGAGGTCAGCTCCAGCTCCTGGGCCAAGACCAATAACTGTCAATTTCATGTATAAAAATTCCTTTTTCTAGTATTTTAATTCAATATTTTCTATAGTAATTGCAGTAGTTACGCCGTTTTTTGCAACTTTTCGCTCTAAAATTTCTCCACCTGTCAAAACCGCCGAACGCTCGCAAACATTGTCGACGCCAGTGATTGAACTGACAAATTTCGAGGGTGTGAACTCGCCTTGGACACTCAAAAGTTTATCGGCAGTGTAGGTTATAAACTCTAAATTATGCTTTTTCGCAAATTCCAAAATTCCAATTTCATCACTTTTTAAATCAATACTACATATCGTTTTCACGGCTCTGATGTCAAGATTATTCCTGTCTAAAGATTCAAAAATCGCAGTTTCAATTTCCTCTAAACTCTTGCCACGACGGCAACCCAAACCAATGTTTATAAGCTTTGGAATGAGCCTTAAACTGTCAGTTGGGTGAGTTGTTTCGGTGATGAAAACGTGAACTGTACCATCGTTTGCTATGCCATTTGGTGGTGTTCCATGAAGAGAAAAAGAGGTGTTTATTTTAATTTTTTCACCTTGTAAAACTCTAGCAGATACCTCTTTTGCAAGTGTTCTGTCAGAAATTTCAAGTCCCCTTTTTTTCGCCCAAACATCAATGGCAACCAAGTCGTTAACATCAGTTGCGGTGGAAATTGCGGCTATGCCTCCGACGAAATTTGCTATGCTCAATGCAAGCTCATTCGCACCGCCGACATGCCCTGAAAGGATTGGTATTACTACATTTCCTCGCTCGTCAAGTGAGATTACAGCAGGGTCTGAAAATTTGTCTTTCACGTATGGTGCAATCGCCCGAACGGCTATTCCGCACGCTCCGATGAAAACCAAATTCGCTCCACTTTTCCAGTTGTTTCGGGTGAAATCGTCCATGGATTTGTAGATTTTACACTCAAAATCAGGGGCAAATTTTTCTGATAAATAAAGCTCTCCGTCAAATTCTTTTGCAAGTTTTTGACCTAATTCCGCTCCGTTTTTTGTGAAAGCGATTATGGAAATTTTAGCCATCTGTTCCGACACGGTAGCCGTGTGTGAAAGTGGGGTCGTAGAGCTTGCTACGCTCATATTCGTTGCCTAAAAATCCGCCGATTGTGATTAAAGCAGTTTTTGTGACATTATTTTCCTTAGCTGTTTGAGCTAGCGTTCCGATTGTGCAACGGAAAGTTTTTTGGTCTGGCCATGTCGCTTTGTAAACTATAGCGGCTGGGGTGTCTTTTGTGTAAACTCCACCAGCGAGAAGCTCTCTCTCAACATCTTCCAAAAGTCCAGTTGAGAGGAAAAGCACCATGGTACATCCGTGGCTCGCCATTTTTGCAAGCGCTTCGCCCTCGGGGACGGGAGTTCTGCCCGACATGCGTGTGATGATGACCGATTGGCTGACCTCGGGGAGGGTGTATTCTGAGCATAGTGCCGCCGCCGCACCCGAAAATGAGGATACGCCGGGGATAACGTCGTAGTTGATTTTTAGCTTGTCAAGCTCGTCCATTTGCTCACGGTGAGCACCGTAAAGTGAGGGGTCGCCTGTGTGAAGTCTGACGGTCATTTTTCCATCTTTTTCAAATTTTTCAATGACAGAAATTACATCTTCCATGGTCATTCCTGCGCTGTCATAAACTTCGCAACTGTCTTTTTTATATTGTAAAAGTTCAGGATTTACAAGGCTTCCAGCGTAAATTATGCAGTCTGCTTCGCCTAAAAGTTTTGCTCCTCGAACTGTGATGAGGTCTGTTGCTCCTGGGCCTGCGCCTACGAAATGTATCATTTTCAAAATCTCCTCTAATCTATATTGTATGTATTTTTATTAGTTCATCGGCGTTTTCGGTTTTGCCTAAAATGCCGTATTTATTTGAGAAAAACAGTGATTCTATCTTAACTTCGCCAGCTCTGTGGCGAAGATTTTCGCCTAAATTTTTAGCAATCGAAGCCATAACTTTTTCGCAAATTTCAGCTTCAATCAAAAGCTCCACTGCCGCATCGGTGGAAACGCAGTCGAAAATTTTTCTAACTAATTCGGTGTTTGCACCGCACAGAGCGGCGTGAGTACAGATGCTTTCTCGCCTTGCGTCGCACACTTTTGAGTGGGTATTCATGCAACCAGCCGAGATTTTTGCTAGTTTTCCGAAGTGTCCAACAAGCAAAATGCTGTCAAATTTTTCTAAAATTGCACAGTCAATCGCATCGCCGATATAGTTACTGCAAATTGCGTTGTTTTTCATGGAAAGACCTAAAACGTCACGGGAGAAATCCTCTCCATAATTTCCAGGTGTTAGTAGTAAATGTTTAGCTCCTGAAGCTCGAATTGTTCGGATTTCTAGCTTAACTGACTCAATTAAGGCAGTTTCGCTCATAGGTCGGACTATTCCGCTAGTGCCTAAAATGGAAATTCCACCTTGAATTCCAAGCCGTGGATTGAAGGTTCGTTTAGCGATTTTTTTGCCATTTGGAACTGAAACTGTGACTTTAAAACCATAGTTTTTGCCCTCGATTAAAGGTGAAAGTGCTTCAAAAATCATTCTCCGTGGGGTGGAATTAATCGCCGCTTCGCCTATGTCTTGGTCAAGTCCAGCTTTGGTAATTCTTCCAACGCCCTCGCCGCCGTCGATGATAATTTTGTTATCGGTAATTTTTTCCACTTTCGTAAAAATTAATGCCCCGTCAGTCACATCGGGGTCGTCGCCTGCGTCCTTTGCGACAGCACAAATAGCGAAGTTTTCGCCGTGATTTTTCTCCAAAAGTTCAGCTTCTACAACAATTCCCGAAGGCGTTTCTATACAAACTAGCTCGTTCCAATTGCCTGAAATCAGCCTTTTTGCAGAGCCTAAAGCAGCGGCGGTTGCGCATGTTCCAGTGGTGTAACCGCATCGAAGTTTTTCTGTTCCGACAGCTATATAGTGAGATAGCTTTGCCATGCAATTCTCCAATTCTTCCAATAAATAGAAAAACCTCTCCGATTTGGAGAGGTTTCGTACAACACACAGAAACCCGCCTCCCCACCTTGGACTGCGGTGCTGACTGCGAGTGGGAATTCTGACTTCCGCATTGCGGTTACAGTAGAGGTAAGACTGTGTCGGATTTTCACCGAACTTCCCCCAAAATCGCAGTTTTTCTATTTATAAATGTGATTTTACTGAATTCATTATAACATTTTTTCATCACTATGTAAAGTGCTAATTGTAAGATGCAACAAAATAGCACAAACACGACAATTTATGCATTTTAATGTGTGCAATATGCAATAGTTTTTAGGCAAAATTGTAGGATATTACAATGACTAAGCGAGTTCGTATTTCTTAACAACTTCGTCAAGACATTCACAAGCAATTTCGACGACAGGGAAGCATTTGGTGTTTTCTGAGTCGAAGTATTTATCTTTAAGGTCGTTGCACATCAAACTGCCTGCTTTTTGTGCGAAGCTTTCTAAAAATTCAGCACGTGCAAGCTTTAGCATTTCGCTTTGGTGTGCTGTTGTTTTGATGGTCATAAAACCGATGGCGGCGACAGAACCTGCCACTGCACCACATAGGTGACCGCAACCAACTCCACCACCGAAACCGCCCAAAAGATTTGCATGTTCTTCATTTAAAGGTAGTTTGTATTCGTCAATTGCTGAGAGTAATAGTGTTTCTGCGCAGTTTTTGTCTTTGCTTAAATAGTACTCGTGTGCTCTTTCTTTTAACATGAGATGACCCTCCAAAAAAATTATTCTGACAAAATTTCAATTATTTTACCGTAGATTTCCTCGGCATTTTCTTTGAAATTCCTCTCTATTTTTATAGAACTTTCAACATTTGGCATCATAAGCCTGAGGTAAATTACTTCGCCAACTCCGTCCGACATAGAAAGTTCGGCAATGCAAGAGCCGTTTTGTCCGCTTTTATGTCCTGTGAGGATTAGAGCGTCACGCTTCATTCTCTCTGCGATAGGCAAAAGTGCGGACTCTGCTTTTTTTCTTACAGTAAATGGAATGCTTGTTTCAATTGTTTCGCCGTTTCTAATGCCTTTTTCGGTGATTTTGAAGCTACCACTTTGCTCCTCGACATGCTCTGTGTCAATCAGTTCAGAAAGGCAGTCGGTGAAATCAAAATAGTTTACGCCCTCGTCGCACATTGCGAGTTGTGATAACTCGTCACTGCTGACAAAATTTGGCAAACGTCGCAAGATAAATAATATTAAAATTTTCAGATCCAATTTTTCGTGGATAAAACCTTGCTTATTCATGGACAAAATCCACCTCCTCATACATATACTGGTATTGATAGCATTAGTTTCTATTATAGTCTAAAAAACTTCGCTAGTCAAACGTGTTTTTTAACATTTTTAAGTTTTTTGCATAGACTGTAATGAACATCACTTTAAAATCAAGGTCAGGAGGTATTTTCAATGGCAGATAGAGTATTGCCAGGGCCGGTTGATAGCTGTGCCAACATAAACGAGGCTGTTTGCATACACACC
Organism: uncultured Oscillospiraceae bacterium; assembly: GCA_964371875.1. Classification (GTDB taxonomy): domain Bacteria; phylum Bacillota; class Clostridia; order Oscillospirales; family Oscillospiraceae; genus Heteroscillospira. Next base: position 16,488 of record CAYJOS010000009.1, on the reverse strand, counting down.
GCAAAAATTTTTGACAGCTGTCGTGACAAGGATTGCATAGAGGATTTAAGGGTGTATCTCACCAAATCGTCGCAATGCTACTTAGAAACAGCGTTTAGTATAAGACCACGTTGCGCTGAATTGCTTTACATCGACACGAAAATTGAAGAAATTTGCTTTAACAGAGGGTATTACACAGTAGATCTTACTTATTTTTACAAAATTAAAGGTGAAACACATCCGGGAAGTAATCAAATTGTGGGTCTTAGCGTCTTTACAAAAAGGGTGATTTTATTCGGTAGTGAGGGCGATGTTAAAATTTTCAGCTCTGCTATGACAGCGAGAGAAAATCGAAATGCTATGCAACCTGTTGCGGTTGTTGAAGCGGTTAATCCGATTATACTAAATCTAAAAATTGTTGACCCCGAAAGTTCGTGCTATGAAGCAGAGGTTCGTGATGTTCCGAAATTTATCATGGACGCCATGGGTGATGACATTTGCTATTCAAACGAAAAAAGGCTACTTTTGGTAACTTTGGGTCAATTTTCGATAGTGAGAATGGAGAGAGATACCCAGCTTCTAATCCCGACTTACAGCTATTGCTTCCCAGACAAAGAATGCGTCAGCACGCCTGGTGAAGACGATCCTTGCACACTTTTCAGCAAAATTCCTTTCCCTGTTGATGAGTTTTTCCCACCTGATAATTGCGCAAGCTTTGAGGCGACGGCGGATTTGTCAGGGTGTAGTTGTGACTGATTGAATTGAAGATTTTCAACGAAGCAAAACTAGGAGCAGATAAAATCCGCTCCTAGTTTCAGCTTGAAGACAAAAAGGCTTGCGAGCCTTTTTGTCCCCAAGCTTCGCTCCATCGCCTTGCGATGGCATTTTGTAAATTCTTTATTTTATCATAGAATTTTGTATGAAATTTACAAAATATGCGTCTGCGGACGCAGGTTATTTCAACGCGAAGGCGAACCCTGATGGTTCGCCCTCACACTCCCACTCCTTCCGAAAATCAGCTAATTTACTTTTGTCTACAGTCTAAAACTAGGAGCAGATAAAATCCGCTCCTAGTTTTGCATAATTTATAAAATTAATACTCCGTTGTGCCCTCGTAGACAAGCTTCGTATTACCTGTAAGCGTAATTCTCTCGTCGGTATAGTTAACAACAAGGTCACCGCCCAAAAGTTTAACAGTGATGTCCTCGCCTTTGGGGCAAAAGCCGTTTTCAGTTGCAGCAACAACAGCAGCACAAGCGCCAGTTCCGCAAGCCCAAGTTTCGCCGTTACCACGTTCCCAAACACGCATTTTTATAGTAGTTTTGTTCAAAACTCTAATAAATTCAGTGTTCACACGCTCGGGGAAAAGAGGGGAGTGCTCAAACTGAGTTCCGATTTTTTCAACCTCAGCATGGGTTACACTTGGGACGAATACCACACAATGTGGATTTCCGACAGTGCAACAAGTTATGCGGTAATCTTCGCCAGCAACATTGACAGGATAGTCAACAATTTTGTCTGCGTTTATAGTTGTTGGAAGTGATTTGGGGTCAAGCTCGACCTTGCCCATGTCGGCAGTTACAGAGCTGACTTTTCCGTTTCTGATGTAAAGTTTTAGCTTGACAATTGTGGAGTCACACTCGATTGTGAGTTTATCTTTGCAAGTGAAACCATTGTCGTACAAATATTTACCAACACAACGAATACTGTTACCCGCCATGCGTCCAAGGCTACCGTCTTTGTTGAAAATTCTCATTTTTGCATCGGCAATTCTCGACTTTTCAATTAGCACAAGTCCGTCCGCTCCTATGCCGTAATGTCTATCGCATAGGTTAACGCTGTGTGACTCTGGGCAGGTGATTTCGTCGTTGAAATTCTCGATAAATATGTAATCGTTTCCGCAACCTTGCATTTTTGAAAACTTCAAAATTTGTGATTTTGTGCGGAGATTATTGATATCAACAAGCTCAGTATTTTCCTGAGTATAACGGCTCTTTATGCAGTCCGCCATGACATTTGCGGTGTCGAGAGAAGTGTAGCAAGCGATTGAAAGTTGCTTTGCTCTGGTGTGCAATCTTGTGTAGTGCTCAAGGGTGTTATCGTAAAGTGCGCCAGTGTAGACTATGTAGCTGATAACGCCTGTTTCGATTAAATCAAACGCCTCGTTTGACAAGTCCATAGGTGCTACGACTTGGATTTTTGCGTCCAGTTTTTCAATAGCTTTTGCAGTTCCTGGGGTTGCGTAGATGTACATTCCAAGGTCGACAAGCTTTTGCGCTAGTGTGATTGCTTCAGAATAATCGTGGTCGTCAACGCTTAAAAACACACCGATTTTTTCGTCTGAAGATGGAAGTTTTACGTCCAAACCAACAGCTGTTAAGCCTTTGAAAAGTGCTTCGTTTCTGGTTTTTCCTATACCCAAAACTTCGCCTGTTGACTTCATTTCAGGTCCGAGTGTGGAGTTTACATCACTGAGTTTTTCAAAGGAGAAAACAGGAACTTTGACCGCATAATATGGTGGAGTTTTGTATAATCCAGTGCCAAAACCGAGGTCGCGAAGTTCTTCGCCGACCATAACTCTTGCGGCTAAATCGACCATTGGAACGCCTGTGACTTTACTAATATATGGAATTGTTCTTGAAGCTCTGGGATTAACTTCGATTACATAAAGTTCGTTTAGGTAGATTAAATATTGAATGTTAACTAAACCTTTTGTGCCTAATGCAAGCGCTAATTTTTCAGAGCAATTAACGACAGTTGAGAGCATTTTGTCTGTCAAATCAAATGGTGGGTAGATTGCAATGGAGTCACCGCTGTGTATACCAGCACGCTCGATATGTTGCATAATTCCAGGGATTAAAACGTCTTTTCCGTCGGCGATGACGTCAACTTCCAGCTCAGTTCCCATCATGTATTTATCAACCAAAACAGAGTTTGTGTCACTGTTTGCGAGTATGCGTTTCATGTAGGTTTTAACCTCGTCATCGCTGTAAACGATTTGCATATTTTGACCGCCGATGACGTAGCTCGGACGGAGCAAAACAGGATATCCAAGTTTGTGAGCAGCGTTTAAAGCTTCGTCGGTGGTCATAACGCCGTAGCCAGCTGGGCGACTAATTCCAAGTGTTTCCAAAAGTGCGTCGAAACGCTCTCTGTCTTCGGCAATGTCAATTCCTTCGGCGGAAGTTCCGAGGATTTTTATGCCGTTTTCGTCTAGGAATTTTGTTAATTTAATCGCAGTTTGTCCGCCGAAAGCGACAACGACACCGACAGGTTTTTCAACCTCAATAATGTTCATGACGTCTTCGGGGCAAAGTGGCTCGAAGTATAGTCTGTCCGCTGTGTCATAGTCGGTGGAAACAGTTTCGGGGTTGTTGTTTATGATAGCAACTTCATAGCCCATGTCTTTCAAAGTCCACACACAGTGAACAGAGGAATAGTCAAATTCTATACCTTGACCAATTCTGATTGGCCCAGAACCGAGGACGATAATTTTATCTTTTCCGCTGTTTTTAAAGCCACGAGCTTCGCAAGTTTTGTCGTAAGTTGAATAGAAATATGGCGTTTCCGCATCGAATTCCGCACCGCAGGTGTCAACCATTTTGTAGACAGAATTTCTATGTGGAATGTCGGAAATTCCAGATAAACGCTTAATAGTTTCGTCTGTATAGCCAAGTTTTTTGCCTTTTAAATACAAATCCTCGTCTATAGATTTTGCGTTTTCAATTTCATTTTCATAGTTGACAAGATTACGCAATTTTTCAATAAAGAAGCGGTCAACTCTTGTGATATCGTAAATTTCTTCAGTTGAAATTCCGCATTTAATAGCCTCGAAAATTGTAAATAAACGTCGGTCGTCGATATTGTGTAGACGTTTTTTAATATCATCTTTGTTAGGATTGACATAATTTAGGCTGTCAAGCCCGATTTCTGCACCACGAACAGCTTTCATGATACCCATTTCAAAGTTAGGAGCGATGGACATAACTTCGCCTGTTGCCTTCATTTGAGTTCCAAGGCTGTTGTTTGAGCCATAGAATTTGTCGAAAGGCCATTTGGGCATTTTTACGACAACATAGTCAAGAGCTGGCTCGAAGCAAGCGCAAGTTTTGCCTGTGATTTCGTTTTTAATTTCGTCCAAAGTATAGCCAAGTGCGATAAGTGATGAAACCTTTGCGATTGGATAACCTGTCGCCTTTGAAGCAAGTGCGGAGGAGCGAGAAACACGGGGGTTAACCTCGATAACTGCATAATTCATGCTCACGGGGTCTAGTGCATATTGGCAGTTACAACCGCCGACAATACCCAAAGCGGAAATGATTTTCAGTGAAGCTGTGCGGAGCATTTGAAGCTCTTTGTCAGAAAGTGTAAGCGCAGGAGCGACAACGATACTGTCACCTGTGTGAACGCCGACAGGGTCGAAGTTTTCCATGGAGCAAATTGCAATAACGTTTCCAGCGCCGTCACGCATGGTTTCAAATTCAATTTCTTTCCAGCCGAAAATGTATTTTTCGACAAGAATTTGAGTGATAGGGGAGAGGTCGAGTCCAGTTCTGGAAATTCTTTTCAAATCGTCATCATTATAGGCAACACCACCGCCACCGCCGCCGAGGGTGAAAGCTGGGCGGATGATGATTGGATAGCCGATTTCGTTTGCAATACGAAGTGCTGTGTCAACATCGTTTGCAATTTCTGATGGGATAGTTGGCTGACCAATTTCGTTCATTGTATCTTTGAAAAGTTGTCTGTCTTCAGCTTTGTCAATCGCAGCTGCGTCAGTTCCCAAAAGGCGGACACCCATTTTGTCGAGATATCCTTCTTTTGAAAGTTGCATTGCAAGAGTTAGTCCTGTTTGACCGCCAAGTCCTGCAAGCAAGCTGTCTGGTTTTTCTTTTTCGATAATTCTTTTGATTGTGGGGACGGTTAGTGGCTCTAGGTAAATTTCGTCGGCTAAAGCGTTGTCGGTCATGATGGTCGCTGGGTTTGAGTTGACAAGAACGACGTTAACTCCAGCTTTTTTCAAAACTCGGCAAGCCTGAGCACCAGCGTAGTCAAATTCTGCCGCTTGTCCGATTACTATTGGCCCTGAACCGATGACCATTACTTTTTTAATATTTTTATCTAGTGGCATTATTTGACACCTCCCATATTGCTAATAAATCTATCAAATAAAAATTCTGTATCTTTAGGTCCTGAACATGCTTCGGGGTGGAATTGAACTGAAAATGACTTGATTTCAGGGTAGTTCATGCCTTCGCAAGTGTGGTCGTTTGCATTTTCAAAACTCTCAACACCGACAATTTTTAGGCTCTCAGCGATGACGGCATAGCCATGGTTTTGGCTTGTAATATATGTACGAGTGCCGTCTTTTTCACGGACAGGTTGGTTGACTCCACGGTGACCGTATTTAAGTTTTGCAGTGTCACCACCACAAGCAAGAGCTAGAAGTTGGTGACCAAGGCAAATGCCGAAAATTGGAAGTCTGCCTATGGCTTTTTTAAGTTCAGCAATGCATTCAACATTCTCTTTTGGGTCGCCAGGGCCGTTTGAAAGCATCATGCCGTCAAAGCCTTTTTCGAGAATTTCGTCCATAGGTGTCCAAGATGGGAAAACTGTAACTTCACAGCCACGTTTTTGAAGTTCACGGGCGATATTTCTCTTTGCGCCGTAGTCCATGAGGGCGACTTTGCGCTTTTCCTCGCCAATCGCAGGGAGGACTGTTGCTTCTTTGCAAGTTGTATTTTTAACAGCATCTTTAACAATGTAGCTTTTAATTTCACTCAAATCTGAAGGGATTTCCTTGCAAATTTTTGCATTCATAACACCGTGTTCACGGATGATTTTTGTGATTTCACGGGTGTCAACTCCATAAATTCCAGGGATGCCCTTTTCTTTTAAATAGTCATCAATTGTTTTTTCACATCTAAAGTTTGAGGGTTTTTCACACCATTCACGGACAACATAGCCGAAAATTTCACATTCTCCCTCGAAATCCTCTTCGATAATACCATAATTACCAATCATTGGAAAAGTTTGCATTACAATTTGACCGTAATAGCTAGGGTCTGTGATGGTTTCAATATACCCTCCCATGCCTGTTGTGAAAACAAGCTCGCCGATTTTTTCGCAATCAGCACCGAAAGACAATCCTTCAAATACTTCTCCGTTACCTAGTACCAGATAGGCTTTACTCATATATTTT
>CAYJOS010000009.1:0-10226 GCA_964371875.1 uncultured Oscillospiraceae bacterium | reverse complement strand
CTAAAATGTCGCAAGGCAAAATTTTTTACACCCATAATTTTCTATATATCTTTTCGCATTAAAAGAGACACGATTTAAAGTTTTAACTCTAATTCATGCCTCTTTGAACTGTTTTTTTCAAAACAGATTAAATGTTAAATCATTGAGGCTGATTTTTGAAAATACAAAACTAATTCGTCTTATCTCCCATCAATTTGACCATAACAGCCTTTTGTGCGTGAAGACGATTTTCTGCCTCATCGAATATTTCATTTGCGTGTTTTTCAAGAACTTCAGCCGTGATTTCTTCCTCACGGTGAGCCGGCAAGCAGTGAAGAACTATAGCGTCTTCTTTTGCAAATGCCATGTTTTTTGCGTTAACTTGGAAATCTTTAAAAGCGAGTTTTCTTTTTGCGCTTTCGTCTTCTTGTCCCATTGAAGCCCAAACATCAGTGTAAACCACGTCGGAAGCTTTTATCGCCGTTTCAATATCAGAAGTGCAAAGGAAATCACCATTTTCCGATGCCCATTTCATAATGTCCGCATCGGGTTTGTATTCGTCGGGGCAAGCAATTGAAACTGCCATTCCCATTTTTATACAGCCAACAATTAGAGAATTTGCCATGTTATTACCGTCGCCGATAAAGCACAGCTTGCGACCCTTTAAAGAGCCTTTGTATTCACGAATTGTCATCAAATCCGCAAGGACTTGACAGGGGTGAGCATAGTCCGTAAGACCATTGATAATTGGAATAGAGCCATAAGTGGCTAAATCTTCCACTTCTTGTTGAGCAAAAGTTCTAATCATAATACCATCAAGGTAGCGTGATAAAACTCTTGCGGTGTCTTCTATCGGCTCGCCTCTGCCGATTTGTAAATCATTGGAAGAGAGGAAAAGCGCCGAGCCACCAAGTTGATACATGCCAACTTCAAAAGAAACACGGGTACGAGTTGACGATTTTTGGAAAATCATACCAAGGGTTTTGCCCTTTAGGTGGTGATGTTCAATTCCGTTTTTCGACTCATATTTCAGTTGGTCAGCTAAATTCAAAATCTCGCTGATTTCTTGAGTGGTCAAATCTGTCATTTTCAAAAGATGGTTCATTTGGAAATTTCCTCCTTCAAGATGGTGAGTGCTTTGTCAAGCTCTTCATAGCTGATGTTTAATGGTGGTAAAAGTCTAACTTTTGTCTTTGCGGTGAGAGCCAAAACTCCACGGTCTAAGCAAGCTTTGACAATGTCAAGAGCGGGTTTTTCGGTTTCAATTCCGAGCATAAGACCCTTTCCGTGAATTGCGATTACACCTTTTACATCTTTGAGTTCATTTATAATGTACTGTGATTTTTTGTCGACTTCTGCCATAAATTCGTCAGTAAGTCTTGAAATTATGCTGAGTGCGCCTGCACAGCAGACTGGATTTCCGCCGAAAGTTGAACCGTGAGTTCCTGCTGAGAAAACATTCTCAACTTTTTCGCCTAAAATCACAGCGCCGAGAGGAAGCCCTCCGCCTATGCCCTTTGCGGTTGAAACAACATCAGGCATAATTCCATAATGTTGATATGAAAAATATTTTCCTGTTCTTCCGTTACCAGTTTGAACTTCGTCAATGATAAGAACTAAGTCATGCTCATCGCAAAGTGCTCTGCAAGTTTTGACAAATTCCTCGGTTAGGACATTAATTCCGCCTTCGCCTTGCACTGTCTCTATCATTATACCACAGCATTTGTGTTCGGAAACAAGTTTTTTCATTTCTTCGACATTATTTGGCTCACAGTGGACAAATCCGCCTGTGAACGGTGCGTAGTCAACATGAAAACTGTCTTGTCCTGTTGCAGAAAGAGTTGTGATTGTTCTGCCGTGAAAACTTCCGTTCAAGGTGATAATCGTGCTGCGACCTTCGCCGTATTTTGTGCTTGAATAGCGTCTTGCGGCTTTGATTGCACCCTCGTTTGCCTCAGCTCCCGAGTTTCCGAAAAACACCTTTTTCATGCCGCTTTTTTCACAAATTGCCTGTGCAAGTTTTGCATATGGCTCTGTGAAATAGAGGTTTGATGTGTGTTGAAGTTTGCCAAGTTGAGCGATTACAGCCTTGTTATATTCCTCGTCGCAGAAGCCGAAAGTGTTGACGGCAATACCGCTTCCGAGGTCAATATATTCTTTTCCGTTTTCGTCATAAGCAGTTGAACCCTTGCCCTCGCAAAGGAAAACAGGAAATCTTCCGTATGAAGCGCAGACGTATTCACTGTCGAGCGCTCTAACTTTTAGCATATCACATTCATTAATATTTTTCAAGACTTTTTTATCCTCCTACGAACATTGTTCCGATTCCTTCATCGGTCAAGATTTCTATTAATATAGAGTGAGGTATTCTGCCGTCGATGACAAAAACCTTTTTAACTCCACGTCGAATTGCTTCAATACAGCAGTTAACTTTTGGAATCATACCGCCTGAAATTATGCCCTCGCTGATATATTGAGGGGCTTCGCTAGCTATGATTACGGGAATTAGTGAAGAAGAATCATCTTTATCACGCAAAATTCCTGCAATGTCGGTCATGGAAACAAGGCTTTCAGCTCCGAGAGCTCCTGCAATTCTCGCCGCTGCTGTGTCGGCGTTTATATTGTATACATTCCCGTCCTTATCACAACCGACAGAAGCGACAACGGGGATATAACCTTTTTCCAGTAAATCCATGATAGGAGTAGCGTCGATTTTGGTAATTTCTCCAACAAAACCAAGCCTTGGGTCAACAGGAACAGCCTCTATCATGTTGCCGTCCATGCCCGAAATTCCTATGGCTTTTCCGCCTTTGTTTTTGATTAAACTAGCAAGGTTTTTGTTGATTTTTCCAGCTAAAACCATTTGAACAACTTCGGCAGTTTCTTTATCTGTGACACGTAATCCGTCCACGAATTCGGTTTTTTTACCTACTTTTGCTAACATATCAGTGATTTCTGGACCACCGCCGTGAACTAAAACTACTTTAATTCCGATTAGGCTTAATAGGGTGATATCACCCATAACAGCCTGTTTTAAATCTTCGTTTATCATAGCGTTTCCGCCATATTTTACGACAACAATTTTGTTGTGATATTTTTGAATATATGGAAGAGCGTTACATAAAATTTCCGCTCTTTGTGCATTAGAAATTTCCATTTTTTCGCCTCCTAAGTTCTGTAATCGCCGTTGATTTTGACGTATTCATAGCTGAGGTCACAGCCGTAAGCTGTCGCACTATGAGCGCCAGAACCGACTGAAATGTCGATTTTTATGTCTTTTTCTTGCAGTACTTTTTTCGCAATTTCTTCAGAAAAAGCTACGCCTGCTCCGTTTTCACAAACTTTTACATAGCCACCATTTGACTTAAATTCAACCAAAACCTTTGTGACATCGACATCAGCTCCGCTGTAGCCAATCGCACACAAAATTCTGCCCCAGTTTGCGTCCTCGCCGAACATTGCGGTTTTCACAAGGCTCGAAGAAATGACACATTTCGCAACAGTTGCGGCGGTTTCGTAGTCGTCAGTTCCGCTCACGGTACACTCTAAAAGTTTGGTCGCGCCCTCACCGTCAGCGGCAATTTTTTTGGAAAGATACATGCTGACATATCGGAGAGCAGCGGCGAATTTGTCAAAATCTTCGCCCTCTTTGTCGATTATTGGGTTTTCAGCACAGCCGTTTGACATGACTGTGTAGGTGTCGTTTGTCGAGGTGTCGCCGTCAACGGTTATCATGTTAAATGAGTGTTTTACATCAATATCGAGTGCTTTTTTGAGCATTTCAGGAGTGATATTAACGTCACTTGTAACAAAAACCAGCATGGTCGCCATGTTGGGATTTATCATGCCTGAACCCTTAGCGATGCCACCAATGCGGCACTCTTTTCCGCCGATTTCAAAGCTGATTGCTATCTCTTTTGGTACTAAATCGGTGGTCATAATCGCCTCAGAAGCTAGGTCACTTTTGTCGCCTAAACCACTGAAAAGTTCGGAAATTCCGTTTTTTATAGGTGTTATATCAAGTTTTTCGCCTATAACTCCAGTGGAAGCGACGATGATATCTTTTGCAGAAATTTCGCCATTTGAAACCTCTTCAACAAGTTTGCACATGCCCTCGGCGATTTCAATTCCGTCGGCGTTGCATGTGTTTGCGTTTCCGCTGTTGCAGATAATTGCGCTTGCGTAGCCGTCGGAAATATTTTCCTGAGTTACATAAATCGGCGCACCTTTGACAAGGTTTAGTGTGTAAACCCCAGCCGCCGCCGCTTTTTTCTCGCTGACAAGCAACATAAGGTCACGCTTGTCACGATTTTTGCGAATTCCGCAGTGAATTCCGTTCGCTTTATATCCAAGTGGGGCGCAAATTCCGCCTTTAATAATTTCCATTTTTAGTCCTCCAAATTTAAGCCTGTGCATGGGTCTTTGCCCATCATGAGATTCATACATTGTATCGCAGCGCCTGATGCGCCTTTGCCTAGATTGTCAAATCTTGCAGTTATTTGCACTTGATTTTCGTTTCCAGAAATGAAGATTTCAAGGTCGTCTTTTCCTGCTTTGTTGTTTGAACCTAAGAAACCACATTTTGGTTTTTCTGAACCATTTACAGTGATAAATGGCTGATTTGTGTAAAATTCGGCGAATTTTTGCCTTAAATCTTCAACATTTCCTATGTTCAAATTTTCAAAAAATAGGGGAACAGTAACTGTCATTCCTGCATAATAATCGCAAATCATAGGCATGAAAATCGGCTCACGAGTCAGCCCTGTCATGGCTGTCATTTCGGGAATGTGCTTGTGAGTTAGCCCTAAAGCGTAGTGTCGTGGAGTGGCAAAATCTTCGGGTCTTTCGGGTGAAGCGTACTCTGAAATTGCCAATTTTCCAGCTCCACTAAAGCCTGAAAGTGCGTGGCAAGTCACGAAGCTGTCTTTGGCTAAAATTTCCATTTCGACCAGTGGTTTTACTATTGAAATGAAGCCCGTTGCATAGCAACCAGGGTTTGCAACTCGCTTTGAATTTACAATTTTTTCTTTTTGACTTGCGCCCATTTCGGGGAAGCCATAAGTCCAGTCGGGGTTTGTCCTGTGGGCAGTGGAGGCATCTATAATTTTAACATTGTCATTTTCTACCATGGAAACTGCTTCTATTGAAGCGGCGTCAGGCAAGCATAAAAATGTAATATCGCTGTCATTAATTGCCTTTTTTCTGGCTTCAGGGTCTTTTCTGAGCTCCTCAGGCAACACAATTAGCGACACATCGCTTCGTCCAGATAGCCTGTCGTAAATGCGAAGTCCTGTTGTGCCCTCGCGTCCGTCTATAAAAACTTTGAAAATTTCTTTATTCGACATAATTCCAAAAACCTCAAATCAAGTATAATTATTCACATTTATGATATTATTATCTTACAAAAACGCCAAAATGTCAATACAAAATAAAGCAAAAAATCTAAAATTTCGTTTATTATACAAGAATTCTTATAATTTTTCAATAGAGTTGTGCAATAAGCTATATATTATCTTGTTTGTATACAATAATGCATGAATATTCATAATATTATGCATAAAAATTCAAAAACTATATTTCAAACAGTACTTGCGTAAATATAGGATTTTGGTGTATTATATAGTAAAGAGAGGGTGTTTTTATGAAACATTCACCGCAGTCAATCAGAAAACTGCTGATATGTGCCATAGGTTTTTGTGTGGGCATAGTGATTTTCTCCTATGCTGTGGTTTTCTTGCGGTTTATTTTGCTGGCACTTTTGATTTTGGGAACAGCTATTTTTGCATACAAAGCCAAAAAACTGTGGCGGCAGCGTGCTATGATTTTCATTTGCTCGGCGGTGGTTGGCTTGTCCTATGCGTGGGTTTACAGGGCGGTTTTCATAGAGCCGATTTTGGAAAAAGATGGTGAAATAATTCAAATAACCGCCGCTGTTTCAGACAAAAGACGTGAAAACGGACGGACAAATTCTGTGGATATCCGAGTTTTGAGCGGTTTTTCACATGAATTTAATGCGGTAATTTATGATTTTGATGGAAATTTACCTGATGTAAAACCTGGCGAAATCATTGAGGGAACTTTTGAATTTGCCCGTGCTGACGAACTTTTTGGTGAGCTTAACAACGCAAATTTGCGTACAGGAACTTTGATGTCGGCATATCCCGAGGGTGAAATTTCTATTGTTGATGAAAAATATCCGCTTTATTTTCCACGACTGATTACGAATGAAATTGAAGCACTCGTTGCGAGAGTTTTTCCTGAAGATGTGGTCGCTTTTATGACTGCGCTTTTGACTGGTGAGCGTTCGCTTTTCTACGAAAATGAAGCGATAAATATTGCAATGGGCAGAGCCGGAATTACCCATGTTGTGGCAGTTTCTGGAATGCACGTTTCATTTATTGCGGGTTTATTTATGGTTTTGGGCAGAAAAATTCGTATTTTTAGAATTTTTGTGCCGATAATCGTGATAACTTTTATGATTATGACAGGCATGACTTCAAGTGTTATGCGTGCTGGTTTTATGTTCTTATTTGTGTATTCTGCGAATTTTTTCGAGAGAGAACACGACACTCCGACCGTTTTGGGTGGGATTTTGCTTGTTATGCTGATTATTAGCCCGATTTCGATTTACGTCATAGGCTTTCAGCTTTCATTTGGTGCGACTGCTGGGATTATCATGCTAACTCAGCCGATTTATGACTATCTGCGGTCGTTTTTAAAGCGTGGGAAAAAGAATGTAATTGTGCGTGGAATTTTGGCGTCTTTGTCCGTTAGTTTGGCGGCGATTATTCCAATTTCACCGCTGATTGCCCTGCATTTTGGATACGTTTCCACCTTGACACCGCTGGCAAATTTGCTGATTTATCCAATAATTGGATTGGTGTTTGTGGGTGGGTATGTTTGCTGTATTTTGTATTTGATTTTACCAGCTATTGCCGTGCTTTTGGCTTCAATTCTTGCATATTTTGTGCGATATATTTACGAGGTTGCGTTTTTCGTTTCCTCGCTACCGGGGAGTGCTGTTTACATAGAAAATTCGATTTATATTCAATGGCTGATTTTTGTGGCAATAATTTTTGCTGTTTCATATTTAAAAGATAGGAAAATTGGATTTAGACCGATTTTTCCTGCCTGTTTGTCAATAATTACCTTGTGTTTTTCGCTTATAATAACTAATGCGACAAGCGAAGTCGAGGGCGGAGAAATTTCCATTTTTGACGTGGGACAAGGGCAAAGTATTTTGATGTTATCGGGGTCAGATGCAGTCGTAATCGACTCTGGAAGTGGTGGAACTTTTGAAAATTCAGGCGAAATTGTCGCGCAAAATTTGCTGGCTCGAGGGATAAATTCCGTCAGCGCTTTAGTGCTAACCCACTTGCATGAAGACCACGCAAACGGAGCTGTGACCTTGATGGAATACATGCCCGTTCAGACCTTGGTGTTGGCGAAAAGTGCCTCTGCCGACGATGAACTTTACGACAAAATTTTGGAAACTGCGGAGGGTAACGGAACTGAAATTCGTTTGATAGTCGACGACGGAATTTTTACCGCTGGAGACATTGAACTAAACATAATCGCCCCTTTGGGTGACAGTGACGAAAACGAACGCGGCATAATAATTCACGGTGGAATTGGAAATTTTGACGCACTGATAACAGGCGACGTGGGAACAACTACGGAAGACGAATTGACTGAACTTTACGACGTTTCTGACGTGGAATTATTGGTTTTGGGTCATCACGGAAGTAGGTTTTCGACTGGCTTGAAACTCATGGAGGAGAGCCGTCCTGACTATGCGGTGGTGTCCTCGGGTTATAATTCCTATGGTCACCCGACTGCCGAGGCGATGGAGAGGGCGACGACCTACGGAGCGGAACTTTTTAGGACAGATTTACAGGGTTGTATTACATTTTATATAGGAGAAAATTTAGATGGCTAAGGCGAAAGAAAAAGGTGCAGATTGCATTGCTGAGATAAATAAATTGAAAATTCAAGGGGTTGAAAGGCTTTATCTCCTCTCTGGTGAGGAGGATTATTTACGTGAGCATTTTTTGAAAAGTTTGAAATTGCACTGCTTAGGTGAGGGGTTTTCTGATTTTAATTATAGGAAAATTGAGGGGAATATTTCTGCTAGAGATTTAGAAGAAATTGTCAATTCAGTTCCCTTTATGGCAGAAAAAACCTTCACAGAAATTAGAAACTGCGATATCAATGCAATACGTGAAGCGGACAGCGATGCCATGAAAAAAGTGTTGTCTGACTTGCCTGACTACTGCACGATAGTTTTTGTTCAAGCTTCAAACTACGTGCCCGACGGGCGATTGGGCTTTATAAAACTGCTGAAAAAACTTGGCACAGCGCTCTCTTTTAAAGAACAAGAACAGAGCAAAATGACCACTTGGATAGGCAGAAGACTCAAAGATTTAGGCAAGAGTATTTCAAAAGAAGATGCGGAATATTTGATGTTTAATAGCGGAAGACTTATGAATAGTCTCATTCCCGAGATTGAAAAACTTGCATTTTATGCCAAAAATGAGAGGGTTACCAAAGCGGATATCGATGCTGTTGCCATAAAACTTCCTGAAGCTGAGGTCTTTGAAATGACGGATAAATTGTCCGACAAAGACTATGACACAGCGTTTAAAATCATGGGTGAGCTATTAAAAAAGAAAGAGCACCCTATAATGCTTGTGGCAATTATTGGTGGACATTTCAGAAAACTTTATGCAGCGAGATTGGTTTTAGAGTCGGGGACAGTGCGAGCAACTGCGGATTTAGGTAGTTTATTATCAATAAATTACAGCTTTATCACAGAAAAATTGATAAAATCTGCACGAAAACTAAAAACGGAAAATGTTGCCAATGCAGTTACACTTTGTGCTGAATATGACCACCGCATGAAAAGTGAAAGTTCTGACGATGAGGAACTTTTAAAGGAAATGCTATTGAAAATTTCGGTGGGTGTGTGATGGTTAAAATTTCGGAAGTTATAATAGTTGAGGGGAAATATGACAAAAACACCCTCTCTCAAATAGTCGATGCGACGATAATCGAAACAGGTGGTTTTGCGGTTTTTAATAACAAAGAACGCTTATCGCTTATAAGAAAACTAGCCGAAAAACGTGGGATAATTGTGTTCACTGACGGCGACGGAGCAGGATTTGTGATCCGTAATTTTTTGAAAGGTGCAATTGACAAAGATAAGATAAAACACGCATTTGTGCCTGATATTTACGGTAAAGAAAAAAGAAAAAGCTCCCCCTCGAAAGAAGGGAAGCTGGGACTCGAGGGTATGAAGCCCGAGATCATTTTAGACGCTCTGAAAAAAAGCGGTGCGACTATTGACGGAAATGAAAATAGCAAGGGGGGAGTGCTGAGCACAGCGGATTATTTTTCTCTTGGGCTAAGCGGAGGTAATAACAGCGATGGTTTGCGTACCGCTGTCAAAAACAAAATGGGTTTACCAGAGAAAATGTCGTCCAAGGCTTTGTTTCAGGCTCTCTCTATCTTAACGACTAAAGATGAATTAACGGCGATTGTGAGCGCTTTGAAGAATGATTGCTCCGATTGAAGCAATGAGGAAAAGTCCAGCAGGAACTTCGGCTAAGCCGTATGTAATATGTAGCAACTGGGGACTAAGTCCGATTTCTTCGCCATAAATGCTGAAGGATAAGGCGCATAGGCTCATGACAAGTGCCAAAAGTGCGGTTTTGGTTAAAACCTCCCACGCAGAGGGGCACATGCCCAGCGCTTCGAAAAATACCTTTTTAAGCTTCATAAATTCACCTCAATTATATTGTAGTATAGAGGTGATAATTATTCAAGCGGTAAAGTTTGGTAAATTAAAATGCATTATGCAAAAAGAGGCGGAGAACGCTCTCCGAGGGGGGGTTCGTTGCGACGAAAAGAGACGCTCTCCGAGGGGGAGTTTTCGTTGCGACGAAAAGGAAACGCGCTCCGCTGGGGTAACTTTTTCGTGTGAAAAAGTCACCAAAAAACATCAGGGGTTTCGCCCCCTGAACGACGGGAACGGTTTAGGGTGCGGAGTATACAGACTATTTTGGATTGAAAAACTTGTACCAGTAGCAATCGCACGAAAAAAGATGAAATTTGACGGCTGACGCCTGATTTCTTCCCGTTGGCTACTCATTCGAAAAGAAATATAGTAGGAGGGTCTATTTAAGCCTGTAAAATGCGAAGTCACAGAAACGCTTCGTATCTAACAGTTTTAAATAGACCCTCCTACT
>CAYJOS010000008.1:22555-33147 GCA_964371875.1 uncultured Oscillospiraceae bacterium | reverse complement strand
ACAATTATCCAAAGTAATTGTATCAAAATATGAGACAAAAGTCAACTTAAGCGGATATAGATTTTCACTCGGTATGGTTGTTGAAATAATACAATATTTTGGTATTTGTAAAAATGGCTCTGTGGCAAAGACGGTGGCAGAAAAAACTAGTTCAAGATTATATCCTAAGCACCCCTGAATATATAAGTAACTTTACCACTCTAAAAGCTTACACATTGTAGGCTTCTTATATTGTGAAAAATTATATTTTAAAAAATGTATACTGATTTTAACCTAGACGTGATATAATATCCTAAAAACAACCTACAGATTGGAGTATATTATGTGTACAAGCATTGCATGGAAAAATGACTCACTCTACATTGGTAGAAATATGGATATCAGCTTTGATTTTCCTCGTCAAATTGTCATAGCACCGAGAAATTATGAATTTGTATTCAAAGAAGAATCTCCACAAACTCACCACTATGCCATTATCGGAACAGCAATGGTCATGAATGATTATCCTTTGTATTCTGAAGCAGTAAATGAAAAAGGTGTGTACATGGCAGGCTTAAATTTCCCTGGGATGGCACATTTTTACCAAAGCACACAAGGAAAAAACAACATCACCGAAAATGAGCTTATTCCTTGGGTGCTCTGTCAATGCGCCGATTTGCTAGAGGTGCGAGAGCTTATAAACAGTATCAACATCACTGGTATACCCTTTGTAGAAGGTCTACAAGTGCCGGAGTTGCATTTTATAATTTCCGACAAAACCTCGTCACTTGTAATCGAATGTACAAAAAACGGTATGCATGTGCACGAAAACGAAACAGGTATTATGACAAATAACCCTGGTTTTGAAATGCATCTGCACAACCTCAAAAATTATATGCACCTATCTCCACAACAACCGGAAAACAAACTCAGCAGAGAAATCAATTTTGAGTGCTATTGTGCCGGCATGGGTACTTTGGGCTTACCGGGTGATTTTTCTTCTATGTCACGCTTTGTCAAGGCGTTTTATTTAAAAACAAATGCTAGCGTCGATAAAAAAACACTGCCCTCCATAACACAAATGTTTCATATGCTGGATGCTGTGGCTATGGTGAAAGGGTCTGTGTTGGACGAAAAGGGGAATTGTGATTTCACGGTTTATTCTTGCTGTATAGATGCCGAAAAAGGCGTGTATTATCTTAAAACTTATGCAAGCACTACGATACAGGCGGTGCACATGCATCATGAAGATTTAGATGGAAATTCTTTGATTTGCTTTGAACATAAGGATGGGGCATATATTGAAAATTTGAATTAAAAATGTTTAGAGGTGACTGATTTGACTAGTCATCTCTACAGATTGCTGTATGATTAGCTTGAACGCACACTGGGACGTGTAAACATGGTGAAACTTTTTGTCAAAGTCTTCGCCAGATATTAGTGATAAAAGAAGTGATTTCATACCTTAGTAGTATACATGAAATACGGGTATTGAAAAGGGTAGGGGACACTCTTTTTTTCACAGGAATGTTTTTGTGTTAGAAGTTATACATACATACTGTTAGACAATGGCAAAATGTATTTGTCTATGTACAATATTGACGGCAGTAATTATGTGGATTTGAATGAATTTAATCACTATTTGTTATCTGAATAAAAAAATTAGGTCTTAAAATACAAAAATTCCGTTCAAAATTGAGCGGAATTTTTGTCTTATTCATAGATTATAATATAAAAATATAGTTATTGCCAGTGAAAATCGAAGTGCTGAAAGTTCAAAACAACTGTAATCAAAGCAAAATTATTTTTTTATTCGAGAATTAGACTGATAAGACTATAGAAACGATAGAACATTTTCGCTCGTGACATATCCACATCAGGTTCGTAAACATTCTCAGGAATGTCGTCTAACACTGCAAAGTCGATGAATAGGTCAGTAGAGCTGTCATACTCCGAAGTGGCTTCGGGCACGGTGTTTTCGAGGATTTTGTAAAATGCATCCATTGCCTCTTGTTCTGTAACTATGCCATATGGGTCAAAAATGCCGTCAGGTGCATCTAAATAGCCAAGTTGCACTGCGTAAAATGCCGAATATTGATCCAAGTTTTCAGGCACATCGGTGAACAATGTATCATCATAATCTGGGATATCTTCGCTATCTGAGAAATAAGCATCCATCATGAACAATCCACGTGCTAGGTCTATACGATTTAACGGAGTGTTTTCAGCATCATCGTAAGACAGTATATAACCAGCCGAAAGCGTGAATTCAATCGCATCAGTATACCATGCATCAGGCAACAAATCTGTGTCTTCTGAAATCGAAAACTGAACTTCGTCAGTGATAGAAATCCCTTGGGAGTTTGTCGCTTCGAAAGTATAACTATATGTTTTTCCTGGGGTTAATTCAAATGGGAAGAACATCAGCATAGAGCTTGTTTGAACCTCTTTGCCACCTTCGTCATACCATGTCACTTGATGATCGTCCATCAACCAACCATCTTGCATGTCGTAAATATCGACATCTATTAAAATATCTTCAGTGATTAAATATTCACGAGCTTCGGGAATTGCAAGAACTTCAGGTGCTTTATATTGCACAGCAAAATCGTCGCTGAAGTTGTAGTTTGTGTTAATTCCGTCTGTTACATAAATGACAAAGTAACCAGCGTCAGTGCCCGGAAGGTCGTCTGTTTTTACGACAAATTCTGTTTCAGCGATATCTGAACCGATAAACTGCACAGTTTCTTCATAGTCTTGATACCAAATTTCATAGTACAAATCATCACCGTCGGCATCTATGCCTTCAAAAGTAAGTGTGATTTCGCCGTCGAGTTCAACTGGGAATTCGTTGGTAAACTGCACCTCTGGGATGTTTTCAGAAACTGGCATTGAATGAATTAGTTCATCTAAATAGTAGAAATCAATGCTAACAGCAGTTTCGGGCATTGTCATAGTAACGTCTATTAGTGGTTCTTCCAATAAAATCGGAGGATCAGAAGCTGCATATTTGTCAGGTTGCATTTTCAATTGGCTTACGACTGTTCCATCGCTGTCGACAATTTCAATGCGATAGTCCCCGTTTTTCGGTTGAGTCAAGTATGAGCGTTCACCTTCGTATTCATAAAATGGATCAGCATTAAATCCATTCGGGCTGATTTCGCCACGAATATCAATGAGGTAAAGTATTTCGTCTGTAGCTTCACCGCTGGACATGCCACTCAACATGCTAGACTGCTGGGCGCTTGATTGTGCAACTATATCATAGGCAGAAATAAGTGACTGGCAGCCTTCGTCAGGGCAAAGTGTGTATAGATTTTCTATAGTGATGTCGTGTTCATCGCCATATGCATCGCATATAAATGTTGTTGCGTCGTAGTCAACATATGTAAACTCCCAAGCGTCTTCGCAAATTGCCAACCAATACGCCTCTTCGGGGGCAAAAGCTACACCGCATTCAGGGCACTGAATATGATTGGAGTCCATCTCTCCTGAGGCTACTGTTTCTTCATTTGCGCCTGTAAACACTTCATATAGTCGCTCCCAAATAGCAGAGGTAATCCACACATCTTGCCAAGTTGTATTCGGAACGTTCCAGCCCATGAAAGAAGTTGCAGGATAACTTCCGGCTGAATAATGAACCATTTTATCCCAGTTATAAGGCATTTGTTCAAATTTAATCGGAGAGCCAGAGCCAGGAGCGCCATATTCTTCACCGGGACGAATAAACTCTGTTGTTGCAGTAATTGTTTCGCCGTTATTACTTGCCATATTTCTGCCTGAATATCCATATGGAGCAATATTGACGCCAAAACTCATAGAGCCACCTTGATACTCATCGCCAACCAAATAGCAGTGTGCAATTTCATGCGCAACAACTGTTCCAAGTGCGGCAGAATCCATGCTGACAATGCTAGACGGCGTTCCGTATGTATACCCCATAATCCTGCCTTCAGGACCTAATCCCCCTTGCGTAAATCCGACAATCATAGTATAATCACCAGCTTGGGTCTGCATAGAATTTAATGCTTTCCAAACATTATATTGACCATCTTTTGAACCCATATCATACATAGGGTCGGTTAAGTCGATGGGCGGTGAAATGACATATTCAAAATCGTCATATGAAAGTGGGTAACTTTCCGCAGTGTACGCACCTGCGGTTTGCCATCCGTCGGCAGGGTAGACATATTCACCGTTCAAAATCCCGTGGAACGGAACTGCCAAAACTGTCATTTTTGGTGTAGAACGTAAAGTGATGTTTCTCGTTCCGCTTCCGCTTTGTGTTTGAACTTCAATAGTATAATTGCCTGCAGTCAATGACTTAAATGTTTCGTCAACAAAAGCAAATCCCAACATTTTTTCTGATGTGATATTGCCCGTGTCAGGAGCTAAGTATGCCACTAGCTCACCATCTCTGTACATTTTCATAAACTGTGTTTGACCAGTGTAGTCTATGGTTTCTGCTTGAGCAAGGGTTACAAAAATTACGGTTTTTCTTTGCTCTACAAACGAGTTCATGAAGTAATAAGAACCTGTTGCTTGGTCAACACCATAACTCAAACCTTGGTTGACAGCGATTCCTGTAACATTTCCGTCAACAGTATGGAAATCTGAATCAAAGTTCTCGTTTGAATATAAACTAGATGCAAAATCGACATCATCTTCGTAATATTCATAGTCCTCGTCATACTCAAAGTCGGAGCCATCTCCGCTCTCTTGTGACTGCAGTTCGGGAAGATCTTCTCCAACCTCTGCTTCACTGTCCGAACAGCCTGTAAATATTGCCAATGTCAATATACAAACTAATAATAAAGATAGCCATTTTTTATTCATATCTCATTCCTCCTAATCGTGATGGTATGTAAAATTCGCTACAATTTTAGTATATATAATAGATATTAAACTGTCAAGTTAAAATGTTAACATTTTATTTGGACAAGCTGTAAACCTTGAAAATTGTAGTGACTGATGTTGCTACAGAGATGCAAAAAACCTTACTCTGTCAATTAATTCTAAATTCAGAAAATTAAAAAATGGTTGACAATGCTTATTTCTCTAAGTACAATGTATCATGTGTTAAAAATTATAGAAAAAAACTATGTTTATTAACTAAAATGATAAATTTACACCCCAAAAAACTATTTTAAATCGAGGTGCTCATGAAACAATCATGGCGACATTCTATATTACGCATTTGGTTTGGGCAATCTGTCTCGCTTTTGACAAGCTCAATTTTCCAGATGTGCATTGTCTGGTATCTCACAGCGCAGACAGGCTCTGCCATGGTACTTTCTGTAGCTGTTATTATCGCATATGTACCGCAGGCGATAATTGCCCTGTTTACAGGAGTTGTAATCGACCGATTTCCACGAAAAAATATAATCATAATTTCCGACCTATTCATTGCTGGATGTAGTCTTTTGCTAAGTATAGTGGCGTTGCTTGGCCCACTTCCAGTATGGCTGATTTTATTAGTCCTCGGGCTTCGTTCCGTTGGTTCGGCGCTCCATTCACCTGCAGTGCAGGCACTAACTCCGCTAATTGTCCCTAAAGAATCATTGACGAGATATGCTGGATTTTTCCAGACATTCCAAACAGTTACCCACTTGATTTCGCCAGGACTTGCACTTTTTCTAAACAGTTTACTTCCTTTATATCTCATCGTATTTTTTGACGTTATAGGTGCTCTGATTGCTGTTATTTTCCTTGCTCCAATCAAAATCGAGCAAGCGATTAAGAAAAAACATGACAAAATTCATCTTATCCGTGACCTTAAAGATGGTTGCAAAGCAATCACAAGCATCCACGGCATGATGGCATTGCTTGTTGTAAGTGGACTGTTTTGTTTTGTATATGCTCCAGTTGGCACTCTATACCCATATATTACTATGGTCTATTTTGGTGGGGGAGAGTCAGGGGCGGCAGCCATTGAGATTATATTGGCATTCGGTTCATTGCTCGGGTCTCTTTTGCTTGGAGCATTTGGACATAAAATACGCCCGATGCTTGGCTTTCATGGTTCGATTTTGTGTTATGGAGTAAGTTTATTGCTAATCGGTAGCCTGAGTCCGAGTGGTATTACATACTTTGCCGTAATAGCATTTTTTATGGGAGTGAGTATTCCGATTTATCATGGAATCTTGAATTCTACATTCCAAATAAAAATCCCAAATGAATACCTCGGTAGGGCGTTCACTGTAATGGATGCTGTGCAGGCACTGTCGATGCCGTTTAGCATGGTGTTGTCCGGACAATTCGCCGACTCAATGGGGGTTAATCTCCTGTACTTCATACTCGGCGCATGTGCTGTAATAATTGCAATAATCTCATTTTCGCTCCCCAGTGTCAAAGTCGGTTTTTCTCGTAGCTTACAGGAGAAATCTAAAAATGCTTAAATAATACTACAAAAAGACCTGTGAATTTGACTTAATTCACAGGTCTTTTTGTAAATACCAGCACTTTATCGATCTGATAGCTGCTTTAAATTTTTTTCTTTGAACTGGATTAACTGGCAGCAAATGCTGTCCGAATTTCGTCTATAGAACGACCAGAAGCAAGCAAAACAACCAATTTTATACGACTTTTAATTCCAGAAAGAGCACCAGCCAAAACTATGCCAAGTGGCTCTAATTGAGCACCGCCGCCAACATAACCATAACATGCATATGATTCACCACGAATGCATCGTGTTGCAACTACTATTGGGATGTTTTTCTCCAAAATTTTTTCAAGCATCGGAACCATTGTACGTGGCACATTGCCAGAACCATATCCCTCGACAACAATGCCTTGTGCGCCTTGTGTTACTAAGTATTCCAGAAGGCGATTGTCTAAACTGGTGTGTACCTTGAACAGAGGGACGTCAATATCAACGTGTGAAACATCATGAATTGGAGTTGCTGGCAAGCTACGAACATAATGCACTTGACCTTTGCTGATGCTACCCAAAGGACCAAAAACAGATTCGAAAGCATCAATACGGCTTGCGTGTGCTTTAATAAGTTCAGAAGCCGCAAAAATTGTTTCATTGAAAAAAACCAAAACGCCTTTGTTTGCCGACGCTGGGCAGGCAGCAACCATTGCCGCGCCTAAAACATTGCCTGAAGCATCTGAATAAACATCATGCATGCTTTTCATAGCGCCAGTAAAAACAACTGGTTTATGTGTTGAAACTGTCAAATCGACAAAATAAGGAATTTCGTCCATGGTGTCCGTTCCTTGTAAAACAACTATGCCGTCAACTTCTTCACGATTTTGAGCTTTTTGAATTTCCTTTGATAACAAAAGACCTTCACGTAAAGTTAAATCAGAGCCTGGCATGTTTAGAAGTTCTATAGTTTCTATTTCAAAACGACTATAAACGCTGTCCATAGTGTTTAGCAATTCTTTGCCTGATAGTGCAGGTTTGACCACACCGCTTCCTGCGTCCATCTTGGATAAAATTGTGCCACCTGTGCTGAAAACAACAATGTGTGGGGTTTTTGGGGTTGCGCTTTTCATAAAATAGGCTCCTTTAATTTGTGCGGTGTTGCAACTATCTTTAGCATTACATCTGCAATTATACACGTTTTATTTTTGATACTGAATAATAATAAAGCAACTACATTACAAAGTCAATACCTAATATAAAATGTCTACAGATAAAATTTTTAGATTAAAATTAAATTAATCCACAATTTGCCATAGTGCATGTCATTTTTATATGTCCATATACAAAAAAAGACTCCCACCGAAGTGGAAGTCTTGTAAGATAACAAATTATCTTTTTGAGAATTGTGGCGCACGACGAGCCGCTTTAAGACCGTATTTTTTACGTTCTTTCATTCTTGGGTCACGTGTTAGGAAGCCGGCAGCTTTAAGAGCTGGGCGATAGTTTTCGTCTAGTTTTAGAAGCGCACGAGCAATTCCGTGACGGATAGCACCCGCTTGACCTGTAACACCGCCACCTTTAACAGTTGCAACAATGTCAACTTTGTCTAGTGTGCTTGTTGTGTTTAGAGGTTGACGAACGATTAGTTTAAGTGTTTCTAAACCAAAATAGTTGTCAATATCACGGCTGTTGATTGTAACTTTGCCTGTTCCGCCTGCAAAAAGGTGAACTCTTGCGACAGAAGATTTTCTGCGTCCTGTACCATAAACATATGGTTTTTTACTTGTATATGTTGCCATCTTCTTTCTCCTCCTTAGCGGTTCCACATTACGGGCATTTGAGCCTCGTGAATGTGTTCTGCGCCTCTGAAAATTTTGAGGCGACGTAGTTGCCATCTAGCAATGGAGTTTTTTTGCAACATACCACGTACTGCAAGTTGCATTGCAAGCTCGGGTTTTTCTCTCATTAGTGTTTTGTACTGTGTTTCTTTCAAACCGCCTGGGTGGCCTGAGTGACGTCTGTAGTACTTTTGTTCAAGCTTCTTACCTGTAAGAACTGCTTGTTCTGCGTTGATGATGATAACGAAATCGCCGCAGTCTACGTGTGGTGTGAAATCTACTTTGTGTTTGCCGCGGATGATATCCGCTGCAAGAGCAGCTGTTTTACCTAGTGGTTTGCCGGCTGCGTCAAGGATATACCAGCTACGTGTAACTGTATCCTTATTTGCCATAAATGTGGACATTTTGTTTGCCTCCGTTTATAATAAAATAAAAATTTACTTTGACTTTTTCAGCAACGTCCTTTAGAATATATGGACGCACTGATGGGTGCTTATAAGTTATAACACAGTATTTCCCTTATGTCAACACCAATTTTGAAATATTTTAATTTTCAATATACTAATCTCTGTATATCTGCGTTTTACTCTTATTTGCTCCGTTTTTCTAAAAACTAATTTTTAAATTTTGAGGTACTATTTATGAAAAAAATTAACGAACTTTCAGGATATTTACGCCGTTGTATCGACGATTATGGTATGATTAATGAAGGTGACCGCATCGCTGTCGGCGTTTCCGGCGGAAAAGACTCTATGGTTTTGCTTTATGCAATGAAATATTTGCAAGGGTATTACCCGAAAAAATTCCATTTAGAAGGAATAACTTTGGATTTAGGCTTTGAGGGAATGGACTTTACAACTGTAAAAGAATTTTGTCGAAGAATTTCCGTGCCTTATACTGTCATAAAAACTGACATTAAGGAAATAGTATTTGATATAAAGAAAGAGGAAAACCCTTGCTCTCTATGTTCTAAAATGCGTCGTGGCGGACTTAACACCGCTATGAAAGAGCGTGGACTTAACAAACTTGCCTTAGGTCATCATTTTGACGATGCTGTTGAAACCTTTATGATGTCTTTATTATATGAGGGAAGAATTAGCTGTTTTAAGCCTTTAACTTATATGAGCCGTGCTGATGTTTACCAAATAAGACCCATGGCTTATATCCCAGAAGAGAAGGTTGTAAACGTTGCTGATTATTATAATGTACCCATAGTACACAATCCTTGTCCGCAAGATAAGTCCAGCAAAAGGCATGAAATCAAAAGTCTTATTGAGCAATTGTCACTGCCATACCCAGAACTAAAAACCAAAGTTTTCGGCGCTATGCAAAGGCTTCCGCTCGACGGCTGGGGTGTTGAAAAATAAAAAAACCACTACATTATAATAAATGTAGCGATTTTATGTAATCATAATATAAAATTATGTAATTATTTTGAAGTTCGAAACAACTCCGAAGCTTTGCACACTCTCTATGTATCCCGTGTGCAAAGTTGAAGCGGATATTGGGGTTTTGCGTTTTTCACACTCGAGATAGATTATCTGTCGCTGTGTATAACTTCTTCGCCTTCAAAGATGAAATCATCAAGATCCATTTTCATTTCCTCCTCTGTCAAAATTTTCAAAACTTGTGTTTAAGTTTCTATTCATTATTATATGCTATTTTTTCTGATTTATGATTAAGAAAATAATATTTTTTAATTAATTTTTTGTTAAATATTTTTATGTAAATTATTTCCATGTTAAATTTAAAATAAGTGTTGCTTTTTTGGTAATAATTGTGTAAAGTAGTGTTCTGCTCATTTTTCTTGTAAAGGAGGAATTTTAATGAGAAACAGATTATTTAATCGTACATTTTTCTCAGCGATGCTACCCCTTGCTATACCCATAGCGTTGCAAAATTTGCTGTCAGCGTCTTTTCGTCTTGTTGATACCTTGATGATTGGTCAACTCGGAGACACCTCAATAGCGGCTGTCGGGCTTGCAGGTAATGTATCATTTTTTGTAGAGCTAATCGCCTTCGGGCTTGCCAGTGGTTCAGTAGTTTTCATGGCTCAATATCATGGTGCTGGAAATCATGCTGCCATAAGGCGATGTTTTAGTTGTGCTTTGCTATATGTTCTGCCGATTTCCTTGACCATATTGACGGCAAGTTTATTTTTTCCTGAACAACTTATGTCCATAGTTACAAACGACCCAGTCTTAATAGAAGAAGGCTCTAAATACTTACGATATTGTTGTTTTTCATATCTGGGTATAATGCTTGGACTGGTTACCAGTGCAACCTTGCGGTCGACCGAAAATGTAAAACTTTCAATGGTTGCAAGCGGAATTTCTGCTATCACTAATGCGATTTTAAACTATGCCTTTATTTTCGGCAATTTCGGTGCTCCTGAAATGGGT
>CAYJOS010000008.1:0-22545 GCA_964371875.1 uncultured Oscillospiraceae bacterium | reverse complement strand
TGCGACAACAATTTCTTCGCTTATAAATCCGACTGTTATGATAGTTGTATCTATAATTCAAAAAAATGTGCTTTATGCTCCTATTAAAGAGTATTTAAAACTAGATGGCTTTTTCAAAGTCTATACGAAAAGAGCCTTCCCTGTTTTACTGAATGAGATTATCTGGTCTATTTCTATTATAGGACTAAACATGGTTTACGGTAGAATGGGTGAGGATAACTATGCCGCACTCACGGTTTATAGAACTATAGAAAACTTAGTTTTCGTTGTATTTGTCGGAATTTGTCATTCATGTAATATAATGGTTGGTATGCGTTTGGGTGCGAAGAGGGTAGAGGAAGCTAAAACTCTAGCAAAGCAGTATATCTTATTTGTCCCAGTTATTGGAACTATTATGGGTGTTTTAGTTATGCTTTTCAGAACGCCAATCTTAGGGCTTTTTGACATATCACCAGCGGCTTTAGACACTGCAAAAATCTTACTTTTCATTTTTGCATTTGATGTTACAATTAGAAATATCCCATATATAAGCGTTGTGGGAATTTTCAGAGCTGGTGGCGACACAAAAATGGGGCTGGTTGGCGATATATTGATTAACTATTGCATGGTTTTACCCTGTGCATATTTCGCAGGACTTGTTTTCGAACTCCCATTTGTCGTGACATATTTAATCGCAATTGCAGTAGATGATATTTCAAAATGCTTGCTGTTTTTACCACACTTTTTCTCGATGAAATGGATAAAATCGGTAATTGATTAGATTAGAAGTAAATATAGTCAAAATAAATGAATCTTAAAGGACTTTTTAGAGAAACTCAATTGACAAATAATTATCAATTTGATATAATACATGTTAACAAAATACAATATATTACCAAATAATGAGGAGAAAAATAATGAAAGTTATATCAACAACAAATGCACCTGGTGCAATCGGACCATATTCACAAGCTTATGAAGTAAACGGCATGATTTATACATCAGGTCAAGTTCCTATCAACCCACAAACAGGCGACATTCCAAACGGCATCACTGAGCAAACAGAACTTGCTTGCAAAAATGTTGGTGCAATTCTTGAAGAAGCAGGCGTAAGCTTTGAAAATGTTTTCAAAACAACTTGTTTCCTAGCTGATATGGGCGATTTTGCAGCTTTTAATGAAGTTTATGCTAAATATTTTGTATCAAAACCAGCTCGTAGCTGTGTTGCTGTCAAAGATCTACCAAAAGGCGTTCTTTGCGAAGTTGAAGTTATTGCTGTTAAAGGCTAAAAAATACTTTTGAGGAGAGTGTATTATGATAGTTAAAATTTTAGATTCTGTGGAAAATTATGAAGAAGCAATCAAATTTACATGCGACAGACTGGAAGAAGTTGGCTCAATTAAGCCTTCATATTTCAAAGCAATTATGAAAAATGTTGAGGCACTTGGCCCTTATTTTTGCGTTGACAAAGACATGGCTATGCCACACGCAAGACCTGAAGATGGTGCGATTGAGTCTGACATGTGCGTTCTAAAACTTAACAATCCTGTTGACCTTTTGGGAAATAGTGTAAGCGTTTTCTTCACAGTCAGTGCAAAAGATAGCGAATCACACCTTGGGCTGCTAAGTAAAGTTGCTGAAATTTGCATGGATAAAGCTAGATTTAAAAAAGTTGTTGATGCAAAAACAGAGCAAGAAATCATCGACCTAATGCAATAATATCATACATATTTTGTAAAATAATTGAAAATAATGTAATTAAATGCTATAATTATCGTGAATTGATAATTATAGCATTTTTTAATAAATTGGGAACAATTTGAAAACTTTTTCGTCTAAAGAAATAACTAACAAAAACTGAAAGGGGAACTACCATGAAAAAGAAAATCGCATTAGCTCTTAGTCTTGCATTGATCTGTCTACTAGCAGTAGCCTGCTCATCTGCTTCGGCAGAAACACCAGAAGTTGAAGAACCACAAAGAAGCATAGCAACACCTGTTGCTATGGATACGCAAAAAGTTGAAGTTCAGCTACTAGAAAACATGAAAATGGCAACAGATATGTCTGATATTACAGACACCCTAGAAAGTTTACATATGTCATCTTACTACGGCGACGACATGTTTGTCGAGGGTCTTGTAACGGAGGAAACTGCGGAAGCGGCACTATCCGACGGTATGGAAACAGGAGCTGCCGACGAAAATGCAACTATGCCTGCGCCTGCTCCAGAATCCTCTGAGGACAGCGATTTTTCTGACACTAATATACAAGTTGAAGGTGTTATGGAAGCTGATATTGTAAAAACTGACGGAAAATATATTTACGCACTTGCACAAGGTCGCTTGATGATTTTCTCCGCTGAGGGTGAAGAAAGTGAAAAATTGAGCGAAATCGAGCTTTCAACGGAGGATGATTATAACTATTCCTATCCACTTGAAATGTTTTTATATGACAACAAAGTTGCGATAATAAGCTCAGATTGGTCTAATGAATTTACAGATGATATGGGATATTATGGCGAAGATATTACAAAAATCGACATCTACGATGTTTCAAACCCTGAAAAACCAAAATTTATTAGCTCCTCAGGACAAAGCGGATATTATAACACCTCACGCATGATAGGCGACAATTTGTATCTAATCACAAACTATCATATTTATGATTTTGATGGTGAAAATCCAGAAACTTACATGCCAAAATTAATCACAAATGATAGCTACGAGCTCCTTCCGGCGATCGATGTGTGCATCATGCCACACCCTTCAACCACTCACACGGTTGTTAGCAACATCAACTCACAAAATGGCGAAAAACTCGGTTCTTTGTCCTTGCTTGGAGATGCCGGCGAAGTTTATATGAGCGGAAATAATCTCTATTTAGCAAATTCAAATTACATAAGCGAAGAGAGCGAACCAAGGAAAGAAGATAACTATGAAGTCGTTGATTTCACAGAAAAAACTGAACTTGAAATTGTCCGAATTACACTGGATGCAAAGCCAACAATAGCGGCAACAGGAACAGTTGATGGTGGGCTTTTAAATCAGTTTTCAATGGACGAGCATAACTCGTATTTCCGAGTTGTGACCACGGATTATACCTACTCATATACAACTTATTATGATGAAAAACATGATTTTTACAACACAAAATATAACGATGAAATTAAGACAAATGGGTTATATGTCCTCGATTTAGACCTAAATATCGTTGGAAAAGTTGATAAATTGGCCGAGGACGAAAGGGTATACTCGGTAAGATTTGACGGCGATGTTGGATACTTTGTAACCTTCAGGGAAACAGATCCATTGTTCACTGTCGACCTTACAGACCCTGCAAATCCAACTATACAAAGCGAATTGAAAATACCAGGATTTTCGACATATATGCAAGTTTTTTCTGAGGGCAGATTGTTCGGAATTGGAATGGATGCTGATGAAGAAACAGGCGAAACTCACGGTTTAAAACTTTCAATGTTCAACACATCAGACCCATTTGACGTGACCGAAATGCACAAGGAAATCACAGATGAATATGGCTCAAATGCACTTTATAATCACAAAGCAATTTTGATTTCAGCCGAGAAAAATGTCATAGGATTTTCAACTTGGGACAGCTATTTCATCTATGGTTATAGTGATGAAGAGGGCTTTTATCTACGTTCGGAAATATCTTTAAATAATGATGAAGACTATTATAATTATGACATGAGAGGCATGTATATTGGTGAGCATATTTACCTAATCGGGGACAGTATGATGTTTGTTTTATCATTAGATAGTATGGACGTAGTTGAAACTTTGACATATTAAAAAACTACTTGAGAGAATTTTTGCTTCGGCAAAAAGAACGAGAAAATTTTCGTTGCGACGAAAAGAGACGGTCTCCGAGGGGGAATTTTCGTTGCGGCGAAAAGAACGGAGAACGCTCTCCGAGGGGGAATTTTCGTTGCGACGAAAAGGAACGGTCTCCGACGGCTCACTTTTTCTCGTGAAAAAGTAAGCAAAACACGTCGGGGACTCGCCCCCGAACGGCGAGCACGTTTAAGGTGCTGAGTATACAGGCTATATTAGAAAGCAAGCCCCGAAACAGGAGCAATCGCACGAAAAAATACTGAGTTTACGGCTGACGCCTGAATTGCTCCCGTTGGCTACTCACTAGCGAAATAAAATAGTAGGTGGGTCTATTTAAGCCTGCAAGATACGAAATCACAGAAACGCTTCGTATCTAACAGATCTAAATAGACCCTTCTACTCGCAGTTTTCGCCGAAACGAAAATCTCTCAGGATGTCAAATTTCGAAATACAAAAACTGTAATTTCTCCTACAGAAAAACTCTCCTCCAACTTTTCAAATTCCTCAACCTCACCATTCATAAGCTGCTCATAAGGCTCTGAAACAACATCTTGATGTTCAGGCTCACGGTGGAGCTGTAGGGGAGTGGCGACCAAGATATAATCAGCATTGAAAATCGGACTTTCAAAGGTGTCACGCTCGTCAATTTCAGGAATAATCAACCAATTTGACTGAATTTCAGGCGTCGGCATATTCAAAGAGCGGTATAAATGTTGCATAGTACTTACATTTAATTGCAATGAAGATGACAGCAAAACCACGTCCGAAATTTGGTTTTCACTGGAAAGGCTATCCACAAATTTGTGAAGTGCGACCAACTCGTCGATGTCGTCTCTGCTTTGTGGCAAAAGTGAGAAGGTTGGCAGTGGGTGGAAGCCACGAACGTCCTCAATTCGCTGTGGTTGAACTCTTGGGACGAACACATTCAACGTTGTAAAAAGTGCGAGTGTCAGCAATGATATTTGCACTTTTTTTGACTTGAAAAAATCAGAAAATTCTGAAATTAGAACAAAGAAAAGCGGAAAATACATAAGTAAATGTTGTTGTCCGTGAGTTTGTACCGAAGTGAAAAGAACAAAGCAGATTAAAAATGTAACTCCGCAAATTATTGATAGTACATTTCGTTTTTTTATAGCAATCACAGTTGCGACAACTGCTAAAATCAGCCATAACAAACCGAAATATCTGATGAAAAAGTAAACATCTGTCATCAATCCAAGTTGATATGCTATGTATCTGTTGCCCAAATTAGTCAAAAATACATTTTCCAAAACAAAGGGTTGCATGAAGTAAAAAGCCGTGGACAGCGGTGTGACAAAAAGCACCCAAAGCGACTTGCGATTGCTTGGTTTTAAAACCCATTCCACGCAAAAAACTGCCGCTAAAAAAGCAAAGGCGTAGAACATATAATATCTGCGTAGCACGAAAGTCAGCACAGAAAAAATTCCGATTGCAAAATAACGCTTTTTTGCTAAAATGTCAGCATTTACAAAATATATACAAAAAGTGGCAATGAGCAGTGAACCGACATCGACAAAACCTGTCAGAGCTAAAAAAAGCACAGCAGGGCTTAAAAGTGCAATAAGTAGGTGATTTTTGGCAATTTGAAATAAAATTGCATAGGAGGGTAGCAGGTATAAATTGACAATTGCAAGCACAAATACCAATCTATTATCTCCAAAAACTCGCATAATCAGTGCAATTGGCAATGCAATCAGCTCATTATAATCAGAAAATTGAACCGAGGAAATGACTCCCATGAAAAAACCGGAATTAAATTCTGAGAGGTTTTTAGCAATATCCCAATAGCCGGCGTTGTCCCAGTAGTACACAATTTCAGAATTTAGAGTATAGATAATTGCAAAAATATTGAAAGCTATTGCAGTTATCCAAAAAGATTTTGTTAACTTAAATTTCATAGTTTTGAGAATATCAAAAAGCTCGTCGGCTATATATCCAAGCAAAATTCCGTTGCCGATTGCACCGACAAAATAGATTAGATTTGCTACCGCAAAATTCGACAAATCGCAAAATAATTTTGAAGGGTCGAAGAGAAAACCGAGTAAGAAAAATGAAACAAAAATAATTGGTTTTTTGGGAAAAAGTGTTAATTTCTTACTGAATATAAATACACCAACAGTCAGCACTAAACACAGCACACAAAATAGTGAAAGTGGCATTGAAATCCCAAAACCAAAAAGACGAATTGCCATAAAAACAGCTACTGGTATACTTAATATTAGATTAATCAATTGATATCGATTTTCAAAACCTAGTTTTAACTGCATAAAAAATCTCCTTTAAATTTACTATAAAACTATAACATATTTCAAAAAATCTGTAAATACTATTAGATATTTATATTAAGTTGAATGTTGACATCTAATATGTAATATGATACAATTCGTAAATATTGGAAAAAGGTGTGGAGGACGATGATGATACAAAAAGTCAAAAAGAATAATAAAGGTTTCACGCTTGTAGAGCTAATAATAGTCATTGCGATAATTGCAATATTAGTTGCAGTTTTAGCGCCACAATATCTGCAATATGTCGAAAGAGCTCGAGAAACTCATGACGTGCAAGTTGCTTCAGCTTATATGGATGCGGCGGTGGTTGTTTTGACAGATTACCACACTGGCGGAGGAGAATGGTATGGCTTCAAATGGGGGTATACGACTAGTGGTACAGGTGGAATGAATATCCACATGGGAAAATGTAAAGGAGAGCCCACTAAAATTAATGATGTTATTAGAGATATAAATTTACAATTAGAAGTTGCTGGAATTATGGGCTGGGAAAATGGTAAAACCGCTACAGGTGATATTAACGTTGACCTAGTGTCTAAACCGCAATCAAAGGCAGCAGCGGAAGAAGGAAATGGCGGAAACTCATTTATCTTCTATGTAAATGCGGTAACAGGTGAAATTTTAGTTGACAAAACTAGTGCGAAATGGGTCAATGAACTTGGTATAGATGCAACTTTAATGTCGTGAAAAATTTAACGATTAAATTTAAATTGAAAATGTTACTTTTTAAGTAATATTTTCAATTTTTTGTTGATTTATATAATTAAAGGGTGTATAATTTGGTAGTTATATTTAAATAAGGACGTACATTATGAACAACAGAGAATTTTTAGGCACAGAAGCAATTCGCCCGCTTATGATGCGACTTGGGCTTCCTGTAGTTATTGCACAAATTGTAAACGTACTTTACAATGTTGTTGACAGTATTTACATAGGAAACATACCCGTGATCGGGCTCGCCGCACTAACTGGTGTTGGTGTTAGTATGCCTGTACTTGTCGCAGTTGCGGCTTTTTCTTCGCTTATTGCAAGAGGTGGAGCGCCACTGGTGTCTATCAGTATGGGTGAAAAAAACTATGACAGGGCAGAGAAAATTTTAGGAACATGTTTTTCTTCGCTGATTATAGTTGGTATATTGATAGCTGCTATTTTTTTGCTCATCGCTGAAGAAGTTTTGCTTCAATTCGGAGCAAGTGAAGCGACTATAGGCTATGCCATGGAATATACAAACACCTATTTACTTGGTACAGTTTTTGTCATGTTATCGCTTGGGCTAAACTCATTTATAACCGCACAAGGTTATACAAAAATTGCTATGA
This sequence comes from uncultured Oscillospiraceae bacterium, assembly GCA_964371875.1. Lineage (GTDB taxonomy): Bacteria > Bacillota > Clostridia > Oscillospirales > Oscillospiraceae > Heteroscillospira. Next base: position 15,084 of record CAYJOS010000008.1, on the reverse strand, counting down.
AAACTGTTGTAATCGGTGCAGTTTCAAACATAATTTTAGACCCAATTTTCATTTTTCTGTTTGAAATGGGTGTTCAAGGGGCTGCAGTTGCAACGGTTATTTCACAGGCAATTTCAGCGATTTGGGCAACTTGGTTTTTGTTTAAAACAGCAACTTTAAAGATAAAACCATGTTATATGAAGCCTGATTTTTCGATTTTATTAAAATGTATGTCACTTGGTGTTTCGCCTTTTGTCATGATGATAACCGAAAGTTTGGTGCTGGTTTCTTTCAACCGTGCTCTTCAAATACACGGTGGAGATATGGCAGTTGGTTCTATGACAGTTTTTTCAAAGTTAATGCAATTTATGACAATGCCTGTTTTTGGTTTTACGCAAGGAGCACAGCCAATTCTCAGCTATAACTTTGGAGCTAGAAAACTTGATCGTTTGAGAGAAAGTTTTTTTGAATTATTAAAAATTACGCTTAGATACACCGTGATAGTTTGGGCAATAATCATGATTTTTCCGAAACCGCTTATCATGGTTTTCAACAGCGACCCCGAATTTTTGGAATATGCTGTCACACCACTTAGAATATATTTTGCAGGTATGGGTATATTTGGAATTCAAATTTCCTGTCAAACCGTTTATCTATCGGTTGGCTATGCAAAGTCATCACTTTTCCTTGCATTTTTACGCAAAGTAATTTTACTCGTGCCGCTTATCTACATTCTACCTATATTTTTTGAAGACAAAACTTCTGCGGTTTTCTTAGCTGAGGCAGTTGCTGACGTAACTGCGATAACTGTCACTGCTATTATGTTCAAATTTACATATAGAAAGCTGATGTATGGTGAGGACAAAAAGGTAAAATAAGTATAAAAAAACAGCTTGTCGAATTTCGACAAGCTGTTAGGTTTGAAATTATGCGAAATAATGTTCCATCTCAACATAAGATAGATCAGGTGTTTTGCGAACAAATGTCCAGTAGGACACAGTTTCAACATCGCCGACTCTTTTAACATTATGCGGAGTATGTGTTGGAATATAAATTGAATCTCCCGGCTCTAATATGTACTCGTTTCCGTTTAGTCTGACAAGCATTTTGCCTTCGGTAATGATACCGAATTCATCGCCGTCATGTCCTAAAGAAACAATTTCGTCGTTAAAATCAACGGGTAAAGTGATGCACAAACCTTTGATAGTGTCTGCACCATCGGTTGTCAATTGATACTTGGCTCTTGTGTTTGAGTGTAAAACCTCACGCCTCTCGTCTTTTCTGACAACTTCTTTAATTGTTTGCTCGCCACTGAACAGCTCCGTGATATCTATTCGCAATGACTTAGAAATTTTCGCTAAATTTTGCAGAGTGGGGCTAGTAGCCTCGCGTTCCACATTGCTGAGATAAGCGGTAGATAGGTCAGTCATTGCAGCAAGTTCTTGGAGCGTCATACCGGCACTTTTTCTAATGTCTTTTAATTTACCACCGATCATATAAAGCCCTCCCTTTAATTTGAAGCCAATTGCTGAAATTTGGCTACTTACGTGTGAATTTCTATTATGATGTAATTATAACACATAAAAATTAACTAGTCAATATATCCAAACAGGACAATGTTAATAGAAATTTACACATTCAACTGTTCTATTGCACTAAAAGTTTACTATAATTAAAAATTGTTTGTATAGTACTCACAAATTTTTTGTAAATGAAAAAATATAATTTGGATTTTATAATCAGATAATATACAAGGAGAAAAAATGTCAAACACAAACACAACGATGACAGAAAACAAAATGGGTGTTATGCCTGTCAACAAACTAATAATCACCATGTCCACGCCCATTATAATTTCAATGCTAATTCAAGCATTATATAATGTAGTTGATAGCATATTCGTCAGCCGAGTATCTGAAAATGCTCTTACTGCTGTTTCGCTCGCGTTTCCTGTTCAAGTTGTTATAATCGCAATGGGAGTTGGTGCTGCGGTTGGTATGAACTCTGCACTTTCTAGAGCTTTAGGAGCAAAAGATTTTGCAGAAGTTAATAAAATTGCAGGAAATGGTTTTTTCACTGCAATTTTGAACTCTGTTTTATTTTTAATTGTAGGTATACTATTCAGTGGTGCATATTTTCGAAGCATAACCGATAATGCCGAAATTGTTGAACTCGGAACGTCTTATCTAATGATTTGTACAGCAGCTTCTTTTGGTGTATTTTTCCAAATAATAGCTGAAAGACTCTTGCAGTCAACAGGCAGAACTGTTTTATCCATGGCTGTTCAAGCTGTCGGTGCGATTATTAACATAATTTTAGACCCTATTTTGATTTTCGGTTTGTTCGGTTTCCCAGAATTAGGTATTTCAGGTGCGGCGATTGCAACAGTTATAGGGCAAATCATCGCTGGTATTTTAGGTGTATATTTAAACGCTAAATATAATAAAGAAATCAAACTTGAACTGAAAAATTTAAAACCAGAAAAAGCAACAATTTTTAAAATTTATAAAGTAGGTTTGCCCTCTATAATCATGCAATCTATAGGCTCTGTAACTACATATGGACTAAGCTTGATTTTAATTTCTTTTACAGAGACAGCAACAGCGGTTTTGGGTGTGTATTATAAAATTCAAAGTATTTTCATCATGCCTGTTTTGGGCTTAAACAGCGGAGTTATTCCAATAATTGCCTATAACTATGGTGCAGGCAAACCTGAAAGAATAAAACAAGCAACGAAGTATGTGATAATTTATGCATGTGCTCTTATGTGGATTGGTTTAGTCGTCTTTCAAATTTTTCCAGACCAATTATTACGACTTTTTGATGCCTCTGAGGACATGCTTGAAATAGGAAGAGTTGCTCTGCGTGTCGGAGCGTTGAGCTTTGTATTTGCCGGATTATGCATTGGTTGCTCGGCTGTTTATCAAGGGCTTGGAAATGGCGTTTACAGTATGATAATTTCATTCTGTAGACAGCTTATAATCCTCCTACCAGCAGCATATTTGCTCTCATTAACAGGCGAAGTGAATGCTGTTTGGTGGGCGATACCGATTGCTGAACTCATGTCTGTAACACTCAGTTTGGTGTTCTTAAAACGAATTAACAGAAATGTTGTTGCAAAAATCAAAACAAATAATTAAATGTGAAAATTTTTTGACAGCGTGAATGATAAATGGTATAATTTTTATAAATGATTTCAATAAAATTGAAAGGAACTATTATTATGAAAAAAGCTATCAGTATCATTACAGCGCTGGGAATTACTGCTTCAATGGCGGTTTCAGCTTTTGCTTACGAAACAGCCTCGGCAGGCGGAAGTTCATTAAACATTGTTAAAGTACCCATGAACGGTTCAGTTGTGGGTGAAGTTATTACAGCTTACGGAACGGTAAATACAGACATTTCCGCGTGGGAATTGGTAGATGCAGGAAAAACAGGCGGAAAAACGGTTGTCGCTTCGGTCAATGGGCTGTTTTTCAATTCATATTATAGTGGTTCAAATATCACTTTTCCTGACAACTGCCCGCTGATTTTGACTAACTTAGTCCAAAATGGCGAGATGATTGTCGGAGGTGGTGAGCATAATTCCCTGATTTTAACTCAAGATGGTCAGGCGATTATCGACAGAGTTAATGTAACCGACCAAGCTTATATCAACGGCAAAGGTCCAGCTCAAATTTGGACTGTAAACGGTAAAAATGAAAACGCTGAAGCGATTATCAAAATAAGCGACGAAATGACTCTTCCGTACACAGTCGGAAGCGGTGCAACAGCTTATTTGATTGAAAATGGAATAGTTTCTGCTAGCTACTCAGCAGGTCAAGTTATCACACTTCAAAACGGACAATCACTTATTGTCTACAATTCAGGGTCAAAAAGCTCACACGCCGCTTGGGGTCTTGTGCCTTCAGTTGGTAACCGAGTTAGTTTTGAACCTAGCATTACTTACAGTGGCGGAAGTTTAAGCGGAACAGATTTTGATATTGTCGGTGGCGGTAGAATGTTAATCCACAATGGTCAAAATGTAAACACAAATTCATCATATAACGCAGGTCTTGATGCCGACCCAAAACAAAATGCAACTTCAGTTTTGCAGAGAAGTTTTGTCGCAACTATGAGCGACGGCTCTGTGATTTTGGGAACAGGTGTGGCTTCATTTGCACAAATTGCTGACTATTTACAGTCAATCGGTGCGACAGATGCAATGAGCCTTGACGGCGGTGCTTCAAGTATGCTTTATGAAAATGGAAATTATGTCACAAGTGCAGGGCGTGAGCTAGCGTCTGTTTTGGTGTTCACTCAATCAGGCTCAGGTGCAACAACTCCGACTACACCTACAACTCAAAGTATTAATGCTGTTTCAACCTCGTCGGATGTTTATGTTGACGGAGAACTTGTTAAATTCCCAACTTATAACATAGATGGAAACAACTATGTAAAACTTCGTGATTTAGCTTTCGTTATTGATGGTACTGAAAAACAGTTTAATGTAGACTGGAATGGCGAAAAAAATCTAATCACTTTAATCCCAAATAGGGCATATTCAAAAGTTGGCGGCGAAATGGCATCTCTTCCAGAAGGTGCGCCTCAATCTATTGTTTTGAGCGACTCAAAACTTGAAATCAGCTCAGAAACTGTATCGCCAACAGCCTATAACATCAATGGAAACAATTTCATAAAACTTAGAGATTTAGCGGAAATTATTGACATTTCACTGGATTGGGACGAGAAAATCAGCTCTGTTATTATAGAAACAGACGGAGTTTACAGCGAGTAAACCATTATCTGGAAATTTTGTCGAAAAATTTTCTAAAATGTCGAATTTTTTACAAAAAAGTCTTTTAAAATTATTTGTGATATGTTAGAATAAAAAAAGCGTTTAACGAGATGTTAATAAGGAGATTTATCATGCAAAAGTTTGAAGCCACAATTTTGGGCGCACGTGGCTCTGTTCCCGTGGATGGGGATAAGTATGCTCAATTTGGCGGTGCAACTGCTTGTATATTTGTCAGAGTTGCAGGTCAATGCATAGTGCTTGATGCAGGTACTGGACTGGTTTCATTGCCATCACTGTTAACAGAAGACGACAAAAATATACATATTTTTATATCCCACCCTCATGCAGACCATTTGCTCGGCTTACCAATTTCTCGTGTTTTGTATGAAAAAAACCGCAGTGTAAAAATTTATGCTGTTAAACGTGAAATTGGCGGAGCACGTGAACAACTAGAAATGCTCATGCGACCACCTTTGTGGTCTGTAACAGCAGATGCTTTTACTGCTGATGTTGAGTTTGAAGAAGTATCAGGTGATATTGAACTTGAAGATGTTAAAATAGAAATAATGGAAGGCAACCACCCTGGTGGTTGCACAGCGTATAAAATAAATTACGGCGGAAAATGCCTTGTATATGCAACTGATTATGAGATAACTGATGAAAGCAAACAAAAACTCATTGATTTTGCAAAAGATTGCTCGCTATTGATTTGTGATGGGCAATATACAGAAAATGAAATCGAAACTCGTCGTGGTTTTGGTCACTCAACTGCAAGCACAAGTGCGAAATTGGCACTTGAAGCAAATGTAGAGAAACTTTGCATTTTTCATCATGACCCAAACCGAACAGACGAAGAACTATTATTATCGGAGAAACAATTGAAGAAAATTATGGACAACAGCTTTTTTGCGAAAAGAGGGGAGGTCATCTCTCTATGAAAAAAATAAGCATACACAGACTACTTGACTTAAATATAGCCATGGCAGTTGAAAAAAATGGTGACAGACTTCTTGAGAGAATTTTGACTGAAGCTATGGATATAACCGACTGTGACGGCGGTACAATTTACATACTTGAAGATGATGCACTAGCGTTCAAAGTTATGATCACAAAGTCTATGGGGGTTACAAAAGGCGGAATTCACGGCGATATAGATTTGCCACCTGTTCCACTCAGCCGAACAAATGTATGTGCGTTTGCAGTTTTGGATAATAGGCTGATTAACATTCCAAATGTTAGAAATAGTGACCTTTTCGACTTTTCAGGACCACGTCATTACGACAAAATCACAGGTTATGTGACAAAATCCATGATGGTTGTACCTATGGAAAATGATCGTGGGGAAATTATCGGAGTCATGCAACTCATAAACGCTCAGGACACAGAAGGAAAAACTGTTGCGTTTGGCCCTCAAAGCGAAATAATTTTGCTGGCACTTGCTTCACAAGCAGCTGTTAGCTTGACAAATATGAATTATACTCGAAAAATGCAAGACCTTATGGAGTCTATTGTAGAAACTTTTTCGACTGTAATTTATCATAGAACACCATATAATGTTCACCACACAACAAATATGGTTAAATATGCCTCTGCCTTTATGGATTACCTTGAAGAAACTGAGGACAAATGGACTTTCGACGAAAGGCATAGACGCCAATTTTTGATGAGCATTTGGCTTCATGATGTTGGAAAGCTTGTAATTCCTCTTGAGGTTATGAACAAAGGCACAAGACTTGAAGATAAACTGGAAGAAATTATGACAAGATTTGACATTATTTTACTTCTGGGAAAAGTCGAAGCATTAGAAAATGGAACTGATTATTCTGATTTTGCCAATAAATTGAAATACACAAGAGAGCAAGTCGTTATGATAAATTCCATGGGCTATGTTGAAGACGATAGACTAGACGAAATTATTGCTCTAGGCAGACAAAAATATATAGATCAACATGGTGAAGAACAAGCTTGGCTGAAAGAGGACGAAATTGATGCATTATGTATCAGAAAAGGTACTTTGACAGCTATCGAAAGACAAATTATGGAAAGCCATGTCAGAGTAACGAGAGATATTTTAGATAAAATCAAATTTGACGGTGACTATAAAAATGTGCCCAAATGGGCAGGCGCACACCATGAGTTTTTAGATGGCTCTGGCTATCCTGACCATAAAAATGCATCAAACCTCGATGCTGAAACAAGATTACTTACAATCTTAGACATTTTTGAGGGAATTACCGCTCTCGACAGACCATATAAAAGCGGAATTTCACCTGAAAAAGCCCTGCTAATCATTTCAGAAATGGTTGAAGAGGGGAAAATTGACCCCGAGATCTTCAAACTTTTTGCAAAGAGTCGAGCGTGGGAACGAGCACTGGGAACAGAGCAATAATAAGTAATAAACAAGCCTAAAAAATTTGGTTTTAGGCTGTTTAAATTTGGGTTTATAGAAATCCAAAAAATAGGGGGAAAAACTATGCGAAAATCAAATCTACTAAGGGCATCCAAAATGCTTGTAAGCATTTTGGTATTGTCCTTGCTACTGGGTACAGTGGCAATGGCGGCTGGTGCTGTTTCAACAACATTGCGTTTAGTATCGCATGAGGGAACAGTAACGGTTAAAAACTCAGCAGGCAATACCTTAACCACAAGAGATGAAATGAGATTGAGTAGCGGTTACACAATTTCGACTTCATCAGCAAGTTACGCTTATATCAGCCTAGACGATGATAAAGCGGTCAAACTTGACTCACTAACAACCTGTACTGTTAAACAAAAAGGAAATCAACTTGAACTTTTGTTAACTTCAGGAAGACTTTTCTTTAATGTAACAGCTCCGCTTGAAGAAACCGAAACTATGACAGTTCGTACATCAAGCATGGTAACAGGTATTCGTGGAACATCAGGCTATGTTGAACTTACAAATGACGTAAGCAGTGTCACACTACTTTCGGGAAAAGTTGAAGTTACAACTTCTGATGTAGCAAACGGCGAAACTCAAACAGAAATTCTGGAAGCAGGATTTGAGTTAGATGTCACAAACCAAGACAAAACAATGTCAGACCCAACACCAATCACAGAAGAAACTGTACCTGCTTTCGTAAAAGTTGAAGTTCAAAAAGACCCTGAACTTAAAGCTGTTGTTGAAGAGCAAAGCGGACTAGACGCAGAAGTCTTAGTCGCAAATGCTGAAGAAGAACTAGCTGAAGTTGAAGTTGAACAGATTGCTCAAGAAGCAGCAGCGGAAGAAGAAATTGCTGTTGAAAATGACGAAAACAAAGCTATAGATGATGCAGCGGCAGCGGAAGAAGAGGAAGAAAAACCCAGCAGTGGCGGTTCATCAGGTGGAAGCTCAATTCCAGCGAACCAATTCACAGGCTCGACAGCAGCAGAATTAGAAGCTATGTTTAATGACCCAAATATAACTAACGTTCAAATCGTAAATAACGTTGCTCTTGATTTGGGTGATGGTTTTGAAATTCCAACTGGAAAAACACTTGAAATCACAGCTGGTACTACAAATCTATCTTCTTCAACCGCCTCATCATCATCAACCTCAATCTTTGATGTTGATGGGACGCTAACTGTTGCAAATGGCGCAACTTTAACAGCAGCATCAGGCATAACAACAAATATTTTAAGCACAAATAGCCTACATATTAACGGTAATGCAACATTTGATGGTGTGTTAGCTATTGGATTCGCAAAAAATGTAGGGGCAGCTGGTGAAGAAATAATCGACGGTAGATTGGTTGTTGCAGAAAATGCAACTTTAATTGCAAATAATCTTTATATTCACGCAGGTGAAGCTGTAAATAATGGTAAAATTGAGCTGAAAAACAGTGACCCTAGTGTTTTGACTATTCGCAACCAAGGAACTTTTACAAATAATGGTACTTTAGATTTCCAATATCATATGGGAAATGGTGGAATAATGAACAATTATGGTTCAATCACCGCTACTACCACAGTTGAAAACCGTGTCGATGCAACTTTTAACAACTTTAACAATGCTACAGTTGAAGCTGGAGATATTGTAAACAAAGGTACATTTACATCATCTGGAACAATTGAAACAAGTGATACATTTAATAACTCAGAAGATAGTACCAAAGGTATCTTTACAAACAGTGGTACTATTATCTCACAAGGTGGTTTTGTAAATAAAGGTGAATTTACAAACGAAACTGGTGGTATAATTACAGTTTCAGGTGATGTTGAAGCAAATAATGGTGATCTTTTCCAATTTTTAAATCAAGATAGTTTCATAAATGAAGGTACGATAAACCTAACTGACTCCGACTTCAAAAATGAAAAAATGTTCAACACACTAAACGGAACAGTTAACTATAATGCTTGTGAAATTATATATGCTGGCGATACATTTTTGTCAAATGATGTAATTACCTTTACAACTTCATATCCACCATATCATGCTAAATTTTCAGGCAATAGAGGTAACGGGCATTTATACTCATTCTCAGCGCAAACTTTGTTTACAGATTTAGAAGCTGATGACATGTTAGAAATGACAACAGTTGTTAATCAAATGTTAGTAAACGATATTGTAATTGATCAGCCAATCACATTAGATATTGGTAGCGGTGTACTGAATTTAGGCACAAGTAAAATCGTCATCAACCCATATGAAGCTGATGGATTTGTTACAATAACAGGTGAATCTGAAGGAAAAATAATTTCATCAGGAACAACAACAATTCAAATTGATGGTTCATCAGATGCGAAAAATTCAAAGCTAAAAGTTACAGGTGGCAATATTGAAAACTCCACAACTGGTGGAACTGTTCTGTCTTTTGGAACAGGCAATACTAGCTTTGAGATGACAGGTGGATTTGTTACAAAAGAAGGCGCTGGCGCTGGACATGCCGTATTTTTTGAAGATCTTCCTAATAAAGATATTACATATTCATATGCAAAAGACACTTGTGTAATTAGAGCAAACTTACCTGACGCTGTTGCTAACTTCGGCACAAAATTACAAAATGGTGCAGACTCATATTTTGAACTAACAGACATTAATTAGAGGTTATAAAATGAACAAACGCAAGCAAATTCAGCGTTTAATAATTGCTACGGTTGGAGCACTGTTATTTACAGTGCTCTACCTTAGCGATATCATGCTAACACAAGCAAATACAGTTGCGGATGCAGTTTATCAGCAACCCAAAACACCAAATTCAGAAATTGTTTTAATTGGTCTCGACCAATATTCCGTTGATGAATTTGGTCCTATGCCTTGGCCTAGGGATTTGATGGCTGATGCTATTGAATATTTAAATCTAGACCCTGAAAAACGCCCAGCTGTAATCGGAATTGATACAACTTACATAGGCGAAAGCGAAAACCCCGAAGCCGATGCAAAACTTGTCGAAGCAACTGGAAAATATGGCAACGTAGTAACAGCTTCAACCGCAACATTTGGCGATGAACTGGTCATAAACGACGACGGAACTTTCTACTTAGACACATTTACGATAGAAGCTTATGAAGAGCCATTTGATGCACTAAAAGAAGTAACAACACAAGGGCATATCAACGGTATGCTTGATTTCGATGGAGTTTTACGTCACGGAATTTGGGAAATCGATTTACCTGACGGAAGAACAATTCCATCTTTTCACCAATCTATATATAAAATGTATATGGAATATATTGGTGACGAAAAAGTTTTAAAGCCAACAACAGACTCAAGACATATGTGGTATGTGAATTTTCAGTCAGCACCTGGTGCATTCAATGATGGATTTTCGATTGTAGACTTAGTTTATCAAGAACTTGATCCAGAATTTTTCGCAGGCAAAATTGTCCTTATCGGACCTTATGCACACGGAATGCAGGACGATTATATTACTGCAATTGATCATTCTGAAAAAATGTATGGAGTTGAATATCAAGCAAACGCAATCGCTGCGCTCTTAAGCGGAGAACTTAAAGCTGAAGTTTCAAAAACTCCACAGGCGATAATCATCTTTGTATTCACATTTTTAGCTTTTTTCTGGTATTTTGACAGAGGAATTCGCATCTCAACCTTGGTTTGGGTTATTTCAACTGCCTTAAGCATAGGTGCATATATTTATGCGTTTGACCGTGGATATGTTTTCCAAATTGTCTATCTACCAATTTCTTTAACCGTTGCATACATAACATCGGTTGCAACAAACTATGCAAGAGCAGCATTTGAAAAACGCAAAGTTACAAACACTTTGCACAGATATCTTGCGCCCGAAATAGCAAACGAACTTCTCAAAGGCGATCCTCAAGCGCTACAGCTTGGTGGAGATTTGCGTGATATCGCTGTATTATTTGTCGATATTCGTGGATTTACAACAATGTCCGAAAAGCTGGATGCAAGGCAAGTCGTTGAGATTGTAAATAAATATTTAACACTAACAAGCACATGTATTTTTAACAACAGTGGCACACTCGACAAATATGTCGGCGACTGCACTATGGCATTTTGGGGAGCTCCACTCCCACAAAAAGATCCTATTTTCCTAGCTGTAAAAGCCGCGATTGACATGCGTGAAGGTGCAAAAAGCCTTGGCGAGGAGTTGATGGCAGAATTTGGACACAGTGTAGACTTTGGAATTGGTGTTCATTTTGGGTCGGCGGTTGTCGGGAATATCGGCTCACCGAAACGAATGGACTACACAGCTATCGGCGATACAGTCAACACAGCAGCAAGGCTTGAAAGCAACGCAAAACCAGGACAAATTTTGGTTAGTCGTAGCGTTGTCGAGGCAATTGAAGATAGAATAGAATGTAAAGCATTGGGTACATTAACGCTCAAAGGCAAAAGTGAGCCATTTGAGGTATTTTCAATAGAGAAATTACTATAATTAAAAGCAACACTAGGAGATACAAAATGAAAAAGCAGGTTCTTACATTATCATTAGCGGTCGGGATACTAGGAAGCACAACTTCTTTTGCAGCTGGGGAACATGTTTCTCCGTCTGCTATGATAACTGAAGAAAATGGAAGCATAATTATTGCGGACTCATATAATCATCAGATTTTGCGATATGAAAATGGTGGTTTTTCTGTAATTGCAGGCGCACTTGGTGCAGATAATGCCGACGGAAGCCCCTCGGGTAGCTATAGGGACGGCGAAGTTGACGAAGCAAGATTTAATTCACCTTGGGACATTGAAAAGCTTGGTGATATCTACGTTATAAGCGACACGGAAAACCACAGAATTAGGGTACTCGACATTGAAAATGGCACTGTTGGGCTTATTGCCGGCGACGAAGCTGGATATAGCAACGGAACTCGCCGTGAGGCTGAATTTAACCGCCCGACGGGTATTGCAATTGACGAAGATGGAAGCATTTATGTTGCAGATACTGGAAATCATGTCATAAGAAAAATGGATATTGATGGAAAAGTAACTCTTTTTGCTGGTGTGCCCGAAGAAGAGGGTATTTCAAACGGCAGTGCTAAAAGTGCAAAATTCAATTCCCCAACAGGTTTGGCTTATGAAGATGGAATTTTATATGTTGCCGACACAGGAAATAACAGGATTTGTGCAATTGAAGACGGCGAAGTTACAACGATTGCCGGCTCAGTTGACGGACTTGAAGGATTTGGAAACGGTAAAGACTCATATCTCAGCTCTCCGACCGAAATTATAGTTGATAACGGTGATTTGTATTTTGCTGATAGCGGAAACGGTGCAGTAAGAAAAATCGAAGACGGAAGAATTGAAAATGTGGTTTTAACAGGGGAGTTTGAAGATGGTCTATCGCCTGTAAACCCAAGAGGACTTACAATTATCGACGACACTTTGTATATAGGAGATGTGTTTTCCTATAAAATCGAAAGTGTTTCAATTGCCAAAAACACGGTGAATTTTAGCGATGTTTTAGAAAATGATTGGTTTGCAGATGCGGTTATAAATATCAGCTCAGACGGCATAGTAAACGGCATGGGTGATGGAACATTTGCTCCAAATTCAGCAGTTAACAGAGCGATGTTCATTACAACTCTTTCCAGAATTGAACCCGCATTTTTTCCAAATACTGTCATAGACGGAGCGCTAAGTTTTTCAGATGTTGAAGAAAATTCATACTATGAAAAAGCAACAAAATGGGCAGCGCACCACGAAATTGCCGAGGGGACAGGCGAAAATTTCTTGCCAAATGACACCTTAACCCGTGCTCAATGTGTAACTTTCCTATTCAGGTATGCAAAATATCTTGAACTGGGTGCAGTTGAAGATGTATCGCTCGAGAGCTTTTCTGATGTTTCTAGCGTAGCAGATTGGGCGAGCGAACCAATGGTTTGGGCTGTTTCCAATGGCATAATTAGCGGAACTGACGAGGGACTTTTAGCTCCAAATGATACCTTGACCAGAGCTCAAATGGCGGTTATTTTAGATAGATTTATTGAATTATTATAATACTAATGTCGAAGCTCATTGCTTCGACATTTAAAATTAAACTAAAAATTTATGGAGAATGATAGATGAATTGCGATTGGTGCGGCAGAAGCTTTAACGAGAAAAAGTCAGATGGAATTTGCCCAAGTTGCGGCGGATTACACAGCGTGTCATATGAAAAACAAAAGAGTAAAAAAGAAAAAGAATTTGATGAACTTCAACAACTTGCAAAACTTGCAAGAGAGCAAGCAGAAGCTAGACAAAAGATGAAATCTCAACCAAAAAAGAAAAAAGGAAACCCATTTGCGAGTCTTGTTTTCTTGATTTTCTTCTTTGCGGTAATGCTAAATTTCGAAGATATAATGGGTATTTTTGAAACAAATGATGTAAGTTATTCAACCGAAACTGAAATAGTAAAATCTCCGACCGAAAATGAATTTGGAATACCTTCAAGATTTGCAAGCTACACAGAAGTAGTTGCGGAATTCGACGAAAATGGCGTAGTTATTCCAATGTCAGACCTTGACTATGTAGTTTTAATAATTCCCGAAGGCGCAAAACACATACCTGAAAGAGCATTTTATGACGAGTATATTATGGCGATTTCTTTCCCTGAAAGCCTTGAGAGCATTGGCGATTATGCCTTTTACAGCTGTTATGGACTTGAACATGCAGTTTTAAATGAAGGTTTGAAAACCATTGGCGACCATGCATTTAGCGGTTACGACCAAGATGATGACAGTATAAATTTTGGTGAATTGCCTTCAACGCTTGAAGAGGTTGGTGACTTTGCATTCAGTGATTGGGAGGAGGACAGCCTAACCGAGCAGGTAACTTTCAGCGGTTGGAAAATTGGTGAAGTTCCATCAAATGTCAAATTAGGCTTTGCTTCCTTTGATTTTTCTGATTTGTCCATGAATGATGCACAAGATGGCATGATAATTTTTAATGATATTTTGGTGAAATATGTCGGAACAAGTAAAAATGTAACAATTCCTGAGGGAATTAGAGTTATCGACGCCTTTGCATTTTACGAAAATGAAGCCGTTGAATCAGTCGTAATGTCAAATACTGTCGAGAGAATTGGCGACATGGCTTTCTTTAAAAACGACAATTTGACTACTGTCGTATTTTCACAAAACCTTAAGGAAATTGGAAATTCTGCATTTTACGAATGTGAGAGTTTACAATCAGCTCAATTACCTGAGGGCTTGACAACTATGGGCGCTGACATTTTTGTTGGCTGTGAATCACTGCACGACTTGCATATTCCCTCGACTTTGAATGATATAACAGGTGACTCATTCACTTACTGCGCTTGGTATTACGACAACTATATTGGCGGTCAAAAGCAGTGGATAATCGGTGACAGTAATTTGGTTCACTATGTGGTTGACTACGGTGAAAAGATTGTTTATCTGCCACAAGTTAAAAGAATTGCCGCAGATTTTGTCATTATTATCCAAAAAGAAGAGCCTGATGAAATTATTGTTCCTGATGGTGTGGAAGAAATCGGAAGAGGTGCTTTCGTGTTTAGTGGACAAGATGATGTTATCATCGACTTGCCAGATAGTGTAACTAATATCGAAGGGCCATTGAAAACAGGTTTCTCCTCTAATACTATGGAGATTGATATTCGTTGCAATGTCGGAACTTATGCGTATGATTATGCGTTGGAATATGGTTACAATATTATACCTAAAGTTTAAATTTAAAAATTCCGTTCAAATTGAGCGGAATTTTTTGTTGAAAAGAAGCACTCTCCGAGGGGGATTTTTGTTTCAGCAAAAAGAAATGCGCTTCGTTGGAGAATTTTCGCTTCGGCGAAAAGAAACGGAGAACGGAGAATTTTTCGTTGCGACGAAAAGAAACGAGGAGAAACGCGCTCCGCTGGGGTAACTTTTTTTTCACTTGAATATACAATGTAAGTGCA